>NZ_CP058350.1:560000-860000 GCF_005860795.2 Peteryoungia desertarenae
CCTTTGCCCATGTCAAGATGACGCTCGCGGCCAATTATCAGGTTCAGGAAAGTTACCCCGATTTTGACCCCCTGACGATCTTTGCCTCGG
Source organism: Peteryoungia desertarenae (assembly GCF_005860795.2). GTDB lineage: Bacteria > Pseudomonadota > Alphaproteobacteria > Rhizobiales > Rhizobiaceae > Allorhizobium > Allorhizobium desertarenae. The sequence goes on from NZ_CP058350.1 coordinate 560,091, forward strand.
ACGAGGGCGGCCTTCAGCTGCAGAACCGCACCGGGGTTCTGTATGGCTCGGACGTCGAGTCGGAGGTCGTGTTGAAGTCGACCCCCTTTCCCACATCGCCCACGCTTCCGCTCGTTGGGGAAATGACCTTGGATGAGGTGGAGCAAACGGTACGGACCAATGGGGCTGTCCTGTCCGATGGCGACACGCAGATGGTCGCGCTCTCCTATGTCGACCCCCAGCGGTTTGAAACGGCCGACACCGGTCTCGATTTTGTTCAGGGTCTGACGGCGCGCGTCGTCGAGCAGAATATGAGCGTTGCCGAGCCCGAATTGATCACGCCGATGACGCCCGAATATGCCGACGATCTCCTGCCTGTGCGTCGCGCCCAGGGGATAGCCCAGGTTGTCATGGCGTCCGGCTATCCGGAAGATCGGGCGAATGCGATCGCCGACGCTCTTCATCCCCATGTCGGGTCGGACCGCCTTGAAGCCGGCGATCTGATCCGCATCGGTGTCATACAACGCGGCGAGGAAGTTCGCCTCGTGCGGATCTCGCTTTATCGCAATAGCCGCCATCGGGTGACTTTTGCGGTCAATGATGCCGGTCGCCTCGTGGAAGGTGTCGAACCTCCCTATCTGGAGGCCATTTCGACCATCTTCGACGACGACGGCCCGACAGTCCTTGCAAGCCGCGATCTGCCACGCGCCTATGACGGTCTGTTCCGTGCGGCGCTTTCCTACGGCATGACGGTTGATATGACGCGACAGATCATTCGACTGCTCGCTTCCAATGTGGATTTCCAGGCCCAACTGAGGCCAACGGATGCGTTGGAAGCCTTCTTTTCGGTTCAGGATGAAAAGGGACGCGCCACGGAAGAATCGGAGCTTCTCTATGTCCGCGCCCGCTTCGGCGACAATGTCACGACCTTCTATCGTTTTCAGAACCCGGAAGACGGCTCGATCGATTATTATGATGAAACGGGCAAGAGCGTTCGGCAGTTTCTTCTGCGCAATCCGGTGCCAAATGGGCGCCTGACCTCCGGCTTTGGCATGCGCCGGCATCCGATCCTTGGCTATTCACGCATGCATACCGGGGTTGACTGGGCGGCACCCCGCGGCACTCCCATCATTTCGACCGGCGATGGCGTGGTTGAAAAGGCTGGCTGGGTTTCGGGTTACGGCAATCAGACCTTGATCCGTCACGCCAATGGCTATGTGACCTCCTACAATCACCAAAGCGGGATCGCCAAGGGCGTGACGCCGGGTGCAAAGGTCAAGCAGGGACAGGTGATCGGCTATGTCGGCTCGACCGGCACCTCGACTGGCTATCACCTCCACTATGAGCTCATCGTCAACGGGACAAAGGTTGATGCCATGAAAGTGCGTCTCCCAGGTGGCAAGGCGCTGGATGGGGAGGCACTCGCCCGGTTCCAGGAGGAGCGGAACCGGATTGATGCGCTGCTGGCGGCTGGTGGCAGACCCGCCGAAGTGGCGAGCCGCTGATCTTGGCTGCTTGTCGCAAGCTGCACCGACACCCGCAACACCATCATCACCGCTCAATGGCAAAAAGGCCATGGCGAACGCTCGCCATGGCCTTTTTAACTACAATGGTCCCAGGTGTCAGGCTGCTTCGCTGACCGATCGGGAGGCAGACAACAGCAATCGATCGGATCCTGCCGTCACCGCGACAGTCGAGCCGTCCGTGATGTCGCCGGACAGGATCTGTTCGGCCAGCGGGTCCTGTACATATTTCTGGATCACCCGCTTCAACGGCCGCGCGCCATAAACTGGATCATAGCCCTTGTCCGCCAGCCATGCCCTCGCATCCGGACCAAGATCGATGACGATCTTGCGTTCTGCCAACAGCGAGACCAGACGCTCCATCTGGATATCGACAATCGAGCCCATCTCGGCGCGCTTCAACCTGTGGAAGAGGATAATCTCGTCCACGCGGTTGAGGAACTCCGGACGGAAGGAGGACTTCACCACACCCATCACCTGCTCGCGCACGCTGTCAACATCCTCATCTTCGCCAAGCCCGGTGAGGTATTCAGCCCCCAGGTTGGACGTCATGATGATGATCGTGTTCTTGAAATCGATGGTACGACCCTGACCATCGGTCAAACGACCATCATCAAGCACCTGCAGAAGCACATTGAATACATCCGGATGGGCCTTTTCGATTTCGTCGAACAGGACCACCTGGTAAGGCTTGCGCCGGACAGCCTCAGTCAAGGCACCGCCTTCGTCATATCCGACATAACCGGGAGGTGCCCCGATCAAACGCGCCACCGAGTGCTTTTCCATGTATTCCGACATGTCGATCCGGACCATGGCGGTATCGTCATCGAAGAGGAATCGGGCCAGCGACTTGGTCAGTTCCGTCTTGCCGACGCCGGTCGGACCGAGGAAAATGAAGGAGCCGATCGGGCGATTGGGATCCTGCAGCCCGGCACGCGCCCGGCGAACCGCACGGGAAACCGCCTGAACGGCATCGCCCTGTCCGACGACGGATTTGGCCAGTTCGTCTTCCATCCTCAGCAGCTTGTCGCGCTCGCCTTCCAGCATCTTGTCGACGGGAATACCGGTCCAGCGAGATACCACATGCGCAATCCCGTCCGGTGTCACCACTTCCTGCACCATATTCCCGGCAGCAGAACCATCCTGTGCTTCCGCCGTGACCAGCTGCTTCTCCAGATCGGGGATCACGCCATAGGCCAACTCGCCAGCACGCTGAAATTCACCCTTGCGCTGGGCAATGGCGAGTTCGTTGCGTGCTTCGTCGAGCTGCTTTTTCAGGTCGGCCGCAAGTCCGAGCTTCTGTTTCTCAGACTGCCAGCGGGCCGTCAACGCATCCGCCTGCTCTTCAAGCGAGGTCAATTCGGTTTCAAGCCGCTTCAGCCGATCAACAGAAGCCGTATCGGTCTCCTTCTTCAGGGCCTCCCGCTCGATCTTCAGCTGGATGATGCGACGGTCAAGCTCATCGAGTTCTTCGGGCTTCGAATCGACCTGCATCCTCAGCCGCGACGCAGCCTCGTCCATCAGGTCGATGGCCTTATCGGGCAGGAAACGGTCTGTGATATAACGATTGGAGAGTGTCGCAGCGGAAACCAGAGCCGAATCCGAGATCCGGACCTTGTGATGCTGCTCGTATTTCTCCTTGAGACCACGCAGGATCGAGATGGTGTCCTCGACGGTTGGTTCATCCACCATCACCGGCTGGAAACGACGGGCAAGCGCCGCATCCTTTTCCACATGCTTGCGATATTCATCGAGCGTCGTGGCGCCGACACAATGCAGTTCGCCACGCGCCAGAGCAGGCTTTAGAAGGTTGGAGGCATCCATCGCGCCATCGGCCTTGCCTGCACCCACCAGCGTATGCATCTCGTCAATGAAGAGGATGATCTCGCCGTTGTCGGCCTGCACCTCGTTCAGCACGGCCTTCAGCCGCTCTTCGAATTCGCCGCGATATTTTGCACCGGCAATCAGCGCGCCCATGTCGAGCGCCATCAGCTTCTTGTCCTTCAGGCTCTCGGGCACGTCACCATTGACGATACGCAGCGCCAGTCCTTCGGCGATTGCGGTCTTGCCAACGCCGGGCTCGCCGATCAAAACCGGATTATTCTTGGTCCGACGCGACAGAACCTGGATCGTGCGGCGAATCTCGTCGTCACGACCGATAACGGGATCAAGCTTGCCTTCCCGTGCTTCGGCCGTCAGGTCACGGGCATATTTCTTGAGGGCGTCAAAACCCGCCTCCGCATTTGCACTGTCTGCGGTACGGCCCTTGCGAACCTCATTGATCACCTGATTGAGCGCATTCGCGGTTACACCACCCTTCTTTAGCGAGGCGGATGTGGAGGCAGAGGTCTCGATGGCCAGTGCCAAGAGAAGGCGCTCCACCGTGACGAAGCTATCACCGGCTTTCTTTGCCGCGTCCTCTGCCGTCGAAAAAACCTTGGCAAGCGGCTGGGCAAGATAGACCTGACCATTGCCACCAGACACTTTTGGCAGTTTCGCCAGGGCGGCATCATTGGCAAGGCGGACTTCCTTGGGATCGCCACCGGCGCGACTGATCAGCGAAGAAGCCATGCCCTGCTCGTCATCGAGCAGCACCTTCAACACATGTTCAGCCGTGAATTGCTGATGACCTTCAGACAAGGCGTGGGTTTGCGCTGATTGCAGAAAGCCACGAACCCGCTCGGAGTATTTTTCAATATTCATGGTCCATCTCCATAGTCCGGAACCACCCGCATCGGCATGGTCCGGTTGTTGAGGAAGGGCTCCCTTCAGGCAAGCCCAAGAACGACAGAAAGCCGTCCCGTTAACGGAGATATGGGGGGCGATTTTTCCCCTTTAAAGAGGCACTTAAACGAAAAACTCCGGGACTGGCCCGGAGTTTTTGACAATCGTCACGACTGCGACGAGTTGCATCAAAGTCGTGCCACCACCGTCACTCGGACGCGACGGCCACCAGTTCCGGCTTAGGTTGGCGCTCTTTGTCTTCCTGTTCGTCGGCTTCACCGGCTTCGCCACTGGCTGCTGTCCGACGCGGCTGGCGACGAGGACGGTTACCCGCGCTGCGGCGACGCGGCGCACGTTCTCCGGATGCAGCAGCGCCATCGGCGGCGCTTTCAGCAGCAGCAGCTGCGGCTTCAGCTGGCATTTCCTCGATAACCGGCTGCGGCCCCGACCCGGCAATTTCTGGCTGGGGTGCCGGCTGCGAATGGGACACAGGCTGCTCATCGGTCGCGTCAATGTCATCGTTATCGCGATCGTTGAATTCATTTCGATCGTCGCGCTGGAAGCGCTCCTGCATCTGCGCCTGAGCCGAAGCAATGATACGGTTGTAATGCTCGGCATGCTGCAGGTAATTCTCTGCCATGACCCGATCGCCAGCACTCTGCGCATCGCGAGCAAGCGTTGCATATTTTTCAGCGATGTGTTGAGCCGTACCCCGGATCTTCACATCAGGACCGGAACTGTCATAGGTTCGTGTCAGAGGATTGGCGCCCTTGCGGTTGAAGTTACCGCCACCATTACCGCTGTTGTTGTTATTGCGCCCCCGACCACGCTTGTTCTGCTGTCCTGGCCTCATAGATAGATCACCTGAATGTCTTGTTTGCTGATGAAAAGGCTACGCTTGTGGCTTTGGTTAAACCGGACCAAGTCCGCGCGCGCCGTCGGCAGATTGCGCTACCGCTTTGCTTGCCGCTGGTGAAAGTCAAGTTAACTGGTGCACGCCCCGGTGTTTTGTCGCTTCGTGCTGCTCTCTTCGGAGCCATAATCGAAGCCGGCCCAGACCCGAACGAATCTTCGTTCTTTCCCCACCGTCCGTTGCGTGCCCGCAAACTATCTCGCTTCCTTTGGAAAACCAAGCTTTTTTCTTCAAAACCTGGAAATATCCTTAGCACTCGCAGCAAAGCCCTCAACGGATGCCCTCTGCAAAGAGCAGAACGCGGTCATTTCCAGCAAAGTCTTGTCGCGATTCCAATAGTTTAAAACCGTTTTGTCGAAATATATTCGTTACCTCTTGCTTTTGATCGAACCCGATTTCCACTGCAATCAAACCGCCTTCCTCCAGGTATTGCCGGGCATCTGCGGCTATCGAACAATATGCGGTCAGACCGTCATCCCCACCATCCAGCGCCAGAATCGGATCAAACAGGAGAACCTCTGGCTCCAAGCTCTCGACCACATCACTGCGGATGTAGGGGGGATTGGAGACTATCAGGTCGAAACGACCCTCGACCGTTTCGAACCAGCGACTGTTGAGCGTCCGAAACCTTGACCCAAGGCCAAGCATTTCAGCGTTCCTTTTCGCTGTCTCAAGGGCATCATCAGAAAGATCGACCCCAAGGGCACTGCAATTGTCAACCTGTGAAAGCAACGCCAATGCGATGGCGCCGGTTCCAATCCCCAGGTCGATAATCCTTGCCGTCCCCTTCGTGGAAGCAATATTGATGAGATGCGGCAAAACTACGTCGACCAAAACTTCGGTGTCCGGCCTTGGCTCCAGCGTGCCTGAGGAAAGGCGAAGTTCCAGACCGTAGAAATCCCTTCGACCAATAATCCGAAACACCGGCTCCCGCCTCAGCCGGCGCGCAATGCCGTCTTCGACAAGCTCCAGCTCGCCCGCGCTTAAGACCCGCCGGTCATTGCTGATCAGATCGATAGAACTAAGGCCCAGCAAATTGATGAGGAGATGGCGTGCATCGGCGGCCGCATTCGCCAGTCCGGCTTCTTCGAAGCGTCGACGCGCCTCAGCCAGGATCTGACCAAGGGTGACGCTGCGCGCTGTCACGCCTGTTCGCCAAGCTGGGCCAGTTGACCGGCCTGAAAATCGGAAATCAGCGCATCTACAAGCTCATCAAGATCGCCCTCGATCACTCGGTCGAGCTTGTAAAGCGTCAGGTTGATCCGGTGATCGGTAATCCGCCCCTGCGGAAAATTATAGGTCCGGATACGTTCGGAGCGATCCCCGGATCCGACCTGGCTCTTGCGATCTGCCGACCTCTCGCTCTCGGCCCTCTGCCTTTCGATATCGTAGAGCCGGGACCGCAAAACCTGCATGGCCTTGGCCCGGTTCTGATGCTGTGACTTTTCCGAGGAGGTGACAATCAGGCCCGTAGGCAGGTGCGTGATGCGCACCGCAGAGTCGGTCGTATTGACGTGCTGACCACCGGCACCGGATGAACGCATGGTATCGATACGGATATCTTCCGGACGAATCTCGATGTCGATGTCCTCGGCCTCTGGCAAGACTGCGACCGTCGCCGCCGACGTATGAATGCGACCGCTTGCTTCCGTTTCCGGGACCCGCTGGACGCGATGAACGCCGGATTCGAACTTGAGCTTAGAGAAAACGCCACGCCCGGAAATCGTCGCGATGATTTCCTTGAACCCACCAGCCTCGCCTTCGCTGGCAGAAAGAATTTCCACCTTCCAGCCCTTGGTGCTGGCGAAGCGCTCATACATTCGGAACAGATCACCCGCGAACAGCGCCGCCTCCGATCCACCAGTTCCAGCGCGTATTTCCAGGATTGCGCTCTTTTCGTCCGCAGCATCTTTCGGCAGCAGCAGAATCTGGATTTCGCCTTCAAGTACGTCCAGGCGGGCCTCGACTTCCGGCAGTTCCATCTCGGCAAGGTCCCGCATCTCGCGATCGGTTCCCCTGTCACTGAGCATCGCCCGTAAATCGGCAATTTCAGAAGTCGCCGACTGATATTCCCGGATCTTCTTGACGACAGGTTCCAGCTCTGAATATTCGGATGCCAGCTTGACATAGACATCCGCCGCCGGGCCAGCCGACATTCGCGCCTCGATCTCGCCGAAACGGCGTTCAAGCTCGCGCATCTTGTCGACAGGAAGCTTCGCCAACCTTCACTCCACCTATGCTGCGGGATTACAGAGGAATATTATTGTCTGCCGCAAAGCGGACCAGCAGTTCGCGCACTGGCACGAGCGAGTGGTGGTCGTCAAGGGCTGCGTTCAGCTCGACCGAAAGCTTCTCCGCCTCAAGCCCCAGCAACATGGCCTTGACCGGCCCGATCGAGGTCGGCGACATCGAAATCGAGCGGAACCCGACACCGATCAGAGCCATGGCAGAAAGTGGCTTGCTTGCCATTTCACCGCACAGCGTCACCGGTGTCTTGTGCCGATCACCGGCACGCACGATATCGCGCAAAATCCTGAGGAAGGGACGACCGAGAATATCGAAGCGGTCGGACACGCGCGCATTGCCCCGATCGACTGCCATGGAAAACTGGAACAAGTCATTCGAACCAACGGACACGAAATCGACCTCGTCCATCAGCTCATCCAGCTGCCACATCAGGGCCGGGACTTCGAGCATGGCACCGAATTGCAGCTTCTTCGGCAGGTGATGGCCAAACTTGGAAAGATGCTGCACTTCCTTTTGCATCAGCTCGCGGACAGCCCGGATTTCCTGGACCTCGGTCACCATGGGCAACATCATCCTGAGCTCTGCTCCGGCAGAAGCCTTCAGCAGCGCGCGCAGCTGCGTCCGCAACAGCCCCGGCCGGTCAAGCGAAAGACGGATCGCCCGCCAACCCAAAGCCGGGTTTTCTTCCTCCTGCGCCCGGAAATAGGAGACAACCTTGTCGCCGCCGATATCAAGCGTGCGGAAGGTCACCGGCATACCCGCCGCCTGGCGCAGCACATTGCGGTAAAACGCCTCCTGCTCCTCGCTCTTGGGCATAGTCGAGGCAATCATGAACTGCAGTTCCGTGCGGAACAGACCGATCCCATCGGCGCCGGAATCGGCCAGTTGAGGCAGGTCAACCAGCAGACCAGCATTCATCTGCAGCCGGATGCGATGACCATCCTTGGTGATCGGCTCGACATCCCGAAGGGCACGGAACTGTTCCTGTCTGCGCGCCCTCAGCCTTACCTTTTCTTCATACGCCTTCTGAAGGTCTGCCACCGGGCGGATGTGAACCGCCCCGTCATCACCATCGATAATGACCGGATCGCCATTCTCGGCCAGCGCTACGGCTCCTGTTGCCTGCCCGACCACGGCAATCCCCATGGCCCGCGCGACAATGACCACATGGCTGGTGACCGCCCCCTCTTCGAGAACGAGGCCGCGCACATTCTCGCGCGGATAATCCAGCAGCTCCGCCGCCCCCATGGCACGGGCAAAGATGATAGCATCGCCTGGAAACCCTTCGGTGGCACTGTGCGGCGAAAATCCGGTCAGCTGTCGCAGAAGTCGATTGGCGAGGTCGTCGAAATCATGCATCCGCTCCCTGAGATAGGGATCGGTCAGGCGCATCATGCGCGCCTTGGTGTCGCTCTGAACCTTCTCGACGGCAGCCTCTGCTGTCAGGCCATTGTTGATGGCCTCTTCCATGCGGCGCACCCAGCCCTGGTCATGGGCGAACATGCGGTAGGTTTCGAGCACGTCTCTATGCTCGCCCTCCATGGAAATTTCGCGACGCGACAGCATGTCGTCGATCGAAATGCGGAGCGATCCGAGCGCATCCGCCAGGCGGCGGATTTCCGTTTCCGTATCCTCGTTCAGGAGATTGGTGACGACGATGCGCGGCTCATGCAGCACGACATAGCCAAGACCGATGCCTTCGCTGTAGCTGTCGCCTTCGATTGTCACGGCGCGGGTCAGGTCGAGTTCGAGACCTGGACGCGTGATCTTCTTGAGCTCGCCTGTCGCGATCATCTCGGCCAGAACCATGGCCGTCGTCTCGAGCGCTTCAAGCTCGTCCTCGCGGTAATTGCGGGCCGCCTTGTTCTGCACGACAAGAACGCCAAGGCTGCGACCGGTTCGAAGGATCGGCACGCCGAGGAAGGAATGATAGATCTCTTCGCCCGTTTCCGGCAGATAGCGGAAGGCGGGATGCGCCTGGGCATCGGAAAGGTTGAGGGGCTGGGCCGATGCGGCAATCGTACCGACGAGACCTTGTCCCATCTTCAACTGGGCAAGGTGAACGGAGTCCTTGTTCAGACCTTCCGTCGCATAAAGCTCGAGAACACCATCGGAGCGGAGCACATAGACCGAGCAGACCTCGGCAACCATGTTGCTCGCGATCTGGCGAACGATCTGGTCAAGCCGCTCCTGCGGCTCCAGCGGCTCCGCCATCAGTTCGCGCAACCGCTTGAGGAGGACGCGCGGACCCGCCGATTGGTCTCTCATCACGTTGTGGCTCCCACTTCCGATTGGTCAGCGGCCTCGCCACTCCGATTGCAACCGGCGATCCGTGATCCGCTTTATGGAATCAATTCTTATCCAGACCGTAGCAGGAATGCAAAGTGCGAACCGCAAGCTCGGCATAGGGTCCGTCGATCAGGATGGAGATCTTGATTTCTGACGTGGTGATCGCCTTGATGTTGATGCCCTTCTCGGCCAGCGCCTTGAAGGCAGTCGCGGCAACGCCGGCATGGCTGCGCATACCGATACCGATGACGGAAACCTTGACCAGACCCTTTTCGCTCTGGACGACGTCAAAGCCGATCTTTTCCTTGTTGGAACCCAGAACGGAAAGCGCCTTGTCCACGTCGCCCGAGGGAACCGTGAAGGTCATGTCGGTCTTCGAGCCGTCTTCGGAGATGTTCTGGACGATCATGTCGACATTGATATGCGCTTCAGCCAGCGGTCCGAAGATCGCGGCTGACACGCCCGGACGATCGGCAAGGCGACGCAGCGAGATCTGCGCTTCATCCTTGGCATAGGCAATACCGGTGACTACTTCCTGTTCCACGATCTCTTCCTCATCGCAAATCAAAGTGCCGGGTGGGTTCAGGAGATCGCCCATGCCCGGCGCATCGGGATCTTCAAAGCTGGAGCGCACGAAGGTGCGGACCTTGTGGACCATGGCGAGTTCGACGGAGCGAACCTGCAGCACCTTGGCACCGAGCGAGGCCATTTCGAGCATTTCTTCGAACGCGATCTTCTTCAGGCGGCGCGCCTTGGGCTCGATGCGCGGATCGGTCGTGTAGACACCGTCGACATCCGTGTAGATGTCGCAGCGGTCGGCCTTCACGCCGGCGGCAATCGCAACGGCAGATGTATCTGAGCCGCCGCGACCCAGCGTCGCGATCCGGTTGTCAGGACCGATACCCTGGAACCCGGCAACGACGGCCACCTGCCCCTCGCCCATCCGGCGGATGATCTCGGCACCATCAATTTCCTGGATACGGGCTGCGCCATGCGCATTGTCTGTCTTGATCGGGATTTGCCACCCCTGCCAGGAGCGAGCATTGACACCCATCGACTGCAGGGCAATCGCCAGCAAGCCGGATGTCACCTGTTCGCCCGAAGCGACAACGGCGTCATATTCGCGTGCATCATAAAAGGGAGAGTCCGCTCCAGCCACCTTCGGCATGTTCTGCACCCAGTCGACCAGCTCATTCGTCTTGCCCGACATGGCCGACACCACGACAGCCACTTCATGACCGGCATCGACTTCACGTTTCACATGGCGCGCGACGTTATAAATGCGTTCCAGATTGGCGACGGAGGTTCCGCCGAACTTCATGACGATGCGAGCCATAGACTTAAACCGTATGCCCTTGAGAAACGCCGGAGATACCGACGGAAAAAACACCGACCCGCGCTGGAGGCGTCAGGTTGCGGGGCTTTTATCGAATTAGCACTGAAGACGCAACGCCACTTTCTGCTGTGTCGTTACGCCTTCAAGACTTCGTTCAAACTCTTGGACATCAAGTATCTCGGACGCGAGATTGTAATGGTCTCACGAGCCGTCAAGCCGGGCTCGGCAATCGGGATCCTGACGGCAAAACAGGGAAAAGACGTCACGATCAGGTCGGCCACCATCGCGGCGTCCTTCCCGCCGATCACGGTCCCAATCCCGATCCCGATCAGAACGTCTGTCACGATCACGCCAGCCGTCGCGGTCCCGCCAGCGGTCGCGGTCACGATAGAAGTCCCGGTCGCGGTAATGATCCCGCCAGTACCGGTCTATCGAGAAGGTAATCGAGGGAATGCCAAGTGGTCGGTAGTATCTCGGGCCGACAGGTACGCGGCGCTGGGAATAGGTGCTCTGCAAATAGGATGCGCTGACCCATCCGCGATAACCGCGCCAAACAACATCGCACCAGTTTCGCGATGTCATGCAGCCGCGGATGTCGACCCGCACACCTTCCGGAAGCGTGGTGATGCGCGGATACTGGGTGCTCGGGCCAGATCGCATATTGACATTCCCCGTCGCAAATCCGGGTGCCGCATCGGCCACCGATGGCAGAGTTGCGCCCAGGGAGAGGGTCAGGGCAGTAAGAATGAGGCTACGCATGATGTCTGATCCTTCAAGTAATGCGAGGCTTGAAACATCTTTCTAAAACATGCGATCCGCCGGTGAGTTCCAGCCCGGAAGGAAGATCGGTCTAGGATCGATGAGACTGCGACCTCGCTTACCCTTGACTTTATTGGTCGATCGTCCGACTTCAGCATTATGTTCCCAATGGAGTTCACCCGATGAGCGCTGAAGCACGCACGACCATCGATCAGGCTGAAGTCGATCGCTTTTCCGCAATGGCTGCCGAATGGTGGGATCCGACCGGCAAGTTCAAGCCGCTGCACAAGATCAATCCCGTTCGCCTCTCCTATATTCGTGACCATGTCTGCGCCCACTACGGTCGTGATCCGCTTTCGCACCGACCACTGGAAGGCCTGCGTATTCTCGATATCGGCTGTGGTGGTGGTCTTCTCTCCGAGCCCGTGGCCCGCATGGGTGCCGATGTCCTGGGAGCCGATGCCTCCGAAAAGAACATCAAGATCGCAATGACCCATGCCGGGCAGACCGGTATCAAGGTTGACTATCGGGCAGTGACAGCCGAAGAACTTGCCGCCGCCGGCGAGACCTTTGACGTGGTGCTGAACATGGAAGTGGTGGAACACGTCGCCGACGTGGACTTTTTCCTGTCGACCTGTGCCTCCATGGTGCGCCCAGGCGGCCTGATGCTGGTCTCGACCATCAACCGCACCTTCAAGGCCGCAGCTCTGGCTATCGTGGGTGCCGAATATGTGCTCCGCTGGCTCCCACGCGGCACGCATCAATATGAAAAGCTGGTGCGTCCGGAAGAAATTGAAGGCCCGCTTGCCGCAGCTGGCATGCAGACCGTTGAAATGAAGGGCGTCTTCTTCAATCCGTTGCAGAACCAGTGGAACCTCTCATCCGATATCGACGTGAACTACATGGTCCTTTCGGCAAAGCAGCAGACGTCATGACCGGCAGCGTGATCACTCCAAGCGACGTTGTCGGGTTCTGGCAGTCTGCGGGACCCGAAAAGTGGTTCGCGAAGGACGAAGCGTTCGATGAAGCCATCCGGGACAAGTTCCTCGACCTGCATTTTGCAGCTTCCCGCAACGAATTGCAGGACTGGTGTGACACTGCGGAAGGCGCTCTGGCCCTGATGCTGCTGCTCGACCAGTTTCCGCGCAACCTCTTTCGCGGCAGTGGCCATGCATTCGCGACCGATGGACTAGCGCGGCATATCGCCGATCAGGCCATGGAACGTGGGTTCCATCTCCAGGTGGAACCTGCCCTCGCGATCTTCTTCTATCTCCCGCTGGAGCATTCCGAACAACTTGAAGACCAGAAACGTTGCCTCGCCCTCTTTCAAGAGCATTTTGCCCGGACAGGCGATCAGGTCACGCTCGATTACGCGCAACTGCATCTCGACATCATCGAACGCTTCGGACGTTTTCCCCACCGGAACAAGGCGCTCGGACGTGTCACCACGCCCGAGGAAATAACCTATCTCGAAGAAGGCGGCTTCAAGGGTTGAGCGGCGGTGACTTTAACCCCGTCAATTCGGGTCATCCGGAAGCACCGGCAGAGGCGCAATTTCGATGCCTTCTTCGATCAGAGACTGGACTTCAACGGGTGACGCTTCGCCGATAATGCCCCGGGCCTCAGCCTCGCCATAATGGATCTTGCGGGCCTCTTCGGGAAACTTTGCGCCGACATCCTCGCTATTGGCGCGGATCTCACGCACGGCGTCCTTCAGCTTTTCCATCGCGTGCTTCTGCGCCGCAGACACGGCCAGCGCCTGTTGCATTTCCTTTTTCCGTGCCGTCGAAACGGACGGCGCCATCAGCGCCTTGAACACCTGTGCTGATCCACAGCTTGGGCAGGTCAGGAACCCACTGGCCTTCTGCTGGTCGAAATCGTCACTTTTCGAGAACCAGCCCTCGAATTCATGGGCCTGGTCGCAGGAGAGCGAATAGCGGATCAAACCGTCACCCCTCCTTTGGCGAGTTCCGGCGCAATGTCGAGGCGGAAGTCGCGACCATTCTTCAGATTGGGGATCTTGCCGCGTGCGGCTGCGACGGCGGCGGTATCGATATCCGCGATCACCACGGATTCGCCCGTGTCTCCACCTCTGGCAAGGATGCGCCCCCAGGGGTCGACGATCATCGAATTGCCGTAGGTCTCGCGGCCATCCTCATGCACACCTGCCTGCGCTGCGGAAATCACGAAGGCACCGTTTTCGATGGCGCGCGCCCGCAACAGCACTTCCCAATGGGCCTCGCCCGTCTGCCGCGTGAATGCGGCTGGCGTCGTCAGGATCTCGGCACCAGCCATCGCCTCCGTGCGGAAGAGATGCGGAAAGCGCACATCGTAGCAGATCCCGAAGCCGACCTTGGCGAAAGGCAGATCGGCAACCAGCGCCCGCTCGCCCGGACGATAGACCGCGCTTTCACGCCAGCTCTCGCCATTGTCGAGATCGACGTCAAACATGTGGATCTTGTCATAGGAGGCAATCTTGTGCCCCTTAGGATCGAAGAGGAAAGCACGATTGGCAATCTTGCCGTCAGGCAGCCGGATGGCGGTGGAACCGACATGCAGATGGATGCCAAGTTCCCGCGCGAGATCAGAAGCAGCCTTGACGATGAGATCGGTGTCTTCGTCACGCAGGATTGCCATCAACCCGGCCCGATCCTTCTGGATTGCGCCCGTCATCTCCGGGGTCTGAACGTAGATCGCACCCTTCGCCACCGCGTCCCGCACCAGTCGCTGCATCGAGGCCACGTTCTTTTCCGGGTCGATACCGGAACACATCTGGATGGCAGCTGCCTTGAACGTCATTCGTCTCAATCCTTATTCGGCCTTTACTCGGCAAGCAGCGGATCGAGCTTGCCGGCCCGATCGAGCGCATGAAGGTCATCGCAGCCGCCAATGTGGCGGTCATTGATGAAGATCTGCGGGAAGGTCATGCCGCCATTTGAGCGTTTGATCATTTCCTGACGCGCCTCTGGCCGTTCTGTTGCGTCATGCTCGACAAACTCCACGCCTTTGGAGGCCAGCAGGGCCTTGGCCCTGGCACAATAACCACAGAACTGACGTGTATAGATGGTAACCGATGCCATCGGGAAACTCCGCAAAATGCTGGATAAACTACCGAAACCTTTGTGTCTCATATAGGCTGACCAAGAGCCCTTGCAAAGGTTAAAACCGTGATGTCGGCGGCTCCCGCCCGTCGCAGCGCTTTGGCAGCGGCATTGACCGTTGCACCGGTCGTATAGACATCGTCGACAAGCACGAGCCTCCGTCCAAAGACCAGATCCTCCCGCCCTTCCGGCACAAGAAAGGCGTTACGGACATTGAGAGCTCTCGCGTTTGCCGTCAGGCCGATCTGCTGCTCGGTCCGCTTTCGGCGAATAAGCGCCTCGGGCAGAAAGGCCCGATCCGTAGCCATGGCCAAATGCCGACCAAGCTCGGCAGACTGGTTGAACATCCGCCGGAACATGCGCAACCGATGCAGCGGCACCGGGATGATGGCATCTGCAGCATGGAGTTCGGCCCGTGCCGCCCGGGCCATCCAGCTGGCCATCATCGGAGCCAGATCCGTCCGGTCCCGATATTTGAGGGCATGAACGAGATGCCGCGCCACGCCATCATGCACCGTTGCCGACCGCAGGCGGTCAAAGGCAGGTGGATTGGCGATCGCCTCGGGCGATACAGCACCTTCGCCTTCGTCATAGGCAAAAGGCGTTCCCAGCACATCGCAAAATGGCCGCTCGATGAAGCGGATCTCGCTCCAGCAGCTTGGGCAGAGTGCCCTGTGGCTCCCCGTATGGATATGGCAATGCGCGCAGCAGGGCGGATAAAGCAGGTCGGACAGGCGCGAAAACGTGTTCCGGTGGAAAAGCCGGCTGACGTTCACCACTTTCTGCATTATCTGACTGTCCATCCGGACAGTGTAAGCCTGTCCGCTTGACCTGAACAAGGGGCGTGCATCCCGGAAAGCATGGCATGAATGAGATCTTCGATACCGCCCTCGTCACCCGCAACCGCGAACGTGCGCTGCGTCTGGCGGCAAGTGGCAGCGATTTCCTGCTGAAGCTGGCCGCAGAAGAAATGCGGGACCGGCTTCTCCTCGTGGAACGTCACTTCGACAAAGCGGTCGAACTGTTTGGAATGTCCGGTGTCGTCGGTGACGCTGCCCTGTCGACCGGCAAGGTCGGTCACCTCACCCGCATCGAAACCTCCGCCGAGACGGCAGGCACAAGCGGCGACATCCGCCCGGCATCCTTTGAGACCGTGCCGCTCGATCCCGCCTCCGTCAATCTGATCCTGTCCCCCCTGTCACTTCATCTGACCAATGACACGCCTGGCATGCTGATCCAGATGCGCCGCGCCCTCAAGCCGGACGGCCTGCTCTTTGCCGCCGTCCCAAGCGCCGGCACGCTCGCAGAATTGCGCGAGGTTCTGCTGGCCGCAGAAACCGAAATCTACGGGGGCGCAAGCCCGCGGGTCATCCCCTTTGCCGACATCCGTGACCTGGGCGCTCTGATGCAGCGCGCCGGCTTTGCCCTGCCTGTCATCGACGAGGAGAGCTTCACGGTTCGCTACGATGATCTTTTCGCCTTGATGCGTGATTTGCGCGCGATGGGGATGACCAATCCGCTGATCGGCCGGAGGAAACGCCCGGTCAGTCGCCGGTTCTTCCTGCGGGCGGCCGAACTCTATGCAGAACGCTTTTCAGATCCGGATGGTCGTATCAGAGCGACCTTTTCGATCGTCTTCCTTTCCGGCTGGGCACCGCATGAAAGCCAGCAGAAACCACTGAAACCAGGCTCGGCGAAAATGAGCCTCGCTGACGCGCTGAATTCTGCGCCGAAGACCGGGATCTAGAGCCGGGTTAACCTTTCAGCCAGCAGACACGATAGCGTTTTCAATCGTCGAAAACACGTTTCCAAGGGAACCGGTAAATGCACCGAGACCTGAAATCAGGGCCACACTGATCAAAGCTGCAATCAAACCGTATTCAATGGCCGTGGCCCCGCCCTCATCCTTCAGAAATCGTTTGAACACCTGCATGCAGTCCCCCGATAAGAGCGCGACCGTGCCACGCCCGATTGATGTGCAGGCCTCAGCAGCCCTTTTCGTGATTGTAGCCTTCAACAATACAGACTGACCCGGGGGTCTCCTGAAGTATGCTTCTGCGGATCGTGTAACGCTTGCCGGTATAAGGATGGCCCGCTTCAGCACGCGGTATGGAGCCGGTGGTGATCATGTCGAATTGATCGGGCTGGAACGCAAGCGACCGCCGCTCTGTCCGTTCCGAAAGCATGGGTGTGACGACGAGCGTCAGAGCAATGGCAGCGGTTCCGAAGAGCAAGGCGACATTGAACACGCCGGTCCGACCAGTCTTGCCGTGAGACTGTTCCCTTGACCGCACGGTCCGCCAGAAATCCTCGTTTGACATGATACGCTCCACACACGCATTCAACGCATGAACAGCGTTTAGTCTTGCCTGATGGATATAAACTTAGCGTTAACGACGTCCGTAAAGATCTGCAGATTAGAGGAGGTCGATCAGAAAGGGTATGAGCGGCTCGTCGGCCGGCGGCATTGGATAATCCCGCAGCGACTTGGGCCTCACCCACTTCACCTGCTGCCCTTCCCGGCCATGGGCAACCCCTTCGAAACGCCGACAGACATAAAGCGGCATCAGCAGATGAAAGCTTTCATAAGTATGGCTTGCGAAGGTAAGCGGGGCCAGACAGGCCACTTGGGTCTTGATGCCCAGTTCCTCCTCGAGTTCACGGATCAGCGTTTCCTCCGGCGTCTCGCCGGGCTCGACCTTGCCACCTGGAAACTCCCACAGACCCGCAAGCGACTTCCCTTCCGGCCTTTGAGCCAGAAGGATGCGGCCGTCGGTATCGACCAGCGCACAGGCCGCCACAAGCACGATCGGTTTGCTTATCTCGCCCATCAGGTCCCTTTACGCCAATAGCGGTAGCGATAAGCCACCTGAAAACCGAGTTTGCCGTAGAGCTGCAAGGCAGCGGTGTTATCCGCCGCAACCTGCAGCCATGCAGTCTTGGCCCCACGGACGCGTGCCCAGCGCAAAGCCGAGGTGAGAATCTCCAGCCCGAGACCTTCCCGGCGACGACCGGAGCGCACGGCAAGCGACATGATCCCGGCCAGATCATTGTCCTGTACACAAAGCGTGGAGGCCACCGGGCCGCTGTCCGGATCTTCGATCAGAAACAGCCCGGTCGGGGGCTTGATTGCGCTGATCACCTCGGCCAGAGCCGGCTTCAGGGACGGATCGCTCGCATGCACAGCCAGATCCGCATCGACGAAACGTCCGATGTCATGGGTCGGCAGATGGTCGAGCATATCGGGAAGCGTGAGCGTCGACAGATCACCCGTCAGGGTCATTGTCTCGTCAAACCGCTCCCAACCATCGTTTTTAAGCTCTTCGATCAGCGCCTTTGGCGACAGCGGCGTCTCACGCACAAGCAGCGGACGTCCATGAGCCTCGAACTTTCGCCCCGCCTTTTCGAGCCTGAGGGAAATGTCCTTGCTGTCAGACGGATCGAGCGCAACCACGCAGTTCAGACGCTTGGAAGGATGCCCCCCGCTCAGCCTGATCTGCCAGCTGCCGTCATATTGGACGCTGGATGTCGGCCAGGCCCGGAACCCGACGGCTTCCAGACGACGCACAAGGGGTAGATTCTGATCCGCGACGATTGCAAGCATGGTCGCGGTCAGCTCCTGTAGTCGCCATTGATCGCGACATATTCCTTGGTCAGGTCGCATGTCCAGACGGTGGCAGTCCCGGAACCCAGTCCGATATCCACCGTCACACGAACATCTTCCTTCTGCATCACGGCTGTCGTGGCTTCCTCCGAATAAGCCGGGTCGCGCTCACCATTGACGGCAACGCGAATGTCGCCGAACCAGATCGCCAAACGGTCACGGTCAGCCATCTCGCCCGATTTTCCGACCGCCATGACGATGCGGCCCCAATTCGCATCCTCGCCGGCGACCGCCGTCTTCACCAGTGGCGAATTGGCAATCGACAGGGCAATCTTCTTGGCTGCCAGATCATTTTCCGCGCCCTTGACGGTGACTTCCACCATCTTGCGCGCGCCTTCGCCATCGCGAACCACCTGCAGGGCCAGATCCTTCAGCAGGTCGTTGAGCGCCGCGCGGAACCCGTCAAGTCGAGGATCTTCCGCTGAAACAACACGTTGCTGGCCGTCTTCACTCGCCGCACCTGTTGCAAACAGTAAGAGCGTATCGGAGGTCGATGTATCGCTGTCCACGGTGACCGAATTGAAGCTGGGCTCGACACCGGCAGACAGAAGAGATTGCAGGACCGACGCCTCGATATCGGCATCCGTCACGACAAAGGACAGCATGGTCGCCATGTCGGGCGCAATCATGCCCGCTCCCTTGGCGATCCCGTTGATGGTAACGTCTACGTCCCCGATCTTGGCTGAACGTGTCGCGACCTTGGGATAAGTATCGGTGGTCATGATCGCCTTGGCAGCTTCCAGCCAGAAGTCACCTGTCGCCTTGTCATGCATATCGCCGAGAACACCGGCAAACTTCGTGGCATCCAGAGGCTCGCCGATGACGCCGGTGGAAGCCAGATAGATCTCGCCCTCGGAGCAGCCAATCGCAGCCGCAGCGGATTTGGCGGTGAGCTCGGTCGCAGCCCTGCCCTTGACGCCGGTAAACGCGTTTGCATTGCCGGAGTTGACCACAACACCGCGCGCCACGCCTGCCGGCAGGTTCTTGCGGCAGAAATCGACGGGTGCAGACGGGCATTTGGAGCGGGTAAACACGCCCGCAACGCTCGCAGGCTTGTCAAACGTCATCAGCAAAACGTCGGTGCGGTTCTTGTACTTGATGCCCGCAGCAGCCGTCGCCATGCGCAGACCCCGGATGGTCGGCATGTCTGGATAGGATTTGGGAGCCAGGGGAGAGATCGTGGAGGACATGGTGGAGCCTGTTACCGATAACGAGCAAGGCCCGCAACATGCGGGCCTTCAAGGTTCAAAGAAACGAAGAAGGATCAGGGCTGAACCTGGTTTGCTTCCTCATAACCCTTCTTCAGGGCTTCGTCGACGATTTCCACCGTCTGCTCAGCCTTCGCTTTCTCAAGGATCTCAAGATATTTGTCGCGCATGACAAGCTGGCGAACCTGCGGCTCCACTTCCTCAAACGGCGGTGGCGGCTGGTCGCGCTTTTCTTCAACCTTGATCACGTGGAAGCCGAACTGGGTCTGGACCGGCGTCTTGGAATAAGTGCCCGGCTCCATGGCAAAGGCAGCTTCTTCGAATTCAGGAACCATCCGACCCTTGGTGAAATAGCCGAGATCACCGCCTTCAGACTTGTTCGGGTCGGTCGACTTTTCCTTTGCCAGCTCGATGAAGTCCTTTCCGGCATCGAGATCAGCGATGATAGCCTTGGCCTCTTCTTCGGTCTTTACCAGAATATGACGGGCGCGCACTTCTTCCTGCTTCGGCAGGTCGGCGACTTCCTTGTCGTAGCGGGCCTTCACTTCTTCCGGCGTGATGGCATCAACGACATTCTTCTTGAAATAGAGGTTGTGCAATTCCCGGTCGGCGATGAAATTCATGCGACGCTGGAATTCGGCATCGTCGCGAAGACCGGCTTCCTGTGCGGAATTGGCCAGAAGCTTGACGTCGATCGCGCCAGAAAGCGCAGCGATCTTCTTCTGCTCGTCCGGCAATTGCTGCAGCTGCGGATCAAGGTTGGCAATTGCCAGATCAAGCTCTGACTGAGTGATTTCAAGATCGCCGACCTTGGCAACAACGGCATCTTGTGCATGAGCAAAGCCTTGAAGACCAACGAAAGCCACACAGGCGGCAAGTATGATTTTGTGAACGCGAAGCATAATAGTCCTTTCGCAGGGTGAACCGTTTGAAGACCGTTCGAATAGGGCAAAATAGTGTCGGATGCCCCGCTTTGCAGGCCTTTGGCCCAAGGCTGCGCCGTTGACATCATTCGACCCCCCTCTTATCTGTCACGCAACCTCGCGTCCAGAGCCGTTTCCGGACGCGGCGCGCCCGAATGTGCAATTCTCCGTGCACATGTCAGCGTTATGTTAAGATGACGAAGGTCGGAAAGGACCATAAGAATGGTCAATCTTGGTGGACTTGCACGCAAACTCTTTGGTTCCTCCAACGAGCGTCGCGTCCGTTCCTATCAGTCCCGTGTCAAGGCAATCGGTGCGCTCGAAGAATCCATGAAGGCGCTCTCCGATACGGAACTGGCAGGCAAGACCGCCGAATTCAAGACGCAACTGGCAGAAGGCAAGAAGCTCGACGACATTCTCGTTCCGGCCTTTGCGGTCGCGCGTGAGGCATCCCGACGCACTCTGGGTCTGCGGCCATTCGACGTTCAGCTGATCGGCGCCATGATCCTTCACGAAAACGCAATCGCGGAAATGAAGACCGGCGAAGGCAAGACGCTGGTGGCAACGCTGGCCGTTTACCTGAACGCCCTGTCTGGCAAGGGCGTCCATGTGGTGACCGTCAACGACTATCTCGCCAAGCGCGATAGCACCACGATGAGCAAGCTTTACGGCTTCCTCGGCATGACGACCGGCGTGATCGTTCACGGGATTTCGGACGAGGAACGCCGCGCCGCCTACGCCTGCGACATTACCTATGCAACGAACAACGAACTCGGCTTCGACTATCTGCGCGACAACATGAAGTATGAGCGCGGCCAGATGGTCCAGCGTGGCCACAACTATGCCATCGTCGATGAAGTAGACTCGATTCTCGTTGATGAAGCGCGAACGCCCCTGATCATTTCCGGGCCGCTTGATGACCGGTCAGACCTCTACAACACGATTGATGCCTTCATTCCGCTGCTGAGCGAAGAAGACTACGAAATCGATGAAAAGCAGCGTTCAGCCAACTTCTCGGAAGTCGGTACGGAAAAGCTCGAAAATCTGCTGCGCGAGGCAAACCTGCTGAAGGGCGAGTCTCTTTACGATGTCGAGAACGTCGCCATCGTTCACCACATCAACAATGCCTTGAAAGCCCACAAGCTCTTCCAGAAGGACAAGGACTATATCGTCCGCAACAATGAAATCGTCATCATCGACGAGTTCACCGGTCGCATGATGCCGGGCCGCCGTTACTCGGAAGGCCAGCACCAGGCGCTGGAAGCCAAGGAAAAGGTCCAGATCCAGCCCGAAAATCAGACGCTGGCTTCGATCACCTTCCAGAACTATTTCCGTATGTACAAGAAGCTGGCCGGCATGACCGGTACGGCAGCGACCGAAGCGGAAGAATTCTCCAACATCTATGGTCTCGACGTCGTCGAGGTTCCGACCAACCTCCCCATCAAGCGTATCGACGAGGACGACGAGGTCTACCGGACCTTTGAAGAGAAGTTCAAGGCGATCATCGAAGAGATCAAGATTGCCAATGAACGCAATCAGCCCGTGCTGGTCGGCACCACCTCCATCGAGAAGTCGGAACTTCTGGCCGACATGCTGAGCAAGAGCGGCTTCAAGGACTTCAAGGTTCTGAACGCCCGCTATCATGAGCAGGAAGCCTATATCGTCTCGCAGGCCGGTGTTCCTGGTGCCGTGACGATCGCGACCAACATGGCCGGTCGCGGTACGGACATCCAGCTGGGTGGCAACCTCGAAATGCGCCTTGAGCACGAGCTTGCCGGCATGGAACCCGGCCCCGAGCGCGAGCAAAAGGAAGCTGCCATTCGCGAGAATGTGCAGGCTCTGAAACAACAGGCGCTGCAAGCCGGCGGCCTCTATGTCATCGCCACCGAGCGCCACGAAAGCCGCCGTATCGACAACCAGCTGCGCGGTCGTTCGGGCCGTCAGGGCGACCCGGGCCGCTCCAAGTTCTATCTTTCGCTTCAGGACGACCTGATGCGCATCTTCGGCTCTGACCGGATGGACTCGATGCTGCAGAAGCTCGGCCTGAAGGAAGGCGAGGCCATCGTCCATCCCTGGATCAACAAGGCGTTGGAACGGGCTCAGAAGAAGGTCGAAGCGCGCAACTTCGACATCCGCAAGAACCTCCTGAAGTATGACGACGTGCTGAATGACCAGCGCAAGGTCATCTTCGAGCAGCGCCTCGAACTGATGGACGCCACCGACGTGTCCGGCACGATTGCCGACATGCGCCATGAAGTCATCGAGACCATGGTGGCGCTCCACATTCCGGAAAATGCCTATGTCGAGCAGTGGGATGCCAAGGGGCTGAAGCAAAAGGTTGCAAGCACACTCAATCTGGACCTCCCGATCGAGGCATGGGTCGCCGAGGAAGGGATTGCCGAAGACGACATCATGACCCGCCTGATGGAGGCCGCCGACAAGGCCGCTGCGGAGAAGGCGGAGCGTTTTGGCCCAGAGATCATGGCCTATGTCGAGCGCTCGATCGTCCTGCAGACGATCGACAACCTGTGGCGCGAGCACATCGTCAACCTGGACCACCTGCGCTCCGTTGTCGGCTTCCGTGGCTATGCCCAGCGTGACCCGCTGCAGGAATACAAATCCGAAGCCTTCGAACTCTTCCAGGCGCTGCTCGCCAACCTGCGCGATGCCGTCACCTTGCAGATGTCACGGGTCGAGATCGTTCGTGAACCGCAGCCGACGCCCATGGCGCCGCTGCCAATGCAGGCACATCACATGGATCCGGTCACCGGCCAGGACGAGATGGCCCTGCGCGATGACGGTGCTGCGCCAGCTCAGGAGCGTGACCCGGCCAACCCGTTGAGCTGGGGCCGCGTCGGACGCAACGAGCCCTGTCCCTGCGGCTCGGGCAAGAAGTACAAGCACTGCCACGGTTCGCTTGAAGCTTGAGGGTTTCTTAAACCTTCGGCTGCAAGACTGCCCAAGATGAGCGGGGAGCAGGCGCAATCCAGGCGCTTGCTCCCCGCAATCTTTTGGAGCGGACGCGGATGACGGTCAAGGCGACACACAGGCATGAATGGTCGGCCATTCGCGCCGTGCTGATGCTGCTCGGCATCCCCTATCATGCTGCCATGACCTATCATTCGCGCGTGATGTGGGACATCCACTCCCAGGAAACGAGCGAGTTCCTCACGCTGATGAGTGGCATCTTCGTCACCTTCCGCATGCCGGCCTTCTTTGTCGTTGCCGGTTTCTTCGCCGCAATCTTGCTGGAGCGCCGCAAGCCCTCGCAATGGCTTGCCAATCGCGCCGTGCGCCTCGGCATTCCTTTCGTCACAGGCCTTCTGCTTCTCTCGCCGGTCCAGCTTTTCCTCATCCGCCTTGCCGATGCCGTCAGCGGCAAGACGACCTATCCGCAGGCATTGGACCTCATACACAATGACATCAGCCATCCCGGCTCAGACTGGATCATGCATCTGTGGTTCCTGCCGGCACTGCTGATCTACTGCGTCCTTCTGGCTGTGATCGTTACCCCGGCGCGCCATCTGACCAAGACCAGTTCCGCTGCGGGCAAGCCCGACCGTTCCGCCTCGATTACTCTGATAAGCAGCCCGAGAGCGATGCTGTCGGCCCTGGTCGCCGTTACGGTCGCCTTCGAAGTGACGCTCTTTGCATCCACCAGCGCCCTGGAGACGATGGACAGCGGTATTGCGGCCCTCCTCGCCCGCGCTGCCGATCCCTATCTCCGCTACATTCCCTACTTCGCCCTCGGTGTCCTGCTGTTCCACAACCGCATCATTGCTGATGCCATGGCCTGGAAATGCGGCATCACATTGCCGGCAGCGGCCATTTTGACTGCCCTAACTGCCTCGCTCGCCCGCGGCTATGGCGAGCCCTGGCTGGAAGTCCTGCATCATGCTGCTGCAGGCGCTGCAGCCATCCTGCTGACGGCGTGGCTGATCGGCTTCGCCAACCGCCACTGGACCCAACCCGACGCGAAGGTCGACCGTATCGTCGATGCCTCTTTCACCATCTATCTCCTGCATCACCCGATCATCTATGCTCTGGCGACCCTGCTGATGCTTGCCGATTGGCCACCAATGCTCGAATTCCTCCTGATCTGCGCCGTGACCCTGGCCCTCTCCTTCGGCGCCCATCGACTGATCCGCCGCAGCAGACTGCTCCTATTCCTCTTCAACGGCGTCCCGCTCAGGAAGCAACTCGCACCCGCCCTGGCCAGTGATGCCATTCAAGGCGGCACACTTCGTTAACCCTGATCTGCGAAAACGACAGTGTGTCTCGTTCACCCGATGAAGTACTGCGTTCTCGACCATGACAATTCTCGAAGCAGCGGAAAGATGGTTGCCGGCCGGCCAGGGCCTTGCCCGGCTCTTTCGCGCCGGCGATGATGTCAGCCGTGCACAGCGCATGGCCCTGATCGCGTTTGCCATTCGGGTGGTCAGCGCCGGCATCGCCTTCGTCTCCCAGATCATTCTCGCCCGCACCATGGGCGAGTTCGAATACGGCATCTTCGTTTTCGTCTGGGTTCTGGTCATCCTCTTCGGCAATCTGTCCTGCCTTGGTTTTCATACCGCCGTCATCCGCTTCCTGCCCCAGTATCAGGCCGTCAATGCCCATGAGGAAATTCGCGGCCTGACGCAGACGGCTCGAATCTTTGCCATGTCTTCGGCAAGCGTGCTGGCGACGATTGGTGTTCTGACGCTGCATGTCTTCGGCGGGCATATCGAGGATTACTACCTGATCCCGCTTTTCATTGCCGCCTTCGCACTGCCGATGATCGCGCTCGGCGATGTTCTCGACGGGACCGCGAGGGCCAATAGCTGGGCGGTCACGGCGCTGAGCCCCACCTATATTGTCCGACCTTTGCTGATCCTCGCCTTCATGTTGGGCGCTGTATCGCTAGGTGCAGAACGCAGTGCGACAACCGCGATGCAGGCGGCCCTGCTTGCCACCTATGTGACAACGATCGGCCAGTTTCTGACGATTGACCGACGGCTTACCACACGCTTCGACAAGGGTGCCCGCCAGATTGATTTTTTCACCTGGTTCAAGGTCGCCATCCCCATCTTCCTGATCGAAGGTTTTGGCTTTCTGTTGACCAATTCCGATGTCGTGGTCGTCGGGTTCTACCTGCCGCCGGACCAGGTCGCGATCTATTTCGCCGCCGCCAAGACCATGGCACTGGTGCAATTCGTCTATTTCGCGGTCAAGGCCGCCGCCACCCCGCGCTTTTCCGCAATGATGGCCGAGGACGACATACGGCCGCTTGCAAGCTTTGCCGGCACCGCTGCCCGCTGGAGCTTCTGGCCCTCTTTGCTCGTCGGGCTCATCGTGCTGGCACTTGGACAGCCACTCCTGTCGCTTTTCGGACCCGCCTTCACGGCGGGATATGGCCTGATGGCCATCCTCTTTGCCGGAAGCCTCGCCAAGTCGCTCGTTGGACCAGGTGAGATGCTGCTCACAATGGCCGGCAAGCAGAAAATCTGCATCTGGGTCTATGTTGTGGCACTTCTGACCAACATCACCCTCAACGTGACGCTAATCCCGCTCTACGGACTGACGGGTGCCGCCGTTGCAACCGCGACCGCCACTCTGGTGGAAGCCGTGCTGCTGCATCTTGTCGTGCGCCGGGCCTTGGGCATTGTCATGTTCGCCTTCGCCGATCCGCTATCGCTGCTTAACAAGACGAGGAAAACCTGACCATGGTCGAGCCTCCCTTCTACAACGAGAGCATGAACAGCGGCGCAAACAGGCTTGTCGGCAGCCTGACCGACAGCCGCAGCATGAGACCGACCGCCGATGCGCAAGTCGATGTCGGAAGACCGGGCCGCCAGCTCAGCCTTTATCCGGCACAGATGGGCTATGAGCTACAGGATGAGCTCGAATACCTGACCTATCGGGTGATGGAAGCCAATGTCTTCTTCGCGCCGCGCTTTCTGGCGCCTGCCATGCCGCGACTTGAGGAGAAGCAGATCCGCTTTGCCGTCATCCGCGACGATGACGAACGCCGCAGCCGACTGCGTCTGCTCATGCCGTTCTCCGTTGAGAAGCCCGGATTTGCCGTCGGTGCTTCGATCCTTCGCGTCTGGGCCAATCCCTTCGGCCCGCTCGGCACGCCGCTGGTCGACGCAGAAGGAGCCGCCGAAACGCTTGATAATCTGCTTGACGGGCTTGGGCATGCCGAACTGCGGCTGCCGGGCGTCCTGGTTCTGCCGGATCTGCGGCTCGACGGACGCTTTAGCCAGCTCATCAAGGCCATTGCCATCGGGCGGGAACTGCCGCTGACGACAACCGGACCCTACGAGCGCCCGATGCTGCAAAGCTTCGAGGATGGCCAGGTCTATCTGCAGGGTGCCATCGACAAAAACCATCTTCGCGAAATGCGCCGCCAGTTAAGGCTGCTTTCAGAGCGTGGTGAGGTGACATACAATGTGGCCCGCCAGCCGGAAGAAGTGCGGGGCCGCATGGAGGAGTTTCTCGCCCTGGAGGCGAAGGGCTGGAAGGGTCGCAAGCGCACGGCCATGGTCATGGATCGGCTGCGGGCAGCCTTTGCCCGCGAGGCGATCACCAATCTTGCCGACGCCGACGCCGTCCGCATCCATACGCTCGATCTCAACGGACGGGCAATCGCTTCCATGATCGTCTTTATCATGGCGGGCGAAGCCTATACTTGGAAGACGGCCTATGACGAGGATTACGCACGCTTCTCTCCGGGCAAGCTGCTGATGGCGGACCTGACCGAATGGCATCTGGACGATGCCAATATCGAGCGAACCGATTCCTGCGCTGTGCCGGATCATCCGATCATGAGCCGCTTCTGGAAGGAGCGCGAGACGATGGGAACGCTGGTGATCGGGCTGCGTCCGAACAGCGACCGCGATGTACGCCAGGTCGCCGCCCAGCTCCACCTCTATCGCAACACCCGCAACATGGCCCGCCTGCTGCGCGACAAGATCCTCAATCGCCGTTTCGGCGGGTAATCAGCCTGCCTGCCGCGCCACTTCCTGGTCTCTCAGCAGACGACGGATCACCTTGCCGGTCGTGGTCAATGGCAACTCGTCAACAAAGGCCACTTCGCGCGGATATTCATGCATGGAGAGACGGTGCTTCACCCAGTCGCTGATCTCCTGAGCAAGGGCATCACCGCCCGAATAGCCATCGTTCAACACAATAAAGGCCTTGACGATCTCGGTTCGCATTGTATCCGGCTTGCCGATCACTGCAACAAGGCGGACGGCTGGATGACCAAGCAGGCAATCCTCGATTTCCGCAGGGCCGATCCGATAGCCGGCTGAGGTAATCACGTCGTCATCACGACCGAAGAACTCGATATAGCCGTCCTCATCCTGCCGTCCGAGATCGCCCGTCATCATCCAGTCGCCGACGAATTTTTTCGCCGTCGCCTCCGGGTTCTTCCAGTAGCTCAGGAACATCACCGGGTCTGGACGCAAAACGGCGATCTGCCCCGTTTGACCGGGGCCAAGCACATTGCCTTGATCGTCGATCACCGCCACGCGATGTCCAGGCACGGCCCTGCCGATCAGGCCCGGCTTGGAGATGCCAAGATGGACCGCCGACGAAACCACGATATTGCACTCGGTCTGTCCGTAGAACTCGTTGGGCCGCACGCCGAAAGCAGCTTCCGTCCATTCCAGCGTCTCGCGTCCCAGCGCCTCACCGGCCGACCCGATGCTACGCAGCGACAGATCATAGCGTTCGCGCGGACGATCGATTGCGCGCAGGAGCCGAAGCGCCGTGGGCGGGATGAAAGCATTGCGCACCTTCAGTTCCGCCATGATCCGAAACGCCATGTCGGGATCGAATTTCTGCGCCGGCGAGGACACGACCGGTACGCCGAGCATCAGGCCCGGCAACAGCACATTGAGAAGGCCACCCGCCCAGGCCCAGTCCGACGGCGTCCACAGCCGATCGCCCGGCTGCGGTAGGGACGCGTGCATGATCTGCACGCCCGGAATGTGACCCGCCAGCACACGATGACCATGCAGCGCACCTTTGGGTGCGCCGGTTGTGCCGGACGTATAGATCATCAGCGCCGGATCATCGGCCTTTGTATCAACGACATCGAATTCCGTCGGATGCCCTTCGATGACCTCGTCAAACCCCAGCGCATCCGCATCGGCACCATCCACCGAGATGATATGGCGAAGCAGCGGCAGCCGGCTGCGGATTGCCTTCAGGCGTTCCAGGCCGAAACCGTTCGTGATGACTGCAAAGACTTCGGCGTTCGAAAGTCGGTACTCCAGCGCCTCCTGACCAAAGAGAAGCGCCAGCGGCACGGCGATTGCGCCCATCTTGTAGATCGCTACATGGGCGATTGCCGTCTCGAAGCATTGCGGCAGAAGCAGCGCCACCCTGTCGCCACGGCTGATGCCAAGCGCAGACAGCGCATGGGCAAAGGCCGAGGATCGGGCTGCGAGCATGCCATAGGTCATCTGAAGATGCGGGCCCGCAGGATTGAAATGCTCGAGGCAGACCTGATCCGGCACGCGGGCCGCCCAATCATCACTAACGACCCGCCCGATGTTGAAATGATCGGGAATGGTCCAGGCGAATTCGCGAGAAATCGAAGCAAACGTGCCGGCAGAAGGCAGAAACATGCGGTTTTCCGGATTTAGACTGCCATTTTGCTAGCACTCCTTGCAGAGGCACACAATATTCTCCGAAAATCTCACCAGCCCATGGACAGGCCAGCTTCTCACAGCAAGGGCCAGCCACCTGCACCTTGCCTCTTGCACCCTTCACATTGACCATGTTAGACGCGACACATCCAGACCGTGCCCCATTGGCGGAACTGGTAGACGCGCTCGACTCAAAATCGAGTTCCGAAAGGAGTGCTGGTTCGATTCCGGCATGGGGCACCATCGATCTATCGGCAAGACGAGCTCAAGTTCCTCACTATCTGGCGCCAAAGAAGTGACCTTCAGATCTTCTGAATGGCCTGATCCAGCATATCGCGCACTTGGCGCGCAAACCCCTTGAGATTGTCATTTTCGATGGCAAGCATCGAGGCGACGGGATCAATGGCGCTGACTTCGACGCCATCATCAAGCTCGCGAACGATGACATTGCAGGGCAGCATGGCTCCGACACGCGGTTCTGCCTGAATTGCCTGATGCGCCATCTTCGGATTGCAGGCACCGAGGATCAGATAGGGCGGCATCTCGATGTCGATCTTCTTTCTCATGGTCGCCTTGACGTCGATCTCCGTCAAAACACCGAATCCTTCTGCGGTCAGAGCGGCGCGGGTGCGCTCCACCACATTTTCGAAGGAATCATCGTTCAGTTTGCGATTGAGCGTATAGGTCATGGTTTTGGCTCCCTGGTTTGTTGTTGGTCATCATCCCGTCCATATGAGGTTTTTCAACGCGATATGATGAGGCAAACCGTGCAAGCCCAGTCAGCGTTCCCTTGTCCGGGGGTAACGGATTGGCGGGTGCTGCGACTGTCCCTGACGACATGAACTCTTGGTAAGGTCGAGGACTTCGGCATTTACAGCGATAGGCCCATTGACTAGAACCTGCCGCGAAAGTCCTATCTTAACCGGCAAAACGGTGACCCAGATGATGAATGCTCTGAAGCAGAACCCGGAACGCTCTTCGGCTATTCTGGTCACCATTGCCATGGTGATCGTCGTCGGCTCTGCGCTTGGCTTCGAACACATCGGCGGCTATCTGCCCTGCTATCTCTGCCTTCTGCAGCGCAACCCCTATTACATCGGGATCGGGATCGGGCTCCTCGCCGTCCTCTCCTCTGCCCTGCGTATGCCGGTGATCGTGACCCGCCTGCTTTTGGCAATCGTCGGCCTGCTGATGCTGATCGGCATGGGTTTGGGTATCTATCATGCAGGAGTCGAATGGAAATTCTGGGAAGGACCGGCAACCTGCGCCGGTGGTGCCCTGACCGGAGGACCGGCCCCCGTGAACGTCCTTGAGGCGCTGAATGCCACCAAGGCTCCCTCCTGCACGGAGGCAACGCTGCGTGTGCTCGGGCTGTCCTTTTCCGGATGGAATGTTGTGACAAGCGCTGCGCTGGCAGCCCTTGCCTTCTGGGGCGTCTTCGCAAGACGCACCGCCTGAGACAGTCGGTGAGCTGGAACCCTTTACGGCTGCAGCTCGCTGTCCCAATAGAGATAGTCCATCCAGCTTTCATGCAGATAATTCGGCGGGAAAAGCCGGCCATTGTTGTGCAGGTCCTGCACCGTCGGACGGTAAGCCTTCTGCGCCGGGAACATCCCTGCCTGCTTGGGCAGCTTTGACCCTTTCCGCAAATTGCAGGGAGAGCAGGCCGCGACGACATTTTCCCAGGTCGTTTCGCCCCCATGGGCGCGTGGGATGACGTGGTCGAAGGTCAGCTCTTCCGTCGAGCCGCAATACTGGCACTGAAACTTGTCCCGCAGGAAAACATTGAAGCGGGTGAAGGCCGGATTGCGCGTTGGCTGGACATAGGTCTTGAGACTGACGACGCTCGGCAGCTTCATCGAGAAGCTCGGTGAACAGACCGAATGTTCGTATTCTGCGATGATGTTCACTCGGTCGAGGAAGACCGCCTTGATCGCGTCCTGCCAGGACCATAACGACAAGGGATAGTAACTCAGTGGCCTGTAGTCGGCATTCAGGACGAGCGCCGGCAGGGCCTGGGGCGAAACTGCAATCGTCAAGGCACTCTCCTGATCGATTCGGCATCTGCATTTCTATATTAGGTCTGTTGTTACAGCATTGTGAAGCCTGAAATTTCAGGTGCTTGCAGCAATGCTCAGACCGGTAGCCCCGACCGGCCCCGCATGATCGCGTAATGGGACCAGAAGAGCCGCGCAGCGATGGAGCGAAAGGGTCGCCAGGCCTGAGCTTCTTGTGCAGCAACCGGGATGGAAGGCCGTTCGCCACACAGGAGCCCATGGCCGACGGCAGCCCTCAAGGCCACGTCGCCCGCAGGAAATATATCTGGATGCCCGCCGCAGAACATCAAGTAGACCTCCGCCGTCCAGGGACCAATACCTTTCAGCCCAACCAGCGTCAAAACAGCCCGATCTGCCTCGGTTTCGGCCAGCGCGATGAGATCAACCTCCTGCGTCGTGACAGCCTCCGCGACGGCCTGGATCGCCGCAGCCTTGGCGCGCGACAGGCCAAACGTGGCGATGTCTGCCGGATCCAAAGCCAGCCAGTCGGCAGGCTCAGGCGATACTCCCAGTTTCACGACAATCCGTCCCCAGATGGCATCGGCGCTCGCCCGCGAGACCATCTGCGACACGATGATCGAGGAAAGGCCGGCAAAGCCCGGTGCCTGCAGGCGTAGCGGCAATGGGCCGCAGGCGCTCGCGATCGGCTCCAGTCGCGGATCCAGCGCCAGAAGCTGTTGCAGTCCCCAATCAAGATCGGTCTGATCTCTGATCCGCCGGTTCGGGCTTGACTGCGCCAACTGTCCCGTCCTCTTCCTGCACGCCCGGTTTCAAGCATGTCGTTTTCATGCGAAGAAGAAGCATGAATGCCGCCGCCCGTCAAAATCCCGTTTTCCGCTTTGCCCCGAGCCCGAATGGTCCTCTGCATCTCGGCCATGCCCTGTCCGCCCTTTTGAACGCCGATATGGCCAGGGGAGCCGGAGGTCGCTTGCTCCTGCGCATGGAAGACATCGATCTGACGCGCTGCACCCCCGAATTCGAAATCTCAGCCCTTGGCGATCTTGAATGGCTGGGCCTCGATTTCGAACAGCCGGTCCGTCGCCAGTCGGAGCATTTCCCGCTCTATCGCAAGGCGCTGGATCGGCTGACGGCGCTCGGCCTCACCTACCCCGCCTTCATGACCCGAGGCGAGGTCCGCGCCTTTGTCAGATCGGAAGAAGAAGCGGGACGATCCTGGCCGCGGGACCCGGATGGCGCGCCACTTTATCCGCCGCTCGATAAGGCACTCAGCGCGAGCGAGCGACGGGAACGCCTGGAGACGGCGGACCGTCACGCCATCCGGCTCGACATGGAAAAGGCTCTGTCTTTGCTCGGCAAGCCGCTGACCTTCGTCGAGACGGGAAGCGGAAAGGTCGAAACGCTCGCTGCCGATCCTGCTGCCTGGGGTGATGTCGTGCTCTGGCGATCCGACGCCCCCTCGAGCTACCACCTTTCCGTTACCATCGACGATGCAAAACAGGGCGTGACGCATGTGGTCAGGGGCCGCGACCTCTTTCACGCGACCGCCGTTCACCGGCTGCTGCAGACCCTGCTCGACCTGCCCGAGCCCGTCTATCACCACCATCGCCTGCTGACCGACGCTCAGGGGCGCAAGCTCTCCAAGAGCGATGGCGACACCGGCCTCGCCGAGTTGCGGGCGGCCGGCGCAAGTCCCGCCGACATCCGCGCCATGGTCGGACTTTGAACGCGCTGCGTCAGGTCTTTCGGTTCGGCCGCTTGTGGGGCAGCACCCGGTATTTCATCAGCGCGGCATTGAACTCGGCCCCGATGATGAAGATCGCCCCGACCATGTAGAGGAAGACAAGCACGATCATGATCGAGGCAAGACCGGCATAGGTCGCGGCATAATTGGCGAAGCTTGCAAGATAGGAAGCAAAGGCGAGCGCGCCGACAAGCCAGAGGATGAGGGTCAGGAGGATGCCCGGGATCACATCCGGCAACCGCCGCTTTCCAGCCGGTAGGCCCAGATGGAAGATCACCAGCCCGATGATGAGAAGCGCCAGCGTGCCATAGATCCGCCAGCTCGAAACTGTCGAAAGAAAGTCCTTCATGAAGGGGAAATTGGTCTCGGCAAAAGCCAGCGCCACGGGAACGACGACGAGCAGCGCACTGATGGCGGCAAGCGAGATGACGGCACCGAGCACATAGCCCAGGCTGACCAGCCGGGTGATGTACCAGGGCCGCGTCTCCGAAACCCGATAGGCGCGGTTCAACGACACCCGCAGCGCCTCAACCCCATTCGAGGCAAAATAGGCCGCCGCCAGCACCGAGACGGTGAGCAGCCCGCCGCGCGGGATGGTCAGCACCTGGATGACCTGGTCCGACAGCGGCTTGGCAATCGTTTCCGGCCAGGTGTCGAAGATGACATGGACGGCTGTTTCGGCGAACTGGTCGGCTCCGAGAAAGCTCGCAAGTGCTGTCCCGAAAATCAGGAAGGGAAAGACCGCCAGCAATGCCGACAGCGCCACATGGCTTGCCATGGCCCAGCCGTCATCCTCCGAGAAATGGTAGAGGGCGTCATAGCTGACCTTGTACAGCATGCGGAAGAAGACCGGCATGCACACTCCTTCGAAGTCTCAATGCAATTGTCACTTGCGCGCGAATATGGGAAACCGAAGCCCGTTTGTACAGAAAGCAAAGGGAAATTGGGTGAGAAGCATCATCGTCACCGGTTGCTCGTCGGGCATTGGCGCCTATTGCGCAGGCGCGCTCCATCAGGACGGCTGGCGGGTGTTCGCCACAATCCGCCGGGAGGAGGATGGCGAGAAGTTGCGCGCGCTCGGCATCGAAACCTTGCTGATGGACTACACCGATGAGGCTTCGATCGAGCATCTGGCAGATGAGGTGTTTCGCCGCACCGGCGGTACGCTCGATGCCCTGTTCAACAACGGTGCCTATGGCCAGGCCGGTGCAGTCGAGGATCTGCCGACTTCAGCCCTTCGCGAGCAGTTCGAGACCAATGTCTTCGGCTGGCACACGCTGACCCGACGGGTGATTCCTGCCATGAGGAAAAAGGGCGAAGGCCGCATCGTTCAGTGCTCCTCGATCCTCGGCATCGTCCCCTATCGCTGGCGCGGCGCCTATACCGCGTCGAAATTCGCGCTGGAAGGCTTGAGCCTGACGCTGCGCATGGAGCTCGAAGGCTCCGGCGTGCAGGTCTCGCTGATCGAGCCGGGCCCGATCGATACGCGTTTCACGGCGAACGCGCTGACCCATATTCGCCGCACCATCGACCTCGAGAACTCGGTCCATGCTGAGGATTACAAGCGGCAACTTGCCCGGTTGGAGGGGACAGGCCCGGTCAACCGCCACAAGCTTGGCCCGGACGCAGTCTACAAAGTGCTGACCCATGCCTTGACCGCCAAGCGCGCCCGCCCACATTATCTCGTGACCAAACCCGCCAAACAGGGCGCCTTCCTCAAACGCCTGATGCCGGCAGACCTGTTTTACAGGCTGATGCGGTCACTCGACTGAACACTGAATAAAGGCACCTGATCCATGTCCGCCGTCACCACAACCATCACCCTCATTGTCATGGGGCTTGTCGTCCTCGTCCTGATCCGGGGATTGTTCAACATGCTGAAGGGCGGCAGCGGCAACACGTCCAACAAGCTGATGCAGGCACGCCTTGCGCTGCAGGCCCTGGCCATTGCATTGATCATGCTGACACTCTGGATCACCGGCGGCGGAAGGTAAGGCATCATGGTCAAGCTCAACAAGATCTACACGAGAACCGGCGATGACGGCACGACGGCTCTGGTCACCGGTCCCCGCCGGCTGAAGCATGACCTGCGCGTCGACGCCTATGGCACGATCGACGAAACCAATTCCGCGATCGGAATTGCCCGGCTGCACACGAAGGACGACCCCGAACTGGACGGCATGCTGATGCGCATCCAGAACGATCTCTTCGATCTGGGTGCCGACCTTGCCGCACCGGAGACCGGCGAAGTGCTCTCCTATGAACCGCTCCGGGTCATCGAGGCCCAGGTGGACCGGATCGAGCGCGAGATCGACCAGTTGAATGCCAGCCTAGACCCACTCAAATCCTTCATTCTGCCCGGCGGCAGCCCGGCGGCAGCCTATCTGCACCTCGCCCGCACCACAGCGCGCCGCGCCGAGCGCATCATGGTCGAACTTTCCCGCTTCGATGGCGAGGAAGTAGGCAAGCCCGCGCTGAAATATGTGAACCGCCTGTCGGACTTCCTTTTCGTCGCCGCCCGCTTTGCGAATGACCAGGGCAAGGCGGATATTCTCTGGGTGCCGGGGAAGAACAGGTAGAACCGGACAGGTCTCACGCGACTTGTAAGTCAAAGCAAGTCCCGGCGACCATCGCGCCAGTTCACCCCCCTCTGTCACTGCGTGACATCTCCTCGCACCGGGGAAAGCCGCGCGGACTTTTTCTCTCCCCTGGAGGGAGAGAATGGAATTTCAGCATCTTAGCCTTCGGCTAGGTGCTAGAAGTTCCAAGTGAGGGGGAGATTCCTGCCCGCCTCACCGAGCCCCTCACCAACAAAATCAGAAGTTTAGCCCTGATCGGGCTAACTCTTCGATTTTGTAACCTCTCCCGCAAGGGGAGAGGAAAGGCGGCGCCAAAATTCAAATTGTCAAAAAACCATGGCCAATGTCCGGTCGGGTTTTGCCCTCCGGTTGCGGCCATGTTGGCCTTTGTCTTTCGTCTCGGACAGGGCGCCAGAAGCAACCTATCTAAGTAGTTTATGTGGCTCCTTCCGGCGCCCTGTTCGGTGTCTTTTCCATCGCAGTGTCTCGCTGCAGAGGCGGCGGTGACGGGACGATCATTTTCGATCCACCGTCGTCCGGGCTTGAGGGTCGGGTCATGGCATTGGCGCCATACCCTGGCCGGTTGGCCCGGGAGGTTCCCGCCGGATGTGCACCCCCGGCCGGACCCTCAGTCCCGGGGAGGCCCTTTGATCCTTGTCGGATCTTCAGGCTCCCCGCCGTCTTGTCATCCGGCATTTGCGCCGGACGCCTCCTTGTGTGCCTCCCGGGCACGCCCCTTCTGATCAGGCAGGAAGATCAAGAACCGGCATCCGGGCCGGTTGTCCCTTCTTCCTGGCGAAGGGAGGGAGACCGTTGCGACGCCGTTATCTTGGACCTGCGACAACCCTCCACCCCGGCACCGGCCCCGCCTCGCCGGACTTCGCACTGTCCGGTGTATCCGAGGGCGGAACGGGATGAGTATGAGGCAGAGAAAACGGAGGGGGATGAAAATGGGGTATGGTGATTGGAATGATTGGGGGACTTGGAGAATTCATCCCCCAAAAAGCAGCAAAACCGCGTCGTTGACCCGTAAGGGTTAAGGGGATTTTTTGAGAGGCGAGGTTTTGATCACGAAAGTGTGATCGGCATCCCATCTCCCCCCATGCGGGGGAGAAAGCGATTTCGATGAATTAGGCCAGCGCAAGCGGCCTAAACATCTGAAATCGCAAGAGGGGGGCGCGGTCAGGTGAGTGCCAGCATAACTGCGCCCCTCTCCTGGAAAATCTGAAGTTTAGGCGGCTTGCGCTCGCCTAAGCCTTCGATTTTCCGTCCTCCCCCGCAAGGGGGGAGGTGGGCTGCGGGTCTGTCTCTCCCCTTGGCGGGAGAGGGAAGGTGCGCGCAGATGCCTCCTCATACCCTTTCGCGTGGGTTCGTGCAGGCGGACGGAAATCGGGATGGCGTTTCATGCTTGCAAGCGATGGTCCGGCATATCATGGTGCAGCGGCGGAGGAGATGATGGAGACATGGTCGACCCGGCCGCCAAACGATTTGTCCAAGAGGCGCGATGTTTATTCCACTGCATGACAGGAATGCGCTGAAGCATATTCGCCGGCAATATGTGACGCTGGGGCTGATTGCCGCCAATGTGATCACCTATGCGCTGACCAGCATCATGCCGGAAACGGTCTTTGAGCTGGGGGTCTATGGTCTGGGCTTCATTTCGGCGGTGGCCTTTCAATTCGCCGAGCTCGATCCGTCGCTGGTGCTGGTGCCCGAACAGGCGACCTATGTGACCTATGCTTTCCTGCATGCAAGCTGGCTGCATCTGGGCTCGAACATGCTGTTTCTCTGGGTCTTCGGCGACAATGTCGAAGATGCCATGGGCCATTTCCGCTTTCTGGTTTTCTATCTTCTCTGTGCAGCAGCCGGAGCGCTGGTGCATGGGCTGGTGATGCCGACGAGCGAGGCGCCGCTGATCGGGGCCTCGGGGGCCGTCTCCGGTGTTGTGGCGGCCTATCTGATGCTGCATCCCAAGGTGCGCGTCTGGGTGCTGGTTTTCATGCGCTTCCCGCTACCGCTACCGGCCTTTATCCCGCTTTTGCTCTGGATCGGGCAGCAGTTCTTCATGCTGCTGTTTGATACGGGAAGCAATGTATCCTGGGGCGCCCATGTCGGCGGGATCGTGGCCGGCGGATTTCTGGTCGTCATCATGAAAAGGCGCAATGTCCCGCTCTTTGACCGCAGCCTTGTGACGCCAAGGGCTGTGGAGCATCGGCTGGTGCCGGTCGATCCGACACCACCGAAGCCGGAGAAGAAGCCCTCGCCGGTGCACTGGGGCAGGTAGTCGCACGGACAGGGTGAATATTGACGTTCACGTCAACGTAATTTATTGCTGCGTACAAATGGCACTCCCTGGGAGGGGAAGCGTTGTGTTTGGGATAAAAATGCGTATCGATGTCGCCCACCGACCAACGGCGGCAAGCATTCAGACGCATTTTCCGTCGGGAAGCATTGAAGGAAGGAACTCATGAAAATACTCGTGACCGTGAAGCGCGTAGTTGACTACAACGTCAAGATTCGCGTGAAGCCGGATGGCTCCGGCGTTGAACTGGCCAACGTGAAGATGTCGATGAACCCCTTCGACGAAATCTCGGTCGAGGAAGCGCTGCGGCTGAAGGAAGCCGGCAAGGCGGACGAGGTTGTCGTCGTATCGATCGGCCCGGCCAAGGCGGAAGAAACGCTGCGCACCGGTCTTGCCATGGGCGCTGACCGGGCGATCCTGGTTGAGAGCGACGAAGCCGTGGAGCCGCTGGCTGTTGCCAAGATCTTGAAGGGTGTCATTGAAGCCGAACAGCCTGGTCTGGTGATCACCGGCAAGCAGGCAATCGACGACGACTCGAACCAGACCGGGCAGATGCTGGCAGCGCTTCTTGGCTGGGGTCAGGCAACCTTTGCCTCGAAGGTTGAACTGGCAGACGGCTCGGCCAATGTCACCCGCGAAGTCGATGGCGGCCTGCAGACGATCAATGTCAAGCTGCCGGCCATCGTTACGACGGACCTGCGCCTCAACGAGCCGCGCTACGCCTCGCTGCCGAACATCATGAAGGCGAAGAAGAAGCCGCTCGACAAGAAGACACCTGCTGATTTCGGCGTCGATATCGCACCGCGCCTCAAGGTTCTGAAGACCGAGGAGCCGGGCGGGCGCAAAGCCGGCATCAAGGTCAAGTCGGTTGCCGAGCTGGTCGAAAAGCTGAAGACCGAAGCAGGCGTATTGTAATGAAAACCGTGAGGCCCGCCTGAAAAGGTCGGGTCGCTGCGTATCCGGGGCTCACCTTGACAATCGACGTGTCCTCCCGGTTCTCGCACCCCAGCCTTTTCGGCTGGGCCTGACGGATTTCCAAGGGAACTCTATTCGAGGATTGAACCATGGCTATTCTACTTCTCGCAGAACACGACAATGCAAGCATCTCCGAACAGACGGCAAAGGCGCTGACAGCGGCCAGCCAGATCGGCGGCGATGTGCATGTGCTGGTCGCAGGCGCAAATGCCAAGGGTGCGGCAGAGGGCGCTGCCAAGCTTGCGGGCGTTGCAAAGGTGCTGCATGCCGACAGCGCCGACTATGCCAACAGCCTGGCCGAGCCGCTGGCGGCTCTCATCGTCGAGCTGGCGTCCGGCTATGACGTCATCATGGCTGCCGCAACCTCCGTCGGCAAGAACGTGCTGCCGCGCGTGGCCGCCCTGCTTGACGTGATGCAGGTGTCCGAAATCATCGAGGTTGTTTCGCCCGACACCTTCAAGCGTCCGATCTATGCCGGCAATGCGATCCAGACGGTGCAGTCGACCGACGCCAAGAAGGTCATCACGGTCCGCACGGCCTCCTTCTCGGCTGCAGGCGAAGGTGGCTCGGCGGCAATTGAAAGCATCAGCGCCGTGGCAAATCCGGGCGTATCGAGCCACGTCTCGGATGCCTTGTCCTCGTCCGACCGTCCGGAACTGACTTCCGCCAAGATCATCATTTCCGGTGGTCGCGCACTCGGCTCTTCGGAAAAGTTCCAGGAAGTCATCCTTCCCGTCGCCGACAAGCTGGGGGCGGCCATCGGCGCCTCGCGCGCCGCCGTCGATGCCGGTTACGCACCGAACGACTGGCAGGTTGGCCAGACGGGCAAGGTGGTTGCGCCGCAGCTCTACATCGCCTGCGGTATCTCGGGCGCCATCCAGCACCTTGCCGGCATGAAGGATTCGAAGGTCATCGTCGCGATCAACAAGGACGAAGAGGCACCGATCTTCCAGGTCGCCGATTACGGTCTTGTGGCCGACATCTTCGAAGCACTTCCCGAACTCGAAAAGTCGCTCTGATCGCCTTTTCGCAAGTGCGAAAAGACTGGAAATGACAGGCAGACCTGTCTAAAAATTGCCGGGCTGGTATGGCCCGGCAGTTTTGTTCGTGACAGCCATGAGGGACGGTGAGGAGAGCGTGATGACCATGACAATCAGCAATGTGGGTGTGGTTGGTGCCGGCCAGATGGGCTGCGGCATCGCCCAGGTTTCCGCTGCGGCGGGCTACAAGGTCATCATGTACGATCTGGCCAAGGAGCGGATCGAAGCAGGCCTTGCCACGATTAATGGCAACCTCGCCCGACAGGTGGCTAGTGGCAAGATGTCGGATGATGCCCGCAAGGCGGCCCTCGACCGCATTTCCGGCACCACCGACATCAACGACATGGCCTCCCTCGACCTGGTGATCGAAGCCGCCACCGAAGACGAGAGCGTCAAGCGCAAGATCTTCGCCCAGCTCTGCCCCGTGCTGAAGCCCGAGGCGCTGCTCGCCACCAACACATCCTCGCTGTCGATCACCCGCCTTGCCTCGGCCACCGACCGCCCTGAACGCTTCATGGGCATCCACTTCATGAACCCGGTTCCGGTGATGAAGCTGGTTGAACTGGTGCGCGGCATTGCGACCGAAGAAGAGACATTTTCGACCGCCAAGGCCTTCGTCACCACGCTGGACAAGACGATCACCGTGGCCGAAGACTTCCCCGCCTTCATCGTCAACCGCATCCTGCTGCCGATGATCAACGAGGCGATCTATACGCTGTATGAAGGTGTCGGCTCGGTCGAGGCGATCGATACGGCGATGAAGCTTGGTGCCAACCATCCGATGGGTCCGCTGCAGCTTGCCGACTTTATCGGTCTCGACACCTGCCTCTCGATCATGCAGGTGCTGCATGACGGGCTGGCGGATTCGAAATATCGCCCTTGCCCGCTGCTGGTCAAATATGTCGAGGCAGGCTGGCTCGGTCGCAAGTCCGGTCGCGGCTTCTATGACTATCGCGGCGATGTGCCGGTTCCGACACGATAAGCCACGTTTTCAAGGTCTGACCCGCCCATTCCTGCAAGACACGGTTTCGGCGGAAAGATATTTGCCGCCCGGCTTGATCATTGGTCGGCCATTCCTCGGAAGAGGCAGGCCGACCCTCTAGTTTGCAGCTCACTATTGATCCTGCAGTCTGGAGCCAGTTCATGAAGCGTTTCCTCCTGATCGGTGCGGCCGTTGTCGCACTTTCCACCACCCTGGCAGCGCCGCTGTCCGCACAGGCCGCCGACAAGCTGCTGAATGCTTCCTATGACATTGCGCGCGAAATCTTCGCGGCCCAGAACGAGGCCTTCATCAAGGCCAATCCGGGCGTCACGATCGACCAGTCGCATGGCGGCACCTCGCGTCAGGCCCGCGCCATCGTCGAAGGGCTGGACGCAGATGTCGTGACCTTCAATCAGGTGACCGATGTCGAATTCCTAGTGCGCAACGGCTTTGTCAACGAGGGCTGGCAGTCGGAATTCCCCAACAACGCCTCGCCCTTCTACTCCTTCCCATCCTTCCTGGTGCGCGCCGGCAATCCGAAGAACATCAAGGATTGGGAAGATCTCGCCCGTGACGATGTGCAGGTGATCTTCCCGAACCCGAAGACCTCGGGCAATGCCCGCTACACCTACCTGGCGGCCACGGCCTACGCGAAGGAGAAGTTTGCCGGCGATGAAGCCAAGGTCACGGAATTCGTCGACAAGATCTTCGACAACGTGCCTGTCTTCGATACCGGAGGCCGCGCAGCCACGACGACCTTTGTCGAGCGTGAACTGGGTGACGTGATCATCACCTTCGAAGCCGAAACCAAGGCGATCGCCAAGCAGTATGGCGAAGACAAGTTCCAGCAGGTCGTTCCCTCCGTCAGCCTGCTCGCCGAATTCCCGGTCGCCATCGTCGACAAGGTGGCCGACGAAAAGGGCAGCCAGGATCTGGCCAAGCAGTATCTCGGCTTCCTCTATTCGCCGGAAGGCCAGAAGATCGCCGCCAAATTCGGCCACCGCGTTCATGACGAAACGGTTGCAGCCGAATACAAGGACCAGTTCCCGGAAATCCGCCTTGTCACCGTCGAGGATGTCTTCGGCGGCTGGGAAAAGGTTCAGGCCGAGCACTTTGCCGAAGGCGGCATTCTCGACGGCATCTATGGAAGCCGCTGATCCGTCAGGATTGCATCTTCTCGGGCCGGCGGGTATTCCCGCCGGTCTTCTCGTGACTGCATCTCTCAGGAAAGGACCAGCCTCTTGAAACGGCGCGTTTTGCCAGGCCTCAAGCTGTCCCTCGGGATCACGCTGGTCTATGCGGCGATCATCATCATGCTGCCGCTGATGGCGTTGATCTTCAAGGCGGCAAGCCTCGGACCCAGTGACTATTGGCGCATTGTCTCGTCCGAACGGGCCGTTGCGAGCTATGTCGTGACCGTCGGCTCTGCCTTTGCTGCAACGATCTTCAACCTGATCTTCGGTCTGGCGCTGGCCTGGGTGCTGGTGCGCTATCGTTTTCCCGGCCGGCGGATCGTCGATGCCCTGGTCGACCTGCCTTTTGCGCTGCCGACGGCAGTCGCAGGCATTGCCCTCACCACGCTGTTTGCCAACAACGGCTGGTTCGGCTCGGTCCTTTCGGACATCGGCATCAAGGTCGCCTATACGCCGCTCGGCATCATGATTGCCATGGCCTTTACCAGCCTGCCCTTCATCGTGCGCACCGTTCAGCCTGTTCTCGAAGAACTGGATCCGGCGCTGGAAGAGGCAGGACAAACGCTGGGCGGCAGCGACTGGTCGATCTTCGGGCGTGTCATCCTGCCGCTCCTGACGCCGGCACTTCTGGCCGGCACCTCGCTTGCCTTTGCAAGAAGCCTTGGCGAATTCGGCGCGATCATCTTCATTGCCGGCAACCAGCCCTTCTCGACCGAGATTACCGCACTCCTCGCCTTCATCCGGCTCGAGGAATTCGACTATCCGGCAGCCGCCGCGATTGCATCGGTCATGCTGTTTGCCGCCTTCCTGATGCTGGCAGTCACCAATGCCCTGCAGGCCCGCGCGCTGCGCTACACGGTGAAAGGCTGAACCATCATGAGCCATTCTTCGACCGGCAAACGCCCGCCCCGCATCGGCGATGCACCGCTGTTCAAATACAGCCTGATCGGCATCGTGCTGGTGTTTGTCCTGCTCTTTGTCGTCGCGCCATTGGCCGTGATCGGCGAGCAGGCCTTCAGCCGGGGCATTCCCTATTTCCTGGAGACGATTGCCGATGCGGATACGCGCCATGCGATCCTCTTGACGGTGATCACGGCAGCCATTGCCGTGCCGCTCAACACCATCTTCGGTATTGCCGCCGCATGGGCCATCACCAAGCATGATTTCCGAGGCAAGCGGCTGCTGACGATCGTGATCGAGATCCCCTTCTCGATTTCACCCGTCGTTGCCGGCGTTTCCTACCTCTTTGTCTATGGCCTGCAGGGGCTGTTCGGCCCGGCCCTCGACAGCGCCGGATTGAAGATCATGTTTGCCCTGCCCGGCATCGTGCTTGCTTCCATGTTCGTCACCGCCCCCTTCGTCGCGCGTGAACTGATCCCGCTGATGCAGGCTCAGGGCCGTGATCTGGAGGAGGCGGCGACGTCGCTCGGTGCCAGCGGCTTTCGCACCTTCTTTTCGATCACGCTGCCGAATATCAAATGGGCGCTGCTTTACGGCGTCGTGCTCTGCAATGCCCGCGTGATGGGTGAATTCGGCGCAGTCTCGATCGTGTCAGGCAATATCCGTGGCCAGACCAATACGCTGCCGCTTCATATCGAACTGCTCTACCACGACTACAATGCCGTCGGCGCCTTTGCCGCCGCCTCGATCCTGGCGACGCTCGCCCTCGTCACGCTGGTGGCCAAGGTCCTGCTGGAACGCCAGGGCGCCGGG
Organism: Peteryoungia desertarenae; assembly: GCF_005860795.2. Classification (GTDB taxonomy): domain Bacteria; phylum Pseudomonadota; class Alphaproteobacteria; order Rhizobiales; family Rhizobiaceae; genus Allorhizobium; species Allorhizobium desertarenae. The sequence goes on from NZ_CP058350.1 coordinate 603,939, forward strand.
CGTCGCAACCGCCCGCAGACGCTGGCCGGCACACAGAATTCCTCGGAGGTAACCTCGTGAACATTCGCCTCGACAGCGTCGTCAAGACGTTCGAAACCTTCCGCGCCGTTCATGGCGTCTCGCTCGACATCCAGAGCGGTGAACTGGTTGCGCTGCTCGGCCCTTCCGGCTCCGGCAAGACGACCATCCTGCGCATGGTGGCGGGTCTGGAATATTCCGACGACGGTCATATCCACTTCGGCGATGAGGATGCCACCGACATCCCGGTGCGTGACCGGGGCGTAGGCTTCGTGTTCCAGCATTATGCGCTTTTTCCCCATATGACGGTCGCAGAAAACATCGCCTTCGGCATGAAAGTCTCGAAGGTGAAGCGCTCTGCCCAAGATATTGACAAGCGGGTCGACGAACTGCTGAACCTTGTTCAGCTCGGTGGACTTGGGACACGCTTCCCCGGCCAGATCTCCGGTGGCCAGCGCCAGCGCGTGGCGCTCGCCCGTGCACTGGCCGTCGATCCGCGCGTGCTGCTGCTGGACGAACCATTCGGTGCGCTTGACGCCAATGTGCGTCGCGACCTGCGCCGCTGGCTGCGCTCGATCCATGACGAGCTCGGCATCACCACGCTCTTTGTCACCCACGACCAGGAAGAGGCCCTCGACCTTGCGGACCGGGTCGTCATTCTCGACAAGGGACGGATCGTTCAACAGGGAACGCCCGAAGAGGTCTGCCGCCATCCGGCCAATGCTTTCGTCATGCGCTTTCTCGGCGATACGAATGCGCTGAACGCCAAAGTCGAGAGCGGCAAGGCGACAGTCGCCAACATGACCTATGATGCGCAGGGCCTGTCGGACGGGCCGGCGGAACTGCTGTTTCGCCCGACAGATGTGATGTGGAGCGAAGACCCGACAAAGGGTGTGGTCGCGACCATTCTGCGCGTGCTGGATCGCCCCGGTTCGCGCCGCGTCCTGGCAAAAACGGCGGATGGAACAACGATCGAATTCGATGTCAGCCCCGATTTCGCCTATTTGAAGGGAACCTCCGGCTTCGCCGAAATCCTGCGTCCACGGATCTTTCAGAACTAAGTGGAAAGAACCGACAGCCGCTCTGTCAGGATCTGCCGAAAGAGCGACCGATGGCGGCAAAGCCCGCCATTCTTAGATTTTTAACATCACTCGCTCACACTGCGCCCAACGGGTGTGGGCGAATAAATCATGAGTCATGGATTGAAACTGCTATCTGCGGCCATGGGTCTGGCTGTCCTGTTTGGCGGCTCGCTCTGGATCGTTGTCCAGATCTACATCAACGAGATGAACGAGCGCCGCCTGCAGGAACTGCTGCAAACTGCCATCGTCCGGATGGAGCGACAGATCGATCTGGCTGTCATCGGCATGGGAGAACTGGTTGCAACTGGCCCTTTCGATTGCTCCGTCGAGGATCGAAAGGCCATGGAGCAAGTCGCCTTTTTGTCGGCTTCGATCCGCGAGATCAGGGTCGATTCCGCCAACGGAGGTTGTTGGGGCCATGACGGGCGTGACGAAGTCTTCGGCTCCAGCCTGACCACTATTCCAGTCCTGCCGGCCACCAACCCCGCCTATGAACTGGCAACCCTGAAGCTTGCCAACTGGCAGGGACTGATGGTGCGCTGGAAGCGAGATAATGGGTCAATTACCGCTTTGCTTGCGAGCTCCGGCATGCTGTTCGATCTGTTGTCGAGCGAGCTTCGCGACCACGCCAGCCTGGAACTGTCGCTGCAGGACGGCAGAATTTTTTCGCAATACCTGCCGGAAAGTGGCGCACAGGCGGTCGGGGACGACCCGGTGCAGTTCGGGGCCGCCTCTGATCGTTATCCGATCCAGGTGGAACTTCGCATCAACTCTGACACCTTCTCGACCTGGAACCGGATACCTGAGCCCGCAATCTTGGGCTTTGCGGCGCTGATGTCCGGCGTGTTCGGATTTCTGAGCGCGCGGGGCCTTGTTCGCCCTGCATCAAGACTTGACGAAATGGATGAGGCATTGGCGAAGGGCCATATCCAACCCCATTTCCAACCGCTTTTCAGCCTGGAAGACAATCACGTAACCGGCTTCGAAATGCTGGCCCGCTGGATCAAACCGGATGGCACATCAATCTCTCCGGCGGTCTTCATTCCACTTGCCGAAGACGAGCATCGGATCGATCCGCTGATCTTTTCGCTGCTTATTCAGGCCGGCGAGCAGATTGGCAATCTTCTGAGGGCAGACGCGGCCCTCAAGATGTCCTTCAACATAACACCGGCCCAGTTGCTGAGCGATGGTTTTGTCGAGCGATTGACAAAGCAGATCGATGCGGCGGGACTGCCGCGCCACAGCCTCGTGCTGGAGATTACCGAGCGACAGCCGATTGCAGATGTTGAAAAGGCGCTGATGGTATCGGGCAGGCTTGCGGAGCTTGGCCTACGGATAGCAATTGACGACGCTGGAACCGGCCATAATGGGCTTTCGTCCCTCCATGCCCTGCAGGCAAACTATCTGAAGATCGACAAATACTTCATCGACGGCGTGACACTGAACCGCAAGTCCTTCGTGCTTGTGGAGGCGCTTGTGTCGCTTGGAGAACAGTTTGGCATGACGGTGATTGCCGAGGGTATTGAAAGCGAAGACCAGCTCGTAAAGCTTCGGGAACTCGGCATTCGCGAGGGTCAGGGCTTTGTCTTTTCGCGACCGCTTCCTGCCAATCAATTGGTCAAGCTGATTGAAGAAAAGAAAAGGCAGCCGATGAGGGCTGCCTGAGAGGGATGAGACGGCTCAGGGCTACACCTTCGGCAATATTTGTCTCAGCGAAAAATGACAACCGGCACCTTGCAGGAGCGGATCATCTCTGTGGTGGTGGAGCCGAGGAACAAAGTTCTCAGACGAGAATGGCTGTAGGCACCCATCGCCAGAAGATCGAACCCCTCGATCTCGATGGCTTCGGAGATAACCTTTTCTGCCGACCCCGGCACGAGAGAGAGATCCGGACTGTAGCCTGCGGCTTTCAGGATCACGGCTGCATCATCAAGCTTCCTGCGGTTCTCCGTCGTATCGGCACCGGCCATGACAAGCTTCGCCCCAAGGCCGTCAAGGATCGGACTGCGCGCAACCTGATCGACCGTCTTGAGCGCAGTCGCACCGCCGTCAAAGGCAATCAGGAGCTTGTTCACCGGTTTGAAGGCCCGTGAGGCAATGACAATGGCGCGATGGGTTGAGCGCACGACACGTTCCAGATTGGAACCGAGATGCCCCTTGGCAAAATCGGCACCCTCGCCGCGCTTGCCAATCACGATGATATCGGCGCCGGCCTCCATTTCCTGCACGGTTTCAATCAGATCGCCATTGCGCAATCTCGTTTCGACCGAGGCAATACCGGCTGCATGCAGACGCGCCTTGGCATCTTCCAACAGCAAGCGCCCGCGCTTTTGTGCCACCTTGGCCTTTTGCGCATCAAGCTCGGCGAGTTCCTTCAGCAAAGCAGTGCGGGCACCAAGACCGATATTGCCGCTGAGATCGGCAGGCTCAACCGTTTCTTGATCGCCGATCACATGCAGGAGTTCGACGGAGACATCCGTCTTCTTTGCAATCCAGGCAATGTGGTCACACACACTCGCGGCATAATTGGAGCCATCGATCAGTCCCAGAATTCGTGTCATGCCCAGTCCTCCCTCAATGCCCCATAAGGCGTTCCATGGCACCCGGCTTGTCGTGAATGGCCAGCTTGTCGACAAGCGTCTCGCTTGCTTCGTTGAGGCCAATGATTTCCACATCAGCGCCTTCACGGCGGAATTTCAAGACGATCATGTCGAGCGCCGCGACACTGGAAATATCCCAGATATGGGCATGGCTGACGTCGATCGTCACCTTGTCAAGCACTTCCTTGAAATCAAACGCCTTGTTGAAGTCTTCAACCGAGGCAAAGAAGAGCTGACCCCTGACCGTGTAGGTGCGATGCAGGCCATCGGCTGACAGAACCGACGTGATCTGGAAAATCTGCGCAATCTTCCACGCAAAGAAGATGGCCGAGAGCAGAACGCCAATCAGAACACCGATGGCGAGGTTGTGGGTGTAGACGACCCCGACGACAGTCGCGATCATCACGATCGAGGATGAGCCTGGGTGATCCTTGAGGTTCTTGATCGACGACCAGGAAAACGTGCCGATCGACACCATGATCATGATGGCGACAAGAGCCGGCATCGGGATCTGGCTGACGAGATCGCCGAGCACGAGGATCATGAACAGCAGAAAGACGCCGGCGCAGAAGGTGGACAAACGTCCGCGCCCGCCGGACTTCACGTTGATGATCGACTGGCCGATCATCGCGCAGCCCGCCATGCCACCGATGAAACCGGTCGCCGTATTGGCAATACCCTGACCGACACATTCGCGGTTCTTGTCGCTCGGCGTATCGGTCAGATCATCGATGACCTGGGCCGTCATCAACGATTCCAGAAGGCCGACGGTGGCAATGCCGACCGAATAGGGCAGGATGATCATCAGGGTTTCCAGCGTGAGCGGGATCTGCGGGATCAGGAAGACAGGAAGCGTTGACGGCAATTCGCCCATGTCACCCACGGTACGCACATCAAAGCCAAAGGCGATCGACAGGATCGTCAAAACGATGATGCAGATCAGCGGCGAGGGAACGGCGCGCGTGATGTAGGGAAAGAGATAGATGATCGCGAGGCCCGCTGCGACCAGCACATAGGTCAGCATCGGCACATCGATGAGTTCCGGAAGCTGCGCCATGAAAATGAGGATCGCCAGCGCATTGACAAAGCCCGTCATCACCGACTTCGACACGAAACGCATCAGCTGGCCAAGCTTGAAGATACCGGCGACGATCTGGATCAGCCCTGCCAGAACCGTGGCCGCCAGAAGATATTCGAGACCGTAGTCGCGCACCAGCGTGACCATCAGCACGGCTGTGGCTGCTGTGGCCGCCGAGATCATGCCGGGCCGGCCACCGACAAAGGCGATCAGGACGGCAATCGAGAAGGAGGCGTAAAGGCCGATCTTCGGATCGACACCGGCAATGATCGAAAAGGCGATCGCCTCGGGAATGAGCGCAAGCGCAACCACGAGACCGGCAAGCACATCGGCACGCGGATTGGAAAACCACTCGGCACGATAGCGTGCGAGGTCGAAGCTTCTGGATGACATGTGATATCCCGCAAGATTGACGGCACGGGGCACAAGCCCACGCAATGTCTTCAATGAATGAGGGTTATCCGGCGGATCGGCGGCCGGAAGAGCCACCCGGAATTTCACCGGGTCCTTGTGAATGGAACCGTCTTAGCTGCCGCTTGCTCTCAAGGCAAGTTATTGCAATGCAAAGCGGCGATCAGGGGGTGACCGCCGCCGCAATCAGTGCCTTGGCATCCGCGCCATCCCAGACGGCAGGACCGTTCATCGCCGACAGCAGGCAGCCCTGTTCGTCGATCAGCAGCGTGACCGGCAGACCAAAGGCGAGGCCGTCCTTCTTCAGCTTGTTGAAAACACCCATGCTGGCATCCCGATAGAGGCCGAGGCTGTCGACGCCGATCTCCTCAAGGAAGGAGCGTGGCTTTTCCACGTCGCCCGTGTCGATATTGATGGCCAGTACCTTGAAGTCATCACTGCCAAGCGCCTCCTGGAGATTGTTGAGCGCCGGCATTTCCTCACGACAGGGCACGCACCAGGTGGCCCAGAGGTTGAGGAGCACCGTCTGGTCGCGGAAATCGGCCATGGTCACGGGTTTGCCATCGGCATCCTGGAAGCTCAGGCCTTCGATCAAACGCGGCGCGGTCACGGGCACCATGGCTGCGACATCGCCTCTCGAAAAGGGTGCGAGAGCCTCCGCCTCCGCCATCGACGCCTGACACTGTGCCGCCGATGCCGTCTGCTCACCATTGCCAGACAGGGCAAGGTTCACGTATACCGCAGCCGCACCGACAACAAGGCCGGCAAGCACGGCAAATCCAACCAGTTTGGCGGGAGACAGACCTGAGGGTCTTTTTTCTGTCATGACATTCTCCAGGACGGGCATCAGATGGCTGAGGACAGCAAGGACAACAAATCCTCCAACCAGATGTGGGGCGGTCGCTTTGCGTCCGGACCCGCAGCCATCATGGAGGAGATAAATGCCTCCATCGGTTTCGACAAGAAGCTCTATGCCCAGGATATCCGCGGCTCAAAGGCGCATGCGACCATGCTGGCGCACCAAGGCATTATCTCGGCCGAAGATAAAGACAAGATCCTTCACGGGTTGGACACGATCCTGTCAGAGATCGAAAGCGGCCAGTTCGTCTTCTCGCGCAAGCTCGAAGACATTCACATGAACGTCGAGGCCCGTCTTGCCGAGCTGATCGGTTCCGCCGCCGGTCGCCTGCATACTGCCCGCTCGCGCAATGATCAGGTGGCGCTCGACTTCCGCCTCTGGGTGAAGGAAGAGCTGCAGAAGACGGAAGCCGCCTTGTCTGCACTGATCGCCGCCTTCCTGGATCGCGCCGAAGAGCATGCTGAAACCGTCATGCCCGGCTTTACCCATCTCCAGACGGCCCAGCCGGTGACCTTCGGGCATCACTGCATGGCCTATGTCGAGATGTTCGGCCGTGACCGCCAGCGTGTGCGCCACGCCATCGAACACCTCGACGAAAGCCCGATCGGGGCGGCAGCCCTTGCCGGCACCGGCTACAACATCGATCGTCACATGACGGCGGCAGCACTCGGCTTCCGCGAGCCGACCCGCAATTCGATCGACACTGTTTCGGACCGCGACTTTGCGCTGGAATTCCTGTCGATCGCCTCGATCTGCGCCACCCACCTGTCGCGGCTGGCCGAAGAGATCGTCATCTGGTCGACGCCACAATTCGGCTTCATCCGCCTGTCGGACGCCTTCTCCACCGGCTCCTCGATCATGCCGCAGAAGAAGAACCCGGATGCCGCCGAACTGGTGCGCGCCAAGACCGGCCGCATCAACGGTTCGCTGATCGCGCTCCTGACCGTGATGAAGGGCCTGCCGCTCGCCTATTCCAAGGACATGCAGGAAGACAAGGAACAGGTCTTCGACGCCGCCGAAAGCCTGGAACTGGCGATTGCCGCCATGACCGGCATGGTGACCGACATGACCATCCGCACCGACAAGATGAAGGCGGCGGCAGGTTCGGGTTACTCGACCGCGACCGACCTTGCCGACTGGCTGGTGCGCGAAGCGGGTCTTCCCTTCCGCGACGCCCACCATGTGACTGGCAATGCCGTTGCCATGGCCGAGAAGAAGGGCTGCGATCTTGCCGAGCTTTCGCTCGAGGAGTTGCAGGGCATCAACGCCGCGATCACTGCGGATGTCTACAACGTCCTCACCGTCGAGGCCTCGGTTGCGAGCCGCAAGAGCTTCGGTGGAACAGCGCCTTCGGAAGTCAGAAAGCAGATCGCCTGGTGGCGCGAACGCAACTGATGTCTTTTCGTGATGGGCGGATGACAAGAAACAGGCTGCACAAGCCATCGCTTTTTCGGTAGATGCTAAGGGCATCTTAATTTTGAATGGACCGGGTAATGGCCAAGACTTTTCGATCCGCAGTAATGGCAGTGTCTCTTCTGACGGCAGCTACGGTTGTTCTGACCGGCTGCGGTCGCAAGGGCGAACTCGACCGTCCGAGCACGCCTGTGGCCGAGCAGAACAAGCGCGACAGCACCGTGCAGCCGACGCCGTCGCGTCCATTCCTGCTCGATCCCCTCCTCTGACAGGGCCATTCCGGTGAACCATTTCGACTATCGTGACGGCGTACTTCATGCCGAGGACGTGCCCATCCCAGAAATTGCGCGTGCCGTTGGCACGCCCTTCTATTGCTATTCGACGGCAACGCTGGAGCGCCACTACAAGGTTTTTTCCCGCGCTTTCGAAGGCGTGGATGCGCTCGTCTGCTATGCGATGAAGGCCAATTCCAACCAGGCCGTCCTGAAAACGCTGGGACGCCTTGGCGCCGGTGTCGACGTGGTCTCGGAAGGCGAGCTTCGCCGCGCACTGGCCGCCGGCATCCCGGCAAACCGCATCATGTTCTCCGGCGTCGGCAAGACACCAAGCGAGATGGATTTAGGCCTTGAGGCGGGCATCTACTGCTTCAACGTCGAGAGCGAGCCGGAGCTGGAAGTGCTGAACCAGCGGGCCGTGAAGGCCGGCAAAAAGGCGCATGTCTCCTTCCGCATCAATCCCGATGTCGATGCCAAGACCCATGCCAAGATCTCGACCGGCAAGAAGGAAAACAAGTTCGGCATCTCCTACGAGCGGGCGCGTGCCGTCTATGCTCATGCCGCGACGCTGGAAGGGATCCACGTCTCCGGCATAGACATGCATATCGGCAGCCAGATCACCGATCTGCAGCCCTTCGAGGACGCCTTCCGTCTGCTGCGCGAACTCGTCGAGACACTGCGCGGCGATGGCCATCAGATCGATCACGTCGATGTCGGTGGCGGCCTCGGCATCCCCTACAAGGACGACAACAACCCGCCGCCCGAGCCGGACGCCTATGCGAAGATCGTCAAGGACCAGCTTGCCGGCCTGAACTGCCGCATCGTCACCGAGCCGGGCCGCCTGATCGTCGGCAATGCCGGCATCCTCGTGACCGAGGTCATCTATGTGAAAGACGGCGGCGAAAAGACATTCGTCATCGTCGACGGCGCAATGAACGACCTGATCCGCCCGACGCTCTACGAGGCCTATCACGAGATCAGGCCGGTGGTGATTTCGGCGGCGAATGCCCCACGCATCAAGGCCGATGTCGTGGGCCCCGTCTGCGAGACCGGCGACTATCTGGCGCTCGACCGCGAAATGGCCATGCCCAAGCCCGGCGACCTGATCGCGGTTGGCTCGGCGGGCGCCTATGGCGCGGTGCAGGCCGGCACCTACAATACTCGTCGGCTGGTGCCGGAGGTACTGGTCAACGGCAACGAGTTCCATGTGATTCGCCCGCGCCCGACCTATGAGGATCTGATCGCGCTCGACAGCGTTCCGGACTGGCTGGCCTGAACACGTTCACAATCCGGGGAGGGCGAGCGGAAAAAACGCTGCCTTTCCCCTGCAACCCTCGTCTTCGCCACAAAGCCTGCTATCTTTAGCCCGATACGAAGCGCATGATCGCGCGATCGATCGGAGACCCGACGGATGACAGATCCCCGCCCGGCCAGCCGGACATCATCAGCATTGAGCGCAGGCAGCTCCCTCGCACGGCGGGTCGGTATCAATCGGCTGCTCGCACGCATGGTGCTGATGGTCGAGCGGATCATTCCGCCGCTTCTGCCCATCTTTGGTACGGCAGCGATCTTTGTGTCGCTGGGTTGGCTCGGTGTTTACCGCATGCTGCCGGACATTGTTCGCCTGCTTCTGGTCTTCGCGCTCGTCTTCGCCTTCGTCGCCTCCTTCCTGCCCTTGCTGCGGCTCCGGCTGCCGACCACGCGCGAAGCCGATCGCCTGCTTGAGGAGCGCAACGGGTTGCAACACCAGCCTGTTGCGGTTCAGGACGATGAACCGGCCTTTGATAGTCCGTTCAGCCGGGCTCTCTGGCGCGAACACCAGCGTCGCATGGCCGAACGCATAGCGGCACTCGATGCCGGTCTGCCGCGACCGGACATTGCGCGGTTTGACCGCTATGCGCTGCGCGCGATCCCTGCCCTGCTCTTCGTCACGGCCTTTGCCTATTCCGGCTCCAATGGCGCAGGTTCCATTGCGGACGCCTTCCGCCAGCATCAGGATGCGACGACCGCGCCGGCAATGCGCATCGACGCCTGGATCACTCCGCCCGCCTATACCAGCCAGCCGCCGATCTTCCTGTCGGGACTTGGTACCCAATCGGCAGAGGGCGTGACCGTGCCGCAGGGCTCGCAGATGACGGTCCGTCTGAGCGGCGGCAATGCCGAAGAAAAAGTGACGTTCCGTGAAGCAGGGGACGGCGAAGTCATCGACATCGCTGCCAAGGAAGGCGATGCGCCGACCAACGCCATCAACCCCGATGCGCCGCCGCTTGCAGCACGCACCCATGAACTGGCTCTGGCGGAAAGCGGCGACCTTCTCGTCGGCGAGCGGCAATGGTCGATCACCGTGATACCCGACAAAGCCCCGGAAATTGCCTTCGACGGCACTCCACGGCGCGCACTGAATGGCGCGCTGGAAATCGCCTTCCGCGCCCAGGACGACTACGGCGTCCAGAGAGCCCATGCGGAGATCGTGCCAATCGGGCAAAAGGCGGGCGCAACGCCGCTTTATCCGCCACCGGACTACAAGCTCGACCTGCCGCGCCAGAATGCCCGCGATACCCGAGGTGTGACCAGCCGCGCCATCACCGAACATCCGCTGGCCGGCAGCCGTGTATCGATCACGCTGGTTGCGACGGATGGAGCAGGCCAGACAGGGCGAAGCGCGCCGATCGAGATGGTTCTTCCAGAGCGCAATTTCTCAGTCAAACTGGCAGGCGCAGTCGCCGAACAACGACAGATATTCTCTCTCGACACCCGCGAAATGCCTCTGGCAATCGCGCTCAACGAGGCGATCACCCTGCGCGCCGACGAGACGATCCCCAACCTCACGCATTTTCTCCTGATCGAATCCGCCCGCTCGCGCATGCAGCAGGTCCGCAATGAAGAGGAGATGAAGGACACCGCCGACTATCTCTGGGAAATTGCACTCGGCATTGAGGACGGCAATCTCTCGCTCGCCGAACGCCGTCTGCGGGATGCGCAGCAGGCTCTGGCCGACGCGTTGGAAAACGGCGCGACCGACGAAGAGATCCAGCGGCTGATGGACGAGCTCAGAGCTGCCATGCAGGAATTCATGCAGGCACTCGCCGAGCGGATGCCGCCGCCCGGACAGCAGCAGAACGCCCAGAACATGGTGCGTCCGCAGGACCTGAACAATCTGCTCGACCAGCTGGAAAACCTTGCACGATCAGGCAATCGCGACGCTGCTCGCGAACTCCTGTCCGAACTGCAGCGGATGATGAACAACATGCAGGCCGGGCGTCCGCAACAGGGCGGCCAGCAGGAAAACAGCGCCGCCCGTGAACAGATCGACCGGCTGGGCGAAATCATGCAGCAGCAGCAGCGGCTGATGGAAGAAACCTTCCGGCTCGATCAGGCGCTCCGCGACCGCCTCCAGAGAGGCGATCCGCAGCAAGGCGAAAAGGGCGAACAAGGCCAGCAGCAGCAAGGGCAGCAGGGCCAGCAGAACACCGACCAGATGACGGCGGAACAGCTGCGTGAGGCCCTGCGCAATCTGCGCGAACAACAGGAAGCACTCGGCGAGCAGCTTGGCCAGTTGCAGCAGGGATTGCGCGATCTGGGCATGGAGCCGGGTGAAGGATTCGGCGAGGCGCAACGCGAGATGCAAGGTGCCGGTGAAGCACTCGGCCAGGGTCAGGGCGGTGAAGCCGTCGACGGCCAGGGGCGTGCGATGGAAGCGCTGCGCCAGGGTGCGCGCGAGATGATGAACCAGATGATGCAGGCCCAGCAGGGTGAAGGCGGCCAGGGTCCTCAGATGGGTCAAGGCCAGGGTAATCAGGACGGCCGCGATCCGCTGGGCAGGCCGCGTGCAACCACGGGCCCGGACTTTGGCGAACGTGTGCGCGTGCCCGATGAGATCGATGTGCAGCGGGCTCGGGAAATCCTGGAATCCATTCGCGAGAAGCTGGGTGAAAACAGCAGTCCCGAGCTGGAACGCCGCTACCTCGAGCGATTGCTGGATATCCAGTAGGGAATGCGGTCTTGTCGCCTCAACCGGCGAGCGCGCGCGCAACAGCCTGACGAATATCCGGCAGGGCAAAGGGCTTGGAAACGACGTCGACGATTTTCGCCGCGAGATCATCTGCGCGTTCGCGCTGCTCGGCATAGCCCGTCATCAGCAGGATCTTGAGGGCGGGAAAGCTGGATGCAGCCTGATGGGCAAGTTCGATTCCGTCCATCACCGGCATGCGGATGTCCGATAGAAGCAGGTCGAAAGGCTCTTCCTTGAGCTTTTCTAGGCCTTCCGCACCATCGGCGGCCTCGCGCGTTTCATGACCGTCAAGGCGCAGGGCTCGGGCCACAAAGGAGCGCAGGGAATCTTCGTCTTCGGTAATCAGGATTCTCGCCATGATTGTCTGCACTCCCGTCTTTCATTCGGTGTCCCGGAGTGCAAATCACCAGCATTTCCTTTTCGATAGGTAAACGCGAGGGCTCCAGCAGACCCCTATGGTTAACAGGGTCTGATCAGAGAGAGGCAGAAACCAATGGATGCGAGAGGCTCAGGCGTCGCCGGTCACCACGCCAACAAAGGGAAGCTCACGGAAAGCATAAGCGACGTCCATGCCATAGCCGACAACGAAATAATCGGGGCATTCGAAACCGACGAAATCAGCCTCAAACACTTCTTTTCGCTTCACTTTCTTGTCGAGCAGTACGGCGATGCCGACATTGGCCGCGCCCCTCTCCAGCATCAGTTCCTTGGCGAAAACCAGAGTGCGGCCAGACTCCAGAATATCATCGATCAGGAGCACATTGCGCCCCTTCACATCGCTGTCGATGTCCTTGATGATTTTTACACCCTGCGACACAGTGCCCGTGCCATAGCTGGACAGGGTGATGAATTCGACCTCGGGCGCTATACCGACGGCATGAAGGGCACGAATGAGGTCAGCAGCAAAGATGAAGGAGCCCTTGAGGATCGCGATGACCAGCAAGTTGTCGCAAGGCCCCTTTGCAATCTCGGCAGCAATTGCGTGGTTGCGCTCGGCGATCTGTTCAGCCGTGTAAAGGGGTTCGATATTCTTTCCGCGGACAACGGGCATGATGGTCTCCTGGCACGGACCGCATGGGACCGCTCTGATTGGCCTGAAAGGCTGGCCATAACACAGTCAGGACGACGAGGCACCCGCGGCGTCGAAGGAAAGGCGGAGTTCCGGTGTTTTTCCACCAGGATGCTGCAGGCGCGCTGCAATTCCACGACTATGGCCACCGTCCAGGCGGTCCGTCGGCGCATCGATATAGGTGCTGGCAATCACCTGACCGTCGGTGACAAGATCGGCCCGCAGACGTGGAAGCGGGACGCTCCGGCTCGAACGGTTCTCGATGATTGCATTGACCAGCAGGACACGCATGCCATTGGCATCCTGCGGCGTGAGATTGACATGGGTGATGTCCAACACACGGCCTTGATCGACCGCCCCCTGCTGGCCGATGACGAGGGCTGGCACAAAGGCAAGCAGAACAAGCGCGATCGCAGCGGCAACCAGCCTCGAAAAGGCGCGTTCCGAGAGCGACTGAAGAGCAAGCTCTGCCTGCCGAAGCTGAGATCCCAACTCAGTCTGCAGGCGCTTTAACACCGGATATGCGCCCTGAGCCTGAGCCGCGGTGAAAGCCGGACGACCTTCGGGCTTTTGCTGTAACCCGTGGACACGCCTCGGCGACATTTTCTCGGCCGGTCGATCCCGCACAATGATATAATCGGCATCGATGACGTCGCCTACGGTTTGTCGCAGGGGCTTCTGTATGCGTCTGGAACGGTCCGGCGGCAGAAGATCCGCGCCGAGATCGTCGGCGTGTCTTTTGAAGCGGTGGACGGTCATGGGCCTGCCTTTCACACAGCCAATTTCGCAGCTCCGAAACTCGGCGGTTGAAACGAATCCCCTCAAGACGTAGATTCAAATGGTTAATGCTTAGGAAAGAAGCGCCCTCTCTGCGCGGTTTTCGCCGTCCGTTTACCGGTCGTTGAAGATATCCGTTTACGGGCCTCGGGTATCCATTTTTCAAGAACTGGGCTCAGCCGTTGATTCATTTTGAAAATGTCGGCCTGCGTTATGGAATGGGACCGGAGATCCTGCGGGATCTCACATTCGACATTCCCAAGCGCTCCTTCCAGTTTCTGACCGGCCCTTCGGGCGCTGGAAAGACAACCTTGCTGCGCCTTCTCTTCATGTCACTTCAACCGACCAGAGGCCTGATTCGTAGCTTTGGCCGCGATATCACCCGGATACCGCGCAACGAACTGCCCATGCTGCGCCGCCGTGTCGGCATCGTCTTCCAGGACTTCCGGCTACTCGACCACCTCACCACCTACGAGAACGTGGCGCTGCCACTGAGGGTGCGCGGCAAGGATGAGCAGACCTACCGGCGCGACGTGATCGAGCTGTTGAAGTGGGTCGGGCTCGGCGAGCGGATCAATGTCCTGCCGCCGGTTCTCTCCGGTGGTGAAAAGCAACGTGTGGCCATCGCCCGCGCCCTGATCGACAGACCGGAAATCCTGCTCGCGGACGAGCCCACCGGCAACGTCGACCCACCAATGGCGCGCCGGCTGCTCAACCTTTTCCTCGAACTCAACCGGCTCGGCACCGCCGTTGTGATTGCGACCCACGATCTCGGCCTGATGGACCAGATCGACGCGCGCCGGATGATCCTGACCGAAGGGCGGCTCGACATCTATGAGTGACGGGCGCGCACGGTCGATCAGCGAGCAGACACCACCGGCAAAACGGCGGGTGGAAATGGCCGTGCGCCCGACAGCACCCATCCTTCCTGCCTCCAACATCCAGGGCAATGCCTTGATGGTTGTGATCGCCATCATGGCCTTTCTCGCCTGCCTCACCCTCGGTGGCGTGTCCATGGTGCGCACAACGGCCGCCGGCTGGCAAAGCCAGATCTCGCGCGAAATCACCATCCAGATCAAGCCCGAAGAGGGGCTCGACATGAATGCCGCATTGACCAGAGCCAGGGAGGTGGCCCTGACCTTTGTCGGCACCACCGATGGCCGGATCATGGATGACAATGCGACCGCGAGGCTGCTGGAGCCCTGGCTCGGCACCGGTCTCGATCTGGAGGAACTGCCTGTTCCGCGCCTGGTGATCATCACCATCGACGAAAGCAATCCGCCAGATTTCGCCGCCATGCGCGAGCTGTTAAGGGTGGAGGTGCCGCAAGCCTTTCTCGATGACCATCGAACATGGGTCGACCGGCTCGTCCAGATGGCGAGGACCACGGTGCTGATCGGGTCCGGCATACTGATCCTCGTCTTCACCGCCATGGTGCTCACCGTGGTCTTTGCCACGCGTGGCGCCCTTTCCGGCAATCGCCACATCATCGAGGTCCTGCATTTCGTCGGCGCGGAGGGAAGCTATGTCGCGCGCGAATTCCAGCGCCATTTCCTGAAGATCAGCCTGAAGGGTGCGGCCACCGGCGGTTTCCTTGCAGCCATCTTCTTTGCAATCGCCGGCTTCTGGCAAAGCCGCTCGCTGGCAACACCGGAAAGCGATCAGGCAACGGCCCTTTTCGGGACGTTTTCGATCGGGTTGGGCGGCTATCTTGGCATCTTGGCCACCATCATCGTGATTGCCGCGCTGACCACATTGACGGCCCGCATAACCGTCATCAAGACCATTTACGAGATCGATCGCATCCGCTCCGATCCGGCCCGTTCGGACGGTCTACCGGACGAGTAAGCGGGCTTTTGGCTGTTGAATGCCACAAAGCCGCCTGTTGCGTATGGAAAAACCGCGCTATGCACGGACGATGACCATGGATCGCATGCTACGCAACAAGGACCCTGAACGGGTTCGACCTGTGCGGTCGAGCCAGGGACTGCTTTCGCGCCATGGTCTTCTGAGAAAGGCCCTGCATTACGGCGGCCTCGTCGTTCTTGCCGCCGGCGCCCTCCTGATCGCAGGATTCCTGCATTTTGCCGATTCCGTCACCAATCTGAAGCCGCAGAACAATCCCAAGGCGGATGCAATCGTGGTGTTGACCGGCGGATATCAGAGGATCGAACAGGCGATCGACCTGCTGCGCCAAGGTGCGGGTCAGCGGCTGCTGATCTCCGGGGTGAACCCGTCGACGACGGCCAACCAGATCCGCCGCGTCACACAAAGCTCGCCGGATCTCTTCGAATGCTGTGTCGACATCGGTTACGACGCCATCGACACCGTTGGAAACGCCAACGAGACGAGCCGCTGGATCAGAGAGCATGGCTATCGCTCGATCCTGATCGTCACCAGCAACTACCACATGCAGCGCAGCCTGATGGAATTGCGCAGGATCGACCGCGACACCGAGTTCATCCCTTATCCGGTGGTCAATGCGGATCTCAAGACAAGGGCCTGGTATGCCGAACCGGATGCGCTGCGCACTATGTTGTCGGAATATGGCAAGACGGTTATTGCCTATCTGCGCGGTCTGCTCGGTCTGCAGCTCAGCGAGGGATTGCGCGAGAAATCCGGCTAATGCCAGAGGGTTCGCGCAGCGATTCCGGTCTTTTTATCCCTGACTTTTTAGGTTAGGGACATGAGGAACTGTTCAGGAACCTCATAATCATGATCGCGTTGCGTTCGATACTTTTCAACACTGCCTTTTACAGCAACATGATCATTCGCATGATCATCCTGTTTCCCTACTACTTCCTCAGTCCGCGCAAGAAGGCGCTGAGCGTTCCCAAGGGCTGGGCGACGTCCTCCCACTGGCTGATGGAAAAGATCGTTGGCACAACCTTCACCATCGAGGGGCTGGAGAACATTCCGAAGGGCGGCTACATCCTCGCACCGAAGCACCAGTCTTTCTGGGATACATTCGCGCTCCTGCCCTGGCTGGACGATCCGGTTTACATCCTGAAGCGCGAGCTGATGTGGATACCGGTCTTCGGCTGGTATGTGGCCAAGCAGAAGATGATCCCCGTCGACCGTGGCGCCAAGGGCAAGGTGATGGCGGAAGTCCTCGAGCGCACCAAGGCCGAGATGCAGAAAGGGCGTCAGCTGATCATCTACCCGGAAGGAACGCGCCGTCCGCCTGGCGCGCCGCCGAGCTACAAATTCGGCATCGCGCGCCTTTACCGCGATCTCGACGTGCCGGTGGTGCCGGTTGCCATGCATCCGGGCCTCTTCTGGCCACGCCGCAAGTTCCTGCGGTTTCCCGGCCACTTCGTTGTCCGCATTCTGCCGCCGATTGCACCTGGTCTCGATGCCGATGCCTTTCACGAAAAGCTGATGCATGATCTTGAGGCGGCCAGTGATCAGTTGCTGATCGAGACAGCGGCAAACAATCCGGATCTGCCTTTACCGGAAACGGCGAGGGCGAGACTGGCAGAACTGGCCAAGGCTGGCTGAGCGTTTCGCCGGCGTCCGGCTGTCAGCGGTCGCGCCCGATTGTCTTCAGCGAATTGACGACGGATTCCAGCCAGTGATCGCGAATGCCCATCTCGCGCAGATGGGAAACGGTGTTGGCGACATAAACCGGATTGGGGCCCGACTGCCCGACCGCGCCTGCCACGACCTCGGCCGCCTCTTCGACCGTGATCGCTCCACCATATTGGGGATGGGCACGGTCAACGACATAGGTCAGCGCCCGGACCAGACGCCCATCGGCCAGTCGTACGCCGACCTCACGCTCCAGATAGACGCTGGTAACCAGCTCGCGTTCGCGAAGATAGGTGATCGTGTCATGCCGGGCTTGCTCTGGCACGCGAAAGGCGACCCCCCGGCACGAACCGCCCCGGTCGAGACCCAGGACCAGCCCCGGCCGCGCCGATGTTCCGCGATGTACATAGGAGCGTACACAGAGCGAGCGCCGGTAACCGGAGATGCGTGCCTGCTGCCGCTCGTCATAGGGGAAGCCCGGATTCCACATCAAAGATCCGTAGCCAAACACCCAAAATTCGTCCATATCGCACGTCAATCCGCTTCGAAGAATGCTGTTCTAATTCGGGAGCCTTCAAATGACAAAAGCAAACAGCGCGACTGAAAGTGTCATCAGCCGCAAGGTGCTTCGACTGGCTCTTTTCATCCTGCTTGGTATCGCTGTCTACAGTGTTGGATGGTATTTCGCAGCAGAATTCATTCGAAAGCAGATCATCGCCTTCATGTCGGGCGAAAACCCCTCTGCCGTCGTCGCTTCATGCGAGGACACGACGCTTGGCGGTTATCCCTTCCGCTTTCGCCTGAATTGCGCAAGCGTCACCATCGAGGATCATTATCAGGGCGTTTCGACCTCTTTCGGCGCGCTGCGCGCTGCAGCCCAGGTCTATGCGCCCGGCCACATCATATGGGAACTGGATGGACCGAGTGTCACCCGCTCCTCTCTTGGTTTTACCTCCACCGTCGACTGGTCCTCGCTGCAGTCGAGCCTCGTTCTGGCGACCGAAGGTGTTGATCGCAGCTCCGTCGAAGTGAAGGACGTAACGGCCACGGTCACCGCTCCGGCAAGCCCCGGTCCGGTCCGCTTGACGGCGCCGCATTTTGAAAGCCATGTCCGTCGGCAGGAGGGCAATCTCGATTTCGCCAGCCTCATCCGGGATGCCCAGATCACCTTGGGCTCGCCGGATGCCGGCAACCTGCTGGAGCTTCCGCCGCTCTCTTCCAGCATAGACGTGACGCTGACGGGCAAAGGCGCCCTGCTCGATCCTCGTGAAGCGCCGAAACAAAGTCTCTATGGAACCACAGGCCAGATCCGCCGCTTCGTGACCGACCTTGGCGAAGGGCGCGTGATGACCATTTCGGGTCCCATTGCCGTGGGCGAGGATGGGCTGGTCTCAGGCCAGTTGAATATCGAGATCGAAGGACTGGAGGGTTGGGCGACGACCGCCAAGCAACTCTATCCGGAACAGGGCGAGACCATCGATGATGCGATGAAGGTCCTGGCCATCCTCTTTGGCGGCCAGAACAACGGCAATGCACAACTCACCATCCGCGAAGGCAGAGTTTCGCTCGGCCTGATCCCGCTCGGACGCCTGCCGCCTCTTTGATGAACGGGAGCGGCGGAAAAGGGTTCAGGCGTCTGGACGCTGGCGCCCGAAATCGGGCACATCGACATCCTGGCCGGCCTCGATAATCGAGCGGCGGACGGCGCGCGTGCGGGTAAAGAGCTCCATCAGCTTGTCGCCTTCACCCCAGCGGATTGCCCTTTGCAGATAGGCCAGATCCTCGGAGAAACGGGCCAGCATTTCCAGGATCGCGTCCTTGTTGTGCAGGCAGACATCGCGCCACATGGTCGGATCGGATGCCGCAAGACGGGTAAAGTCGCGGAAGCCCGAAGCCGAATACTTGATGACTTCGGACTCCGTCACCGTCTCCAGATCATCCGCCGTGCCGACGATGTTATAGGCAATGATATGCGGCAGATGCGACACGATCGCCAGCACCTTGTCGTGATGCACGGCATCCATTTCGTCGACACGCGAGCCAAGCGCTTCCCAGAAATTGCGAAGACGCGCCAAGGCCTCCGGGTCCGTGTCGGGAAGTGGTGTGAAGATGCACCAGCGCCCCTTGAACAAACCGGCAAAACCGGCATCCGGGCCGGATTTTTCGGTACCCGCGAGTGGATGGCCCGGGATGAAGTGGACACCATCGGGCATATGCGGTGCCATCTGCGCAATAACCGACGCCTTGGTGGAGCCGACATCGGTCACGATTGCACCCGGCTTCAGGCGGGAGGCGATCTCCTGAGCGACAGCTTCGGATGCACCGACAGGAACCGAGACGACGACAAGATCGGCACCCTCGACCGCCTCTGCGGCAGATCCCGTATAAGAGCTACCGAGATCAAGTTCCTCGGCCCGCTTCAGCGTCTCGGCACTGCGGGTGGATATGACGACATGCTTTGCCAGGCCGAGCTTGCGGATGTCGCGCGCAATCGACGAGCCGATCAGACCGATGCCGATCAGCGCGATCCGGTCAAACAGAACTGCAGTCATCAGGAACGCCCCATGAAGGTGGTTAGCGCATCGATGACGCCGAGATTGGCCTCTTCCGAGCCGACCGACATGCGAAGGGCATTGTCGAAACCATAGCTCCTGACGGCACGGAGGACGTAGCCACGCGATGTCAGAAAATCATCGGCATCGGCAGCCCGCTTGCCATCCGTATCCGGGAAATGAATGAGGACGAAGTTGGCGACCGAAGGCGTGACCTTCAGTCCGAGCTGGGTGAACGCCTCGCTTAGTCGCTCGATCCAGTGAGTGTTATGATCCACCGCCTGACGA
The DNA here is from genome assembly GCF_005860795.2 of Peteryoungia desertarenae. Taxonomy (GTDB): domain Bacteria; phylum Pseudomonadota; class Alphaproteobacteria; order Rhizobiales; family Rhizobiaceae; genus Allorhizobium; species Allorhizobium desertarenae. The sequence continues at coordinate 623,904 of NZ_CP058350.1, forward strand.
ATGAAATCCTGGTCACGCATGGCAGCCGCACCGGCACTGATCGCCGGCGCATTGAGATTGAACGGTCCCCGGATACGGTTGAGCGCATCGATGATCTCGGCTGGCCCATAAGCCCAGCCGATGCGTAGCGCTGCAAGACCATAGGCCTTGGAGAAGGTACGCGTCATTACGACGTTGCGGCTCGTCGAGACCAGTTCGATACCGGCTTCATAATCGTTGCGCCGCACATATTCGGCATAGGCACCATCGAGAACCAGAATGACATGGGGCGGCAATGCCGCATGCAGACGACGGATTTCGCTCGCTGGCACATAGGTGCCGGTCGGATTGCCGGGATTGGCGATGAAGACGATCTTCGTCTTGTCGGTGACTGCAGCGAGAATGGCGTCGACATCCACCCGGCAGTCGTTTTCCTTGGCAACCACAGGCGTCGCGCCGCAGGCCATGATCTGGATCTTGTACACCAGAAATCCGTGCTCGGTGATGATGCCCTCGTCACCCGGACCGAGATAGACATGGCAGAGCAGCCCGAGCAGCTCGTCCGATCCATTGCCGCAGATGATGTTGGCTGCGTTCAACCCATGCACATCGGCTATGGCTTCGCGTAACAGCTTTGCCTGTCCGTCCGGATAGATTTCCAGATGCCCTGCGCTCTGCTTGAAGGCATCGAGCGCCTTGGGGCTCGGCCCGAGCGGCGTTTCATTCGAGGACAGCTTGAACACCCGCGCAACACCGGGGGCATGCTCCTTGCCGGGCACATAGGCTGCAATATCGAGAATACCCGGACGCGGCATAGGCTTTAGCGAGGCGCTGCTCATCAGACTGACTTCCTGTTCTGGAAAAGGACCGCTCAAAGGCCCCGGCGAAGGCTTTCGCAATAATGCGGAACAGCAAGTTTGTCGAGACTTTCGAGCCTTGCGGGGCTGATACCTATTCCCGCAGGCAAGCGCAGTTCAATAATCGCTGACATCCCAATGCAGGCGGCGATGCGGACCGACGCCGACGCGGGTTGTCGGAACGCCCTGTGGCGCAAGAACCGGCGCAAAGACGCGGCGCGACGCCCGAGCCGCAACGGGTAGCCCCTGATAAAGGCGCTTCTGCGCCTCAACGACTATGACACCGGAAAAGGCAGGCCAAAGCATACGGCCCACGCGCTCGAAACCACGCCGCAGCCTGAGAAGAGCGCGCAGCTTCGAAGGCGGGAAGAAGAGCGCTTCGGCACTGGCGCCTGGCGTAAAATTGGTTTCCCTGAGAAGGGCCGTCAGTTGGCCGCGCGAATAGGGTCGCCCGGAACCGAAGGGCGTATGCTCCATCCGTGCCCAGACGCCTCGGCGGTTTGGGACGACGATTACAAGTCGCCCGCCCGGCGCGAGCACGCGCCAGATCTCCTTCAGGCTCTCGCGCGGATTTTCAGCAAATTCCAGCGCGTGCACCATCAGGACCCGGTCAATTGAGGAATCCGGCAACGGCAATTCTTCCTCGAAGACAAGGGCTGTGGCTGACAATTCGCCGATCGGCCAGTTTACGGCCCCCTGCCCCGCGGGCATGAAGGCCATTGTTCGTTCGGTATCGGGGCGAAACCGATCCAGGAAGGGCGTGCAGTAGCCAAGGCCGACGAGCCGCTCCTGCGGCAGCTTGGCCCAGATCGACGACAGCGCCATGGCGATCGCCTGCTCCGCGACGCGTCCGAGCATGGAGTGATAAAACTGACGTAGATCGACAATATCAACGTGCATATGCACATTGTTAGCAGACAGAGATTGGACTTCAAAGCCGAACTCGTTACATTCGGGCAACCGACAAAGAAGGACCGTTTGACCGATGAAATCCCTCGAACTGGAAGTCTTTCTGTGCCGCAGCGACAATTTCGGCGTGCTGCTTCACAGCCCCGATACCGGACTCACGGCCTCGATAGATGCGCCGGAGCTGCAACCCATCCTGAATGCCTGCGAGCGCCGCGGCTGGACGCTGAGCCACATCTTCACGACCCATCATCATGGCGATCATGTGGAGGCAAACCTTGCTCTCAAAGAGCGGTTCGGTTGCGAAATCATCGGCCCGGTGAATGAAGCGATTGCCATTCCTGGCCTTGATCAGTCCGTTGGCGATGATGACGAGTTCCGGTTCGGCCCCCATAGGGTCAAGGTGATTGAGACACCCGGCCATACAGCAGGGCATATCTGTTATTATCTGCCGGACGACAGTCTGCTCTTTGCAGCCGACACCCTGTTTGCGCTGGGTTGCGGTCGCCTGTTCGAACGTCCCGCCAAGGACATGTGGCATTCGCTGCAGAAGCTTGCATCTTTGCCGGACGAGACGGTCGTCTATTTCGGCCACGAATACACGCTCTCCAACGCGCGCTTCGCTGTGACAATCGACCCGACCAACACAAGACTTCTGGCACGCGCCGACGATATCGAACGGCAGCGGGCGAAAGGACAGTTCACCATTCCGACGACGATCGGGCTGGAGAAGGAAACCAATCCCTTCCTGAGACCTTCGGATCCGGCCATCCGCAAGCATCTGCAGCTTGAGACTGCATCAAATGAGGATGTCTTTGCCGAAATCCGCAAGCGGAAAGACAATTTCAAATGAACGCAGCCGAGATTATCAAAACCCTTGGCATGCAGCGTCATCCCGAGGGTGGCTGGTATGTGGAAACCTATCGCGACGAAGAAGGTGGTAGCCGCGGCCACTCGACGGCGATCTATTATCTTCTCGAAGCCGGAGAGCGATCACACTGGCACAAGGTCAAGGACGCCTCCGAGGTCTGGCACTATTATGCCGGCGCGCCCCTTGCCCTGCATGCGTCGGCGGATGGTAAGATTGTCACGCGCCACGTGCTGGGCCCCGACCTCGCGAAAGGCGAACGCCCTCAGGTCGTGATCCGGGCTGACGAGTGGCAGTCTGCCGAAAGCCTCGGGGATTTCACGCTTGTGGGCTGCACGGTGGCACCGGGCTTTTCCTTTGACGCCTTCGAGATGGCGCCGCCGGACTGGCAGCCGGGCGGCTGACTACGGGTTGGACAAAGACCAGGCAAGCAGCAGCTGGCCCGGGTAATAGGTTGCCCAGACGAGATTGGAAGCGATCATGTGGAGAGCCGGGGTGTCGGGCAGTGTAAACTTGCGCAAGACCAGGATGATGTCAGACACGATGAACAGTGCCATGCCGACAAAGACCAAGGGATTGCGCACGGACAGGCTGAACAGCGCTACGGCGAAGAAGACCAGCACGTAAAGTGCAAGAGCCGGTGCCGCACTGCCTGCAGGTCGCCAGATGTGAGCGAGGATTGCAAGCGTGAAGGCGGCAAGGAAAAGACCGGTCGCCGGTCGCCACCATTCCTCGATGAAGAGAGAAAGATCGGACTGCGGGTACAGCAGTGCCGCATAACAGAAATGACCGAAAAGGAACGCAACAAGGCCGCGCAGGAAAGCAGGCTTTCCATCATAGGCCAGAAAGGCATCGCCAAGCGCGCCGAAAAGGAGTGCGGCGACGAGAAGCGGAGACTGGCCAAGAAGCAAGACATAGAGGGCCAGCAAGAGAACCGGCAATGTTTTCCACGCGGCGCGCATGTGGCTCCTGGGCCGCGACAAGACCAGGAAATAACTCACGCCACCCGTAATCGACAGGGCCAGTATAGTGGTCGCAGACATTCACACCTGCCATCCTTGAACGCGTGCAACAAGCGGCAGAACTCGGCCCCCTTGGGACTACGTTCTTTGGCTGTGCCGGAAGATCATATCCTTGGCCGCGAGTGCTGCGCCACCCGTGATCAGCAGGCATGCGAGTCCAATTCTGACACTAAGCTCTCCAAACCCAAAAATGATCAGAAGAATGGTCGAGAGAAGCGGTGCCGCATAGCTGGAGGCGCCCAGGATCTGGATATCGCCGTTCTTTACCCCATAGTCCCAGACATAGAAGGCAGCACCAACCGGCAGGAGACCAAGCCCGGCAACGGCCAGCCATTCGAGCGCGGATACAGGCCAGACCGTCTGCTCGAGAAAAACATGGCAGACCAGCGAAAGCGCGGACGTGGCAAGGCAAAAGCCAGTCACCACATCGGTCGAAACCGCCTCGAACCGTCGGCTGAGCAGGGAGTAGGCAGCCCAGGTGAAGGCGCAGAGGAAGGCGGCGCCATATCCGAGGGCATAACGCGGATCGAAGGCGACGCCTTCGCGGGCAACAATCAGGAAGGTACCGGCAAGGCCGGCGAGAGCGCCGGCCAAGTGATACCACCGCAGCTTTTCGCCGGGCAGCAGTGCCGAGCCTACGACGATCAGCAGCGGCCAGAGATAGGCGATGAGCCCCGCCTCGACAGCCGGCGCATTTCGAAGTGCCGTGAAATAGAGGAAGTGATAGCCGAACAGTCCGCCGATCCCGACGAACCAGACCTTTGCAGGCTGACGCAAGTCCTTCAGCCGGGACGGATCGCGGGCAAAGATGAAAAGACCAGGCAGGCTACCGATGGCAAAGGCAATGGCCGAGAGCTGGAAAGGTGGCATTTGACCCGATGCCGCCGTCATCAGAGCGAGAAAGGACCACATCAGGATGGCGGTAAACCCGATCAGCGTTGCCCGCGTCTTCATTTGACCCTCCCTCCAGAAATCATTGGCAGGAAGGCCTTCAAACCCTACCCATCAAAGCGTGTGGCGGAGATGAAAACGGTCCCGTAGCGCGTGGGGATACGCGCATAGACGGGAGCGTATAACTGGAGCTGTGCTGTCCTTGCAAATGCGATTTCGATGTCGTCGATCGATTTCAGATATTCGATATCCTTGCGGCCCTGGCGATAGCCCGAGCGTGGCACATAACGGACACCACAGACGGTCACATCGCCCTTGAAACCGCCGGTGTTCTGGCTGCGCTGATTTTTCGGCGACAGAACGAGATCGATGCGGCTTTCGCCATCATAGATGGCAATGGTGCGCCGACAGATATCGCCCTGATCGGAAATCAGCAGGGCTCCGATTGGATCAAGGACCCCCTTGAGATCGGCTTCGGTTACCGGAACCCAGCTTTCGGGACGTGGTTTTGGCGGCGGCGTGACCGTTGTGCTCACGGCAACCCCATCGCGAAAGGCAACCTCATAGGTGCTTTCCTTGCGACCATTGCGATAGAGGAGTTCGTAGCGTTCAGCAGCCAGTGTTCCATTGACATGGCGACCGCTGACACGCGATTTCGCCGAGATATCTCTGACCATGTCGGCAAGACCGACAGCCTGGAACTGTCCGTCGATCTCATAGCGACCATCCTTGATCCGCGTTTCGAACGAAAGCTTGGCAATCGGCAGGACCCCAAGCGCAACGGAGTAGGATGACTGGGAGCGAATTTCAGTCGCCTGTAGCGGCTGATACTGGGACAGGAAGAGGGCAGCAACCAGTAACCGAAGACGCACGATGAGAACCCCATGGAAGCAAGGCGGCCAGTTTGGACAACCAGCTGTATCCTTGCTGTCGACTATGGCAACAAAATAGCGCGGATGGCAGAGGCCGGTCTACAAAATCCAAGGATTGGCTTGACGTGCGGGCCGAGCCTGACTATAGAACCGCAACTTTCCAATCAAGCGCTGTTGGATTGCCTGACCGGCATTTGCCCGGAAGCAATGCGATGGCCTAAGAAAAATAGGTGTACCATGTCCCGCAGTTGCGAATTGACCGGCAAGGGCGTCCAGACGGGCAACAATGTGAGCCACGCCAACAACAAGACCAAGCGCAAGTTCCTGCCGAACCTGTGCGACGTTACGCTGATCTCGGACGTTCTCGGCCAGCGCTACCGTCTGCGCGTTTCCGCTGCTGCCCTGCGCACGGTTGAACATCGCGGTGGTCTTGACGCGTTCCTGCTGAAGTCCAGCGAAACCGAACTGAGCATGCGCGCCCGCCTGCTGCGCCGCCAGATCGTCAAGAAGACCGCCGAAGCCGCTTAATCAGCGCCTTTGAGCCCTTCTATCAAGGCTTGGCCGGACCTCCGGACAAGCCTTTTCGTTTGAGTTGAGATTGGCCAGCCGAAAGAAACCTCAAGTCTGGCCGATCTGTTCCGTTCCTCCAACTGGTGGCATCACCCAGGATAAAAAAATGCTCATGAAGACTCATTTCATCGCCTATAGCCTGTTGATGACAACGATTGTCGTTGCATCCAACTTCCTCGTCCAGTTTCCGCTGAGCGGCACGCTGGCCGGTATCAGCCTTGGCGACCTCCTCACCTATGGTGCTTTCACCTACCCGATCGCCTTCCTGATCACCGATCTGACCAACCGTCAGTTCGGACCCTCGGCTGCGCGCAAGGTGGTACTGGTCGGCTTCGTGGTTGGCGTGATCCTGTCCGTGATTCTTGCAAGTCCGCGCATCGCTATCGCGTCCGGTACGGCTTTCCTCGTGGGTCAGCTGCTCGACATCGCGATCTTCAATCGGCTGCGCGCTGCCAGCTGGTGGAAGGCTCCCCTGCTCGGATCGCTGCTCGGCTCTATCCTTGATACGGCAATCTTCTTCGCGCTGGCTTTTGCTCCGGCTTTCTTCCTGTTGGGTCCGAACGACGATTTCGCGATCGCCTGGGCGCCGCTCCTCGGGATCTTCGCAACAGAAGCACCGCGCTGGATTTCCTGGGCGCTCGGCGACCTGACGGTGAAGATGCTGGTCGGATTTGCGATGCTCTTGCCCTATGGCGCACTGCTGAGCATCATCAAGCCCATGCCGCAGAGCAGAGCCTTGTAGTCCTTAGGTCATTCTTCCCGGAGGCCTGCCGCGTCTCCGGGATCATCTTTCCAGTCGAAATTCCAGCATGAGCGTACGCTGCAAAAGCGAATGGTTATCATCCGAGACCAGGGTCAGACGCACGGAACCGTCATCCGCCGACCGTGCATCAATCCCCTCCATATTGTCGATCTGCGACGCGTGATCCGCCTCCAGGATCACTTCGCCATCGACAATGGCACCCGGACGGATGGCATCCGCTGCAATGCGCCGAAGCCGCATGGCAACGCCGGTGGAGATGGCAAAACGACGCTCGAGCAGAACAAGGTCACCGTTTGGCAGAAATACGCCATCGGTTATGTCGAAACCATCGCGTGGACGCACACGGAATTCGCCTTGTAGCGATCCGTCCAGGATCCCCGCGATATTGTTGCCGTTCTGGTCGACGCTTTTTTCAGAGATCGCAACGAGGGCCGGCCCAAGCACACTTTCTGACGGCGCAACCACAAGCGTTTCCAGCCCGCCATTGTTTCTGAGTGCGCCCGTGTCGAAGGGAAGCGCCAGCGGCGCGGATGGGCGAGCCTCGTGCAGCGCTGAAACGGGTGCATATTGCACAACCCTGTGCCGCTGCTCGAAACCGACATAGACCTCACCATCCCTCAGGGCAAGACTTTCGGCATCAACCAGCATCTTGCGGCTCTCGCGACCGGACTCATCGAGCATTGCGGCAAGACTGACGCCATCCAAGCCGATGAGCCGGCCATCAGGGTCACGACGAGCAGTGCCCTCAATCCAGTAGCCGGTATCGAAGATGCCGAGAAAGCGATCGTCGGCAAGAAAGCGAAAGGAGGAGAAGGCACCGAACAACGGTTCGTCGGAAGAAAGTTCAAGCCCGCCCACAAAGGTTAGGCCCGGCGCAAGCGTGGCACTACCGCCAAAGGCGCTGATCACCTCAGCCTCGACGACAATCGGCAGGGCTTCTCCAGCCACCAGTTCCGACTTCTGGCAGGCGGTGAGAGCAACAAGCGAAACCATACCAAGCGCCATCAGGCCCCGGTCTCTCAAGGCCCTCTTAGGCACGGCGACGACGCCCCGCACCTTGACCGAACGAGCTCCTCTCTTCAAAGAGAGCGGCCAGCTGCTCGGTCATGGCACCCGCCAGTTCATCGGCATCGACGATGGTGACGGCACGCTGGTAATAGCGCGTCACGTCATGGCCGATACCGATGGCCAGCAATTCCACCGGCGAGCGCGTCTCGATCTGCTCGATGACAGCACGCAGATGCCGCTCTAGGTAATTGCCGGGATTGACCGACAATGTCGAGTCATCCACCGGCGCACCATCGGAAATCATCATCAGGATCTTGCGCTGTTCCCGCCGGGCGACGAGACGGTTATGCGCCCACATCAGCGCTTCACCGTCGATGTTTTCCTTCAACAGGCCTTCGCGCATCATCAGGCCGAGATTGCGCCGCGCACGCCGCCAGGGCGCATCGGCGGACTTGTAGACAATGTGGCGCAGATCATTCAGGCGTCCAGGTGCCGGCGGCTTGCCGCCAGCGAGCCATTTCTCCCTCGACTGGCCGCCCTTCCAGGCCTTGGTGGTAAAGCCGAGGATCTCAACCTTGACGCCACAGCGTTCGAGCGTACGGGCGAGAATATCGGCGCAAGACGCGGCAACCGTGATCGGTCGACCACGCATCGAGCCGGAATTGTCGATGACCAGCGTCACGACGGTATCGCGGAACTTGGTGTCCTTCTCCTTCTTGAAGGAGAGTGGCTGCATCGGATCGATGATCATGCGCGTCAGCCGCGCGGGGTCCAGATAACCTTCTTCAAGGTCGAAGTCCCAGGACCGGTTCTGCTGCGCCATCAGGCGGCGCTGGAGCCGGTTCGCCAAGCGCCCGACAGCACCCTGGAGGTGCGCAAGCTGCTTGTCCAGGAAAGCCCGTAGCCGGTCCAGTTCGGCCTCGTCACACAACTCTTCAGCCGTGATGATTTCATCGAATTCCTGGGTGAAGATACGGTAGTCGACCTTCTCGTTGAAATCGTCGAAGGGGCTCGCCGGGCGGCGCATCTCGCCGGGGGTCTCGCTGTCGTCATCGCCCTCGTCCGACATGTCTTCGTCAGACATCTCGGCACCGTCCATCTCACCGTCTTCAAGCTGCTCCTGAGAACTCTCGCTTTCCTCAGCGGGCGCTGATTCCTGTCCGGCTTCCTCTTCGGCGGTTTCCTGCTCCTGTTCACCGCTGCGAGGCTGCTCCTCGTCGGTTGTCTCGTCGTCGCTGCCCTCTTCCGGGTCCTCACCGATATCCTCGGCCATCTCCAGCGCGCTCAGCATATGGCGGATCTCGCGCGCAAAGGCGTTTTGATCATTCATTGTGGCTTCGAGGTTATCAAGGCTGTTGCCCGCCTTGTCCTCAATGAAGCCGCGCCACAGATCAAGCACCTTGCCTGCAGTCTCCGGTGGCTTTTCACCGGTCAGCTTCTCGCGCACAAGCATGGCAACCGCTTCCTGCAGCGGTGCATCCTCCTGGCGCGAGATCGTGCTGAAATTCGCTTTGGCATATTTCTCGGTGTTCATCGACCGGATGTTCGCTGCCATGCCGGGCATTCGCCTGGTCCCGATCGATTCAACCCGGGCCTGTTCAACGGCATCGAAAACCGAACGGGCATCGGCACCTTGCGGCGCCATCGATGCGTGGATCTTCTGGTCATGACAGGCAAGGCGCAGGGCCATACTGTCACCTAGCCCGCGAGTGACCGCCAGCTCATGGGCCGTTGGACGCTTTGAAAGCTCTGGCAAGCGGACACGGTCGCCGGCGAGACCCGGACGTTCATTGGCGAAAACGACTTCCACTTCGCCATTGCCGGCCACCGCCCGGACGCAGCCGGTGATGGCGCGGCGCATCGGTTCGGTATCGACCCCGCCACCCGGTTTGGCCCTCGAATTATCGCCGCGACCTGCCATGCCTATCGGTCCTTATGCGCCAAGCACGATGTTGGCCGCACTTTCCTTCAGTTCCACGCCAAAGGCGCGCTGGTATTGCTCAGCGACAAGCGTCCGTTCAAGCTCGTCGCACTTGTTCAGGAAGGTTGCGCGGAAGGCAAAGGCCACATCACCGAAGATCTCGGCATTCTCGGCCCAGGTGATGACGGTCCGAGGGCTCATGACGGTCGAAAGGTCGCCATTGACGAAGGCGGCGCGCGTCAGATCGGCAAGGCGCACCATGCGTGATACCGTATCGCGCCCCTCGGCGGTCGCGCCAAAGCTCTTGACCTTGGCCGAGACGATGTCGACTTCCTTGTCATGCGGCAGGTAGTTGAGCGTGGTCACGATCGACCAGCGGTCCATCTGTGCCTGGTTGATCTGCTGCGTGCCGTGATAGAGGCCAGTCGTATCGCCGAGACCGACCGTGTTGGCGGTCGCGAACAGGCGGAAGGCCGGATGCGGGCGGATGACGCGGCTTTGATCGAGCAATGTCAGGCGGCCCGAGCTTTCCAACACGCGCTGGATGACGAACATCACGTCCGGGCGGCCGGCATCATATTCATCAAAGACAAGCGCGACATTGTGCTGATAGGCCCAGGGCAGGATACCGTCCTTAAATTCGGTAACCTGCTTGCCATCCTTCAAAACGATCGCGTCCTTGCCGACGAGATCAATACGGCTGACATGACTGTCGAGGTTGACACGTACGCAAGGCCAGTTCAGGCGGGCGGCCACCTGCTCGATATGGGTCGATTTGCCGGTTCCATGGAAGCCGGAGACCATGACACGACGGTTGTGAGCAAAGCCCGCCAGAATCGCAAGCGTCGTCTCACGGTCGAACAGATAATCGGGATCAAGATCCGGAACATAAGGATCGCCCTTCGAATAGGCTGGAACACGTATATCGGTGTCGATGCCGAATACCTCACGCACCGACACGGTCGTGTCGGGCAGATTGGCAATATCAAGGTCAATTTTGCTCATTGTGTCTCCATGCCGGACGCCGCCGCCCGGCTGCATAAGGATGCCGCTGATCTTCGGATTAACAGAAACCAGCCTGCTTTAACAATTGGTAGGCCTGAATAACAGCGCGAAAACGCTCTTCCGATCCCCTGTCTCCGCCATTTGCGTCAGGATGGTGTTTTTTGACAAGCTCCTTGTAGCGCATCTTGATCTCCTGCGCGGTGGACTGCACCGTAAGTCCCAATGTATCCAGCGCTTTCGCCTCAAGTGTCTTGAGCTTCCGCTCGGTCGGCTGGTAACGCGAGGTCCCGCCGCGGCCCTGCTGCACGAAGCCGAAGGGATCCTTGATGCGCGCCTGTGACGCAGCAGAACCGGACCGGGCCGTCGAATGCAGAGGGCTTGCCTTGGCCGCCTTGTTGACGCCGACCGTCCAGGTTGGACGATGTCCGGTGATCGCTTCCTTCTGATAGCGTGCAATCTCTGTGTCGGACAGGCCGGAGAAATAATTATAGCCCTTGTTGTATTCCTTCACGTGCTCGAAGCAGAACATGAAAAACTGCCCCTCGGCATGACGGCCAACAGGTGCGCGATGGGCGCCCGGCTTGTCGCAGCCGTCCCACTGACAGGTCGGAGTTGTTTTCTCGGGCTCCGCATCGCACTTGCGCCGGGTGCGGATCCGATCGAAGTATTTCGAGTCAAGTTTCATGCTGTGATTATGGGGCGCTGGCCAAGGGTCGACAAGAATTGACAAACAGGATTGTTCGGCGCTTTGTGGGGCTTTTTCCAGAAGCAGGAAATCAGGATCAAGGTCAGGATAGAGGTATGAGCGTCCGCGCCCGCATTGAAGCTACCCTTCGCGATCGGTTCAGCCCCGAAAGACTGATCGTCATCGACGAGAGCAGCCATCATGCCGGACATCAGCCCGACATCACCGGGACGGGTGAAACCCACATGCGGGTGCGCATCGTTGCAGGCGCATTCGAAGGCATGACGCGGCTCGCACGGCACCGGGCGGTTACCGAAGCCTTGAGGCCAGAACTCGACGCCGGCCTTCATGCGCTGGCAATCGAGCCGGCAGCTCCCGGCGAACCAACCCGCTGGTGATCAGGACTCGGTCGTCGCAGGTTCGACGGGGCGGATGCGCAGCTTGGTGATGCGGTTCTTCTCCCGCTTCATCACGATGAACCGCTTGCCGTAGAAGGTGAAGGCCTGACGTTCCTCCGGGATGCTCTTTGATTCGTGGATGACAAGCCCGGCAATGGTGGTCGCTTCTTCATCAGGAAGCTGCCAGTCCATGGCACGATTGAGGTCGCGAATCGGAACACCGCCATCCACCACAATCGACCCATCGCTGTCCTGACGCACACCCTGCATTTCCAGGTCATGCTCATCGGCAATATCGCCAACGATTTCTTCCAGGATATCCTCGAGCGTCACGACGCCCTGCACTTCACCATATTCATCGACAACCACGGCAAAATGGCTCTTGCGACGCAGGAAGGCGTTGAGCTGATCTTTCAGGTTGGTGGTATCCGGTACGAACCAGGGCTTCTGGGCGATCTTCACAATATCCAGATCCTTGGGCTCGACATTTGGCTCGGCCAGCGCCCGGGTCAGATCCTTGGCATGGACGACACCGATAATGTTGTCGGTCGAGCCCCGCCAGACCGGCATGCGGGTATAGGGGCTTTCGAGAATGTTGCGGATGACGACTTCCGGCGGATCGTCGGCATTGACGGCGCGCATGGCCGTCCGGTGGATCATGATGTCGGAGACTTCAAGTTCGCCAAGGTCGAGCACGCCGCCGAGCCGGTCGCGGTCGGCCTTCACCACCGCACCCTCGCGATGCAGCAAAGCCACGGCACCACGCAACTCTTCGTGGCCGGAAAGCATGGATGCCTCGCCCGAAATCGAAACACCGAAAGCGCCGAGCAGTTTGCGCACGATCCAGTTGACAGCGCTGGAAAGCGGGCCGACCAGAAGCACGAAAGGCCGAACGAAAGGCGCAACGAAGAGAGCAAAGCGCTCGGGCGCCGAAATCGCCCAACTCTTCGGCAGGACCTCGGAAAACACGACGAGCAGGGCCGTCATCAAGAGTGTCGCAACAGCAACGCCGGAATCGCCGAACAGGCCGAGAAACAGGCTGGTGGTCAGCGCCGAGGCCAGGATGTTGACGAGATTGTTGCCGATCAGCAAGGCGCCGATCAGGCGATCACGGCGCTCGATCAGGAAGTTGACGAGCGTGGCGCGCTTGTCGCCGTTCATCTCAAGCGTGTGCATGCGCGCCCGTGACGTCGCGGTCAAAGCCGTTTCCGACCCGGAAAAGAAGCCGGACAGGATGATGAGCAGCAGGATCGCCAGGAGCGTCAGCCAGTATTCGGCAAGGGTCGCAATCAGGCTTTCCATCATACCACTCTCATTTCTTCCAGGAAGCGATGGACTTCGGATACAGGAACATCATCGGCGACAAAAGACTGGCCAAGATCCCGTGTCAGGATGAATGTCAGCTTGCCCCCTTTGACCTTCTTGTCCTGCGCGATCGCCGCCATCAATGCATCGGTCGGCGCGAGTTCGCCCGGGATCTCGCTCATCCGAGTTGGCAGACCGACAGCCTTGAGATGCCGCTCGACGCGATCGGCAAGATCCGGGCTTGCGAGATTGAGACGGGCGGAAAAGCGGTGGGCCAGAACCATCCCGATGGAGACGCCTTCTCCGTGAACCAGGCGGCTGCTGTCATATTCGGTAACCGCTTCCAGCGCATGACCGAAGGTGTGGCCAAGGTTCAAGAGGGCTCGGCGACCGTTCTCCCGTTCATCGGCGACGACCACGTCTGCCTTAGCCTGACAGCTCTGGGCAATGGCCTCGATACGGGCCGGCCCACCGGCGAAAACGTCCTGCCAGTTCCTCTCCAGCCATTCAAAGAAGTCCGGCTTGTCGATCAGGCCGTATTTCGCCACCTCGGCATAGCCGGCTCGAAATTCGCGCTCGCTCAGCGTATTGAGGATGTCCGTGTCGGCAATCACCAGATCCGGCTGATTGAAAACACCGACAAGGTTTTTGCCGTGGCGGGTATTGATGCCCGTCTTTCCACCGACGGAGGAATCGACCTGGGATAAAAGAGACGTCGGGATCTGCACGAAGCGCACGCCTCTCCGCACGATGCCTGCGGCAAAGCCGGTAAGATCGCCGATCACACCGCCACCCAGCGCAATCACCGCATCATTGCGCTCGATACGGGCTTCCAGAAGCACGTCGCAGACTTCGGTCAGGCTTTCAAAACTCTTTGTCTTCTCGCCTGCCGGCAGGGTTACGGAAACAGCTTCGATGCCGTCTGTCTGGAGGCTGTCCATCAGCCCATCCAGATAAAGCGCACCAACATTCGCGTCGGTCACGATGGCCGCCCGGCGCCCCTTGATGCGGGTCGAGATTTCCCCGCCAGCCTTGGCGATGAGGCCTGGTCCGATCAGAATGTCATAGGCACGCTCGCCCAGCGGTACGTGGACGATGCGCTCCGCAGTTTCCGATTTACTCATTTGGGTTTACCCTTGTCACAGTAATCGATGATTGCCTCAAGCACTTCGTCGACAATCACATCCTTGCGGACATCGCGGGACTGGACAGTCAAATCCGCCTCCGCATAAACCGGGTAGCGACGATCCATGAGGTCCTGCAACGTCTGCTTCGGGTTTTCAGTCTTCAGAAGCGGTCGATGGTCGCGCTTGTTGACCCGCTCCCACAAAACATCCAGATCCGCCTTGAGCCAGATGGACAGGCCGGCGGACTTGATGTGATGTCGACTGTTGTCGTTGATGAAAGCCCCCCCGCCGGTCGAAATGACCCTCGGGCCACCCCGCATCAGTCGCTTTATCACCCGTGTCTCAAGTGCGCGAAACTCGTTTTCGCCATAGGCCGCAAACAATTCGGTGATTGTCATGCGCGAAACGCGTTCGATTTCATGATCGGTATCAATGAATGGCAGACCCAGTTGCGTGGCCACCATACGGCCAATCGCCGACTTGCCGGCCCCCATGAGCCCAACAAATACAAGATTTCGACGTCCGAGTGCCGTCCGGGCGCGCTGGCCAAGAGTCGGCTCTGCGGTAAGAAGGATGTCTGTCATCAGCCCGTTCACTACTGTTTAAGGAACGGTATTGACAAATGCAGGCCAAGCGTCAAGCCGTTGCGCGAAATCAGGCTGGCCCCCACGAGCACTTGCAAGCCGTCGGAAGCCTATACATATCTTGGATTGACCGGCAGAGGACCGAGATGCCTACACTGTTCCGCTTTCTCTTCATCTGCGCGACGATCGCCGGGATCATTTATGGCGCCATGTGGTCGCTGGTGACATTCGTTGAACCAAGGGAACGGGAAGCCACAATCCGCATTCCTTCGGAACGCATAAATCCGCCCGCTGCAGAATGAACGGGAAGACCCATTGTCCAGCTTTGCTCACGCCCGTATCGAAGCCTTCCTGGAAATGATGAGCGCCGAGCGCGGCGCAGCAGCCAATACACTCGCATCTTACGAACGCGATCTCGACGACCTGTCGGATTTCCTGTCAGGCCGCTCCGTATCCATAGACAGCGCAATGCGTGAGGACTTATCCGCCTATCTGGTCGATCTCAATCGCCGCGGCTTCCAGGCCACCTCGCAGGCAAGACGCTTGTCCGCGATGCGACAGTTCTACAAATTCCTCTATGCAGAAGGCCTGCGGACGGACGATCCAACTGCCATCCTGGATGCTCCGAAGAAGGCAAGATCCCTACCAAAGACACTGAGCGTCAGCGATGTTGACAGGATGCTGGCCCTTGCCGAGCAAGAGGCCGAGGCCGATGAGCCTGACAGGTTCATAAGGCTGCGGCGGCTGCTTCTCGTCGAACTGCTCTATGCGACCGGCATGCGCGTCAGCGAACTCGTCTCGCTTCCTGCAAAGGTCCTGAGCCAGGAGGGTCGTTTTCTCATCGTGCGCGGCAAGGGCAACAAGGAACGTCTTGTTCCCCTTTCGCGTTCAGCGCTGAACGCCATGGCACGCTACGCGAAGGCCCGAGCGGCAATACCCGGTTATGAGGAAAGTCCGTGGCTTTTCCCGGCGTCCAGCAAGGAAGGCTATCTGGCAAGGCAGGTCTTTGCGCGGGAATTGAAGTATCTTGCCATAAGGGCGGGATTATCGGCGGCTGCAGTCTCTCCCCATGTGCTGCGCCACGCCTTTGCCAGCCACTTGCTTGGCAATGGTGCTGACCTTCGCGTGGTTCAGGAACTGCTGGGCCATAGCGATATCTCGACCACGCAAATCTATACCCATGTGCTGGATGAAAGGCTGCAGGAACTCGTCTATACGCATCACCCCCTTGCAAAACAGGGCAAAAACCACGATTAGGACCGGCAACGCCGGTACCTGACGGCAGACAAGCGCCCAGGGCAACACGATCGGAACCGACTTCATGCATAATTATCTCGACTTCGAAAAGCCAATCTCAGACCTCGAAGCTAAGATCCGCGAACTGAAGAAGCTGGCGGAAGAAGATGAAAGCATCGACACTTCGGAAGAGATCACCCGGCTGGAGGCCCGCGTCCAGGAGGCCATGGTCGAGATCTATTCAAAGCTCAACGCCTGGCAGAAGACCCAGGTGGCGCGCCATCCGCAGCGACCGCACTTCGTGGATTACGCCGCGCGTCTGTTTACGGACTTCACACCCCTCGCCGGTGACCGGAAGTTTGCAGAAGATGCTGCCATCCAGGCCGGGCTCGGTCGCTTCCGGGGTCAGCCTGTAGCCATTATCGGCCAGGAAAAGGGCAACGACACCAAGTCACGCCTCAAGCACAATTTCGGCAGCCCGCGCCCGGAAGGCTACCGCAAGGCTATCCGCATCATGGAAATGGCTGACCGTTTCGGTTTGCCGGTCATCTCATTGATCGATACGGCTGGCGCCTATCCCGGCGTTGGCGCCGAAGAACGTGGTCAGGCCGAAGCCATTGCGCGCTCGACTGAAACCTGCCTCGGCCTCAAGGTACCGATGATCTCTGTCGTGATCGGTGAAGGCGGCTCCGGCGGCGCTATCGCGATTGCAACGGGCAACCGCGTCTACATGCTGGAACACGCAATCTATTCGGTGATCTCGCCGGAAGGGGCCGCTTCAATCCTGTGGCGCGATTCTACCCGCGCAAAGGAAGCGGCGACCAACATGCGCATAACAGCTGACGACCTGAAGGGTCTTGGCATCATTGACGCCATCATTCCGGAACCTGTCGGCGGGGCGCATCGCGCGCCGGAGCGTGTAATTGATGCAACGGGTGAAGTGATTGCCGCGGCCCTTGCCGAACTTTCACCACAACCAGGCGACAAGCTTCGTGCGGATCGTCGCCAGAAGTTCCTGGATATCGGGCGCAATCTTTGAGGCTGAGCTCGTTTTCACGCATCCTCGCAAGATGTTGATCGCAACATCTTGATTGACTGGATCGACAGGCATTTGGTTTATGATTTGTGAAGAAAGCGATCCTAGACTAGAAGGGCTGGGTCCTAATGGGCCTGTTGTTCTCTTCAGTGAAAGAACCGAATTGCATGCGCTGGACACACACAGCTATCCTTTTGATCCTGGCAGGCGGTCTCGTCGGCTGCAATGATGCACTGGAAAGCGTCGATCCGCGTATCGCCGCGAACAAGGTGCATCAACCTTTGCCGCCCCGGATCTTGAATGAAATGAAGAAGAAGGGGATGCCGCGCAACTCCCCGATCGCATTTCGCATTTTCAAGGAAGAAGGTATCCTGGAGGTTTGGAAGGCCAAGGCCGACAACCGCTTCGAGAAGATTGTCGAGTACGAGATCTGTGCGTGGTCCGGACGGCTGGGACCGAAGTTCAAGGAAGGTGACCGTCAGGCGCCCGAGGGCTTCTATCCCCTGTCTCAGCACCATCTCAACCCGAATTCCAAGTATTTTCTCGCGATCAACACCGGTTATCCGAACCGCTTCGATCAGGCGAATGGCCGTACCGGCACCCATCTGATGATTCATGGCGCCTGTTCGTCATCTGGCTGCTATTCCATGACGGATGCACAGATGCTCGAAATCTATGCCTTTGCACGTGATGCATTCGCTGGTGGCCAGCAGAACATTCAGCTTCAGGCCTTTCCATTCCGCATGACGGCGGAAAACATGGCGCGGCACCGACACAGCCCGCATATAGAATTCTGGCAGAACCTGAAGGTCGGTTATGACAATTTCGAGGTTACGAAGCGTCCGCCCGAGGTGAATGTCTGCGATCGACGATACGTGTTCAACATGCAAGCGGCAGAGGGCAAGTCTTTTGTCCCAACCGCCGCATGCCCGCCCATGTCGAAGCCGCCGGCGCTGGAGATGGCCCTTGCATCCTACAACAAGGCCTATGACGCCGCCTATGAAAAGGCGCTGAAGAAGTACGACGGAAAGATCTGGATTGATCCGACCGAGGCCGAGCGCAAGGCGCTGGTCGCGGATTTGCGCAAGTCTCGCGCGCATGATCTGGCTTTTGCCCCGACAGGATCAGCCCTCAAGGCAGGGCGTCTTGCTCGTTTGGAAGATGTACAGAACGGCTCGGCTTCGGCTGCGGTTTCTGAAATGGCAGCCCCAGCAGCAAATGAAACTACGAACAATCAATCGGCACCGGCGGCAAACACAAACGCAACTGTCGCCGCGGCAGGGCAATCCGCGCCGATTCCGCAACCGAACCCGATGAATACTGCGCAAAACCAGCAGGGTGAGGCCCAGACAGCAGAGAAGAAGCCCTTCTGGAAGATCTGGTAAGACTATGGACCAGCCGGAGATCTATGACCTCAAGGGTCTGAAATGCCCCTTGCCGGTCTTGCGTACGCGAAAGCGACTTTCAACCCTGCCGTCCGGGACCAGTCTCTGGGTTGAGACCACCGATCCGCTGGCCGTAATCGACATACCGCATTTCTGTCGGGAGGATGGCCATGAGCTTGTCCAGTCCGAGACGGTAACCGGCGGCCATCGATTCCTGATCCGCAAGTCGTGACGTGAAACAGCAGCGCTGATCGGAACGGGGGGAACTGGCCAAGGTCAGAATTTCACGCCCGGAACGGCAAGCGGATTGTCCAGCATGGCCGTCCGATCCGGACGGTCAATGGCAAGCTTGCCCGTAAACGCGCCAAACAGATCCCGGACATAGTTTTCGGAAAGATCACGCGTGATCAGAACCAAACGGGTGCGGTGATCCTCTCCTGGCCATGCCGGCAGGCGCACCGGCGGATGAAAGATCGACTGCACGCCATGCAGGACAAGCGGGCGATCCGGGCGATCCGTCAAAGCGACAATTCCCTTCATCCGAAGGATCTTTTCCGGATGGGTCGACCGGAGAAGATCGATGAACATGTCCAGCGCCATGGGGTCGATCGGAACATCATGTAGGATCGAGAAGGACCGGATGGACGCGTTATGCCGGTTCACATCATGATGATGGTGATGGTGGTGAGCATCATGGTGATCGTCGTGGTCATGGCTGTGATGATGATGGTGCTCATCCGCGATCTCGTCACGAAGCCACCGATCGACATCAGCGATCTTGGTGGAGGGATCATAAAGCCCATTGACCAGAAGAGACGCCGGACGGACACCAAGTTGATCGGCATCTGTGATGGGCGCTCGCGGGTTAAGGTCGCGCATGCGCTGCCGGAGAGCATTGACGGTCGAAACATTGGCCAGCGCCTGCTTGGTCAGGATGAGACGATCGGCGACCGCAACCTGGCGAACCGCTTCGGAAAACTCGGCAAGAGTCGGAAGACCATTGACTGCATCAACCACCGTGACAACGCCATCCAGCTCGAAATGCTGGCCAATCGCCGGATGCCCCATGACCGACTGCATGACTGGAGCCGGGTCGGCGAGACCTGTGGTTTCGATGACGATCCTCGAGAGCCGTTTCAACCGTCCCGTCTGCATCCCGTCAATCAACTCGGCCAAGGTGTCGACCAGTTCACCACGGACCGTGCAGCACAGGCAGCCGTCAGATAGCTCCACAACACTGTCGCTCGAAGCCTCGACCAGCATATGATCTATGCCGACCTCGCCAAACTCGTTGATGATCAGCGCTGCATCGCGCATGTCCGGATCTTTCAGGATCTGGTTGAGCAAGGTCGACTTCCCAGCCCCGAGGAAGCCGGTGATGATGGAGACCGGAATCCGGTCAGCGAGCTGGGACATGCTGGATCTCAGAATGTGGGTCGGGGCTTCGGGATCGGTACATTGGCGATCTCGCCAGCACCGGCCGCAGGCTTCCTCGGGGTTTCGCTACCCGGCACCAGTCCGGCAAAAACCATTCTCGGCGGACGACCCATTTCCCGGATATAGGGAGACAAGAGCTTCATCCGGCCTGCATCATCGCGGCCCTCGCTGCGGATCTGGCGCGCAGTCGGGTTGCAGATTTCAGCGCTGATGTCCGTGACCCGATCACGCCCGTCGCCATAGGGCCGCAACTGGGTGAGAAGCTCGCCGGCACGGGAAGCCGTCAATCCCTTTTGGAGGAGTTCAGCAGAAAGATCCGCGCGCGCGCCCAGGCTGTCCGAACCAAGAACAACGGAGACGACAGTGCGGCCATTGCGGGTGGCAGAGGAGACCTGATTGAAGCCTGACGCACAGATGTAACCGGTCTTCATGCCATCCGCTCCGTTGAAGCGACCGATCAGGAGGTTGAAGTTCGGGTAATCTTTTGAACCGGTCGTCACCCCTTCAAGCGCGAAATATGACGCATACTCGGGAAACTCGCGACGCAGCGCCACCGCCAGCAGCGCCATATCCCGCGCCGTCGTATATTGGCCCTTGCCGGGCAGGCCATTGGCATTGACGAAGCGCGAGGAGGTCATGCCGAGACGCTGGGCTTCGGCATTCATCCGCGCAATGAACTTGTCATTACTGCCGCTGATCGCCTCGCCAACTGCAACCGAAACGTCATTTGCCGATTTGACGATCATGAGCTTGAGCGCACTGTCGAGCGTGAGTTGGGCACCCGGCCTGAAATACATTTTGCTGGCCGGCTGCGCTGCGGCCTTTTCACTCATCGTGATGACCGTATTCAACGAGATTTCGCCAGCCTTGATCGCTCGAAAAGCAGTATAGACGGACATCAGCTTGGTGAGCGACGCCGGATACCATTTCTTGAAAGCTTCCTCATGCGCAATGACGCGACCGCTACCGACATCGACGACCATTGTCGGATTTGCCTCGGCGGCAACCGGTGCAACAAGTGCAAGCAGGCAGGCTCCGGCTGCGGCCTGACGCAGGCGGGCCGTCATGCATGACATGCGGGCAGACTTCGTAAACACGGCTTATTTCCTCATGCGATATGGATGGAACTCGCAAACCAGAGATGCTTGCCATATGTAGTGAAGCAATGGCAAAGCCCATTGCATACGTCAATCTTAGGGCGCACTTTCCGTCCCGACAATTCCGTGATGTCAAAAACAGTTAGCAGGAAAACACCATGCCCGTCCTGAATCGCGCTTCGGAAATCCAAGAGGAAGCAACCGAGTGGCGCCGCCATCTGCATGCCCACCCGGAGATCCTCTACGAAGTTCACGATACCGCGGCCTTCGTTGAAAGGAAGCTCCGGGAATTCGGCGTCGATGAAATCGTGACAGGGTTGGGCAGGACGGGTGTAGTCGGCATTATCAACGGTCGCGGTTCGAGCAGCCGCACGATCGGCCTGCGCGCCGATATGGATGCGCTACCACTGGACGAGATTACCGGCAAGGACTATGCCTCGACCATCCCGGGCCGCATGCATGCATGTGGGCATGATGGCCATACATCCATGCTTCTGGGGGCTGCAAAGTATCTCGCAGAGACCCGCAATTTCGCCGGACGTGCTGCCGTGATATTTCAACCTGCGGAAGAAGGCGGGCGGGGTGCGCTCGCCATGGTCGAGGATGGCCTGATGGATCGTTTCGCGATCGAAGAGGTCTACGGCATGCATAACATGCCGGGACTGCCGGTCGGCACCTTCGCCATTCGCAAGGGGGGCATCATGGCGGCTCCCGACAAGTTCTCACTGAAGCTTACCGGCCGTGGCGGCCACGCGGCGGAACCGCACAACACCGCCGATACCATAGTCATCGGTGCCCAGATCGTCGGCGCCCTGCAGACGATCGCCGCACGCAATGCCAATCCGCTGCGCTCCGTCGTGGTCTCGGTGACACAGTTCCATGCCGGGACCACCCACAACATCATCCCCGAAGAGGCCTTTATCTCCGGAACGGTACGTTCGCTGGACGAAGAGGTCCGCGACCTGGCCGAGCGCCGGATCGGCGAGATCGCCGCCGGCATCGCCGCCGCCCACGGCGCCGCCATCGAATACGACTATGAGCGCGCTTGCCCGGTCACGGTCAATCACGCCGACCAGACGAATTTTGCCGCACAGGCAGCCATCGATGTTGCAGGACGAGATCACGTCGACACGGAGGTCGATCCGACCATGGCCGGTGAAGACTTCGCCTTCATGCTGCAGGCAAGGCCCGGCGCCTATATCCTGATCGGCAATGGCGAAACTGCTGGCCTGCACAATCCAGCCTATGACTTCAATGACGAAGCCATCGCCTATGGGGTGTCCTATTGGGCCAAATTGGTGGAGCAGCGATTGCCGGCCTAGCATTCCTCCGCAAAAGCTCTTGGCTTGGAGCTTCGGCTTTTGTATGCAGGGGATTAGTGGTCCCGTAGCTCAGCAGGATAGAGCATCAGATTCCTAATCTGAGGGTCACGTGTTCGAATCACGTCGGGATCACCACCATATCTCCAATTGTCGAACCCTAGATATTGAAGGGTTGTACAAACTGCTAAAATGCTCATGATAAGGCCTGTGCCACGAAGCGGGCGGAGGTTTCCGTCGGCTCCCAACCAGGGAGGACACCATTATGGTATCTGCATCCCAAGGCGCATCGGCCAACAAAGCCGACATCGTCGAAAGAGCGGTAAGACGGATCAATCGCCAGGAAAACTTGATCCCCGACATGACGTATGCAGAAAATGCAGCCGCACTCTTGGTTTATCTCTATGAGAATGGAGTGCATGACGAAGAAGAGCTTGTGGAACTGGCCTTGATGGCCAAGGGCAAACGCTACGATCCCAAGAATGGCAACTTCGTCTGACAATGAACGGGGGCCGTCTCGCCCCCGGATATTCATCGCATCCGGTCCCGGCTATCCTTGTCATAGAGGTCTCTGATAGTTTCCGATTGAGACAGCTTTTCCCGGGAAGACAGTTTGCGCTGCCTCGTCAGCGCGAATAACAGCGCGCCTCCCAGGATGACGGGACCGATTGCGACTGCAAAGAACCATAAGAAATTGCTCATGTTTGCTCCTTTGAAAGAGATCCATAAGCAAGCAACCCCGTTAGGACGCGTTGGTTCCGAGGTCTGGAGCGACGGATTTAATCCTGCCGCTCATTCAAGGCATCCTGCAATTGCAGCGCCAGGTCATGCAAATGTGGCGGCACATCTTCGCGCTTCAGTTCGCTCATCAGGATGTTCAGCTTCTGATGGACGACATCGTCCTTGCGGGCTCGGGAGGAGTCTGGGTCGGTTTTTGTCTTCTGTGCCATGTCATGTCCTCCGGCCGTTACCAACTTGCAACTGCCAGCAGTTACGGTTCACTTACATTTCACCACTACGCAAATGTTGGGAAATCGGATTGCCTTATCAGCGAACGGAAATCCGACATGCCTGATCGCACGGTCGAAATAGCCCATGGGGCCATCCTCTCACACCGCACCGGGCAAGCTGCCGAACTCCGGAAATTTTTCCGACATGGCTTCACGACTGTCAAACATCATGGCTTCCGAGTGGAGAGTGACTGAGATGTTGTCTCCCACATCCAGAGGTTCGGCCAGACCGACTTCGACCGAACCGTCGTGATTGCGCTGCAACTCGGCGACGGAGGAAAATCCCATCTGGAGCAACCAGTCCCGAGGGGCCTTCAAGCTGACCGTGACATGCCAGCTTTCGTCCGTCGCGGCTAGTGCCTTCAGCTGGTAGGTCACGAGCGCATGGCTATCCCCCACATGAAGGCTACCCTGCCCCTCTGCCATTTCCACTTGTTTCATCTTTGTCGTCCTCGCGGGATTCGTCTTCACTGCTGTTGCAAGCGGTCGAACCAGAGGGGCATCGAGATGTTCCCGCAAACCTTCAGAACATATAGCAAGTGTCGATGACAGGAACCCGCAGGATCGACATTTGGTATTACTGTGGAACATCGCAGCGGGGGCGGCGTTCGAGTCGAAGCCTGACAATATCAAACGACGGAGAACGGGATGTCGGACGCGCAACAGACCACCGATCATGAGAGTATCCGGCGGTGGGTGGAAGAACGCAATGGCCGGCCTGCCCGCGTGAAATCGACCAAGCCCGGAGGTATTCTCCGTATCGATTTCGGCGAACCCGAAGAGTCTCTTGAGCCGATCGACTGGGACCAGTTCTTCCGGATCTTCGAGGAGAATGATCTGGCTTTCTTGCATCAGGACAAGATCAATTCGGGCAGTCAGAGCCGCTTCAACAAATTCGTTTCCCGCAAATGAAGGTTCGAACGCATACCTCGATCCGCTCATCTCCGCGCCAGCGGAACCTTGGTTGCTCAAGGACGTTTCATGCGCATTGCGCTCAATTGCATTTATCCCTGGAGGAGGGCGACCTTGTCGACACAAAGACCAGAGCTTGCCGCACAATCCGAGGTGGTTGAACTCATTCCCGCTTTGAGGGCCTTTGCCCGGACATTCTGCCCCAAGCCGGAAGAAGCCGATGATCTCGTGCAGGAGACGCTCACGAAAGCGCTCGCCAACCTCGACAAGTTCGAACCGGGTACGCGGCTTAAATCCTGGCTCTTCACAATCATGCGCAACACGTTTTGCACCCGTATCAAGAAAAGCAGCCGCGAGACGATCGGCCTGCCGGAAGGGATCACGGCTCGACTGACGACGGAGGCAAGCCAGGAATGGACTGTCCAAGCGGAAGAGGTTCGCAGAGCTCTGGAACGCTTGCCATCGCATCATCGCGAAATGCTGGTCCTGATCGTCATGCTGGGAGAGCGCTATGAGGATGCCGCCGAGATTTGCGGCTGCGCTGTCGGAACGGTGAAAAGCCGGCTGAGCAGGGCACGCCAGCAATTGAGACGCGAACTCGGAGAAGTGTCTTCCCCCGCCTCACTCGAATGAATGCATCAGATGAAAGGCGACCACAAGCCGATCTGTTGAAACCGGATTTAGCCAGCCTGCGGCAGATGGGTCTGATTTATGTGACAGATACCATGCCGGGGATCACTCGGCGAAGATGCGGCAAGGGCTTTGCCTATCGTTGGCCAGATGGTGCCCGGCTCGATGATCATGCGACACTGGCCCGCATCCGCAATCTTGGCCTCCCGCCAGCCTATGAACAGGTCTGGATTTGTCTCGATCCGAAGGGGCATCTGCAAGCGACGGGTCTCGACGCCAAAGGGCGCAAGCAATACCGCTATCATCCAGACTGGGCTGCCTGGAGAAGCCAGCAGAAGTTCGATCAACTGTTGCCCTTCGGCAGGAAACTGCCCGTCATCCGCCGCCATGTTCTTGAAGACCTCAAGGGGGACGGCGACCTTCAGACATTTCTCCTCGCGACACTCGTCATACTGCTTGATGTGACCCACATGCGGGTCGGAAACCGCAGCTATGCCGAGGAAAACAAGACTTTCGGGGCGACAACCCTGCTGAAACGCCACCTGCATTTCGACGAAGACGCGATCCGCATCAGCTTTACTGCAAAGGGAGGAAAGCGCGTTCGCCGCACATTGCGGCATCCGAGACTGCAACGCGTGCTGGAGGAGATTTCCGACCTGCCAGGCCGCGACCTGTTCTCGTGGAAGGACAGCGGAGGTACACTCCATCGCATCGATTCCGGTCGCCTGAACCAATACTTGTCGGAAACGAGCGGCAATCACGTCTCCGCCAAGACCTTTCGCACATGGGGCGGCAGCGTCGCGGCCCTCGCCGCGGCGGGCAAAGCACTTCGCGCGGGCGAGAAGATTACCGTCAAGCTCATGTGCCAAGCCGCCGCCGAGACACTGCACAACACTCCGGCAATTTGCCGCAACAGCTATGTCCATCCTCATATCCTGAAGCTTGCTTCCGATGACGACGCAGCAGAACGTCTGGTCTTGGTGGATCAGCCAGATAAGATTAGTGGGCTCAGGAGAGACGAGGATCGATTAATGGCATTTCTGCAGCAGGCTTCTGTTCGAGATGAGCAGACATGACAAAAGCCGGCTTGGGGAGCCGGCTTCAATCATCAGCGTGATGAATGATCACGCAGCCTTTTTCTGGGCAGCTGTATTGACCGCCTTCTCGGCAAGCTTGGTCAGCGCTTCGTCCGTCCTGGATTCCTCATCCAGCGTCTGCTTGAGAAGTTTGGCAGCATCCTTGTAGCCCAGCTGTTCGGCCCAGGCATGAAGAGTACCGTAGCGGCTGATTTCGTAGTGCTCGACCGCCTGAGCCGCTGCAAGCAGACCTGCGTCTAAGGCCGCGGTACCTTTGAACTCTTCAAGGATCTCTTCACCCTCCGAGACAATGCCTTCGATGGCATCACAGGTCTTTGCCCGGGGGCGCTTTCCAATCATTTCAAATACCTGCTGGAGCCGCTCGATCTGGCCTTCCGTCTCGTCCCGGTGCTTTTCGAAGGCAGCCTTCAGCTTTTCGTCCTGTGCTCCACGGGCCATTTTCGGCAGTGTCTTCAGGATCTTACGCTCGGCGTAATAGATGTCCTTCAGCGTTTCGTGGAACAGGTCTTCAAGGGTTTTCTCAGCCATGTGATTTATCTCCTATCGCTTAGAAACAAGCTCCCTAACAACAGGAGATCACCTCCAATTGTTCCTGCCGAATGGAGTCAATCGTGGGCCGACGATGAGGGGCCTTTCAAGGAACGTTCGCCCCCAACGGACGTTGGACACGGGACGCCGCGATACAGCGGCCCGGAACCAAGGAGGATCAAGATATGGTCAACCGAGACAGAGACAACTGGTATGCAAGCCGCGAAGCCCGCAACGTCCAGCGAAGACCTGGTGGGTATAGTGGCGACGGTGACTACGGCCCCGGCGAAAGCGGCTTTGTCCGAGGCTACGAGCAACGCCGACCCGATGCCGACCGCTATGGCCCTGATCGACAGATGGACTATGGAAATGAAGGTGGCTACGGCTCCTATGCCGGGTCGCGTTATCCCCGCATGGGCCGTGAGGACTGGACAACCGACGACCTCGGCTATTACGGCGACATGAGCGATCGGGGCTATGGCGACCGCACCCGTGGATATGCCCGCGGGGCGGGCAGCGGCTATTATCCATCCGATCATCCTTCCTATCGGGGCGGCTATGGTCGACGTCGAGGCGAGCCCGAGGAAGATCGCGGCTTTCTGGATCGGGCGAGCGACGAGGTGGCATCCTGGTTCGGCGATGACGAGGCGTCCAGGAGACGCGAACGTGACACCCATCGCGGCAAGGGACCCAAGGGCTACAAGCGTTCCGATTCCCGAATACAGGAGGACGCGAATGACCGTCTCGCCGATGACGGCTCAGTCGATGCCTCGGACATCGAGGTGAGCGTAAAGGATGGCGAAGTGACGCTCAGCGGCTTTGTCACAGACCGTTGGGAAAAGCGCCGTGCCGAAGATTGCGTGGACGAGGTCTCGGGCGTCAGTCACGTCCAGAATAACCTTCGCGTTCGCACCTCGGGCGAGGGCCAGACACAGACGTCGATCTAGCCAGTTGCCAGTTTTGGCGGTGTGAGGGCCCTTAGTGCATTGAGGATGACGGCGACATCGATCACCTCCTGCAAGACGGCCCCCTCCACCGGCAAAAGATAACCGAAGGTCGCGGCCACCATTGCGACTGCGGACAGACAGAGGCCGGCGATGGCGCTTTGCAGTGCGATGCGCCGGCTTCTTTGCGCTATGGCAAGGGCGACCGGGAGACGACCAAGATCATCGGTCAGCAACACGACATCCGCCGCTTCCGAGGAAGCCGCAGACCCCCGCGCACCCATGGCAACCCCGACATCGGCAAGGGCAAGTGCCGGCGCGTCATTAACGCCATCACCAACCATCATGACCGCGCCCTGACGACGTTCGGCCTCCACGAGACGGACCTTGTCTTCCGGCTTCAGTTCACCATGGGCTGCATCCACACCAAGGCTTGTCGCGGCTCGTTCGACAATTGACGTCTGATCACCAGATGCCAGCACCAGACGGGTAACACCTGCTGTGCGGAAGGCGGCCAGACTGTCCGCAGCATCTGCGCGGATGCGGTCAGACAATAAAATCCGGGCTGCAAGGATACCATCAATGGCAACATGAACGACTGCGATACCATCATCGAGCTTGAGCTTTGGCGGCAAAATGCCTGTAAACCGGGCGACATAACCGCGACCGCCGACGGCAATCCGGACCCCGTCGACCCTGCCGTGCAAACCCTCCCCTGGCGCTTCTTCAACCTCATCTGGGGAGGCGAGCTTCAAACCTCTCGAAGCGGCTGCCTCGATCAGTGCGGTTGCCATCACATGACCGGATGCCTGATCGAGACCAGCCGCCAGAGATAGCACATGATCTGACGTGAAACCCGCTTCACAAATCACTTCCGTAACCTTCGGCTTACCACCGGTCAGGGTGCCGGTCTTGTCCATGACGGCAATCTTGACGGAGGCCAGCGCTTCAAGCGCACCACCGGACTTGATGAGAACGCCATTGGCAGCCGCCTTGGACATCCCGGAGATGAGCGCCACAGGCACGGCAAGGATCAGCGGACAGGGCGTCGCGACGACCAGAACCGCCAGAGCCCGGACTGGATCACCGCTCAGCCAATAAGCAAAACCCGCAAAGACGAGCGTGATGGCAAGGAAACTGAGCGCATAGCGATCTGCAAGGCGCACCATCGGCGCCCGGCTTTCCTGCGCTGCCTCGACCAGCCGAACGATGCCAGCATAGGTACTCTGCGCCGAGGGACGAAGAACGGAAAGGTCAAAGGGTGCAGAAACGACGGTTGCACCGCTTGGGACTTCGCCCCCGGCCCCGATCTCGACCGGCACGGCTTCCCCCGTGAGTGCGGAAAGATCGAGGATCGCGTTCCCCTTGGAGACCCTGCCGTCTACGGGAACCACTTCACCCTTGCGCAGCAGGATTCTGTTGCCGGGGACGAGATCTTCGATCGGAACTTCCATAAGACCTGACGGCTGATAGCGCATGGCAGTGCGGGCGACACGACCAAGCAGAGCGGTCATGTCGCGTCGCGCGCGTCCTTCGGCATAGTTTTCAAGCTGCTGCCCACCCGCATACATAACCGCAACAATGGCAGCAGCCAGCGTCTGGTCGAGGGCAAGCCCCACGCCGATGGACAGTGCCGCAATGAGATCGACACCAGCCCGGCCAGCAACCAGGGAACGGACAATCTGCAGACAGAGTGCCACAAGAACGACCAGTGCACCGGCACGCCAGAGCGATTCGCCATGCAACGGCAGCTCGAACCAGTGCAGGAGACCGCCGCCGACAAGGCCGCAAATGGCGATGACGACGAGAAGAAATGGCGCAGCTCGATCATAGGTCTTGGTAAAGGCGATCATGTTGACTCCGGTGCAGCTTACCGAACATACAGCACGGACCCTTGCTGGCATTCGCTTTCCCTTGTAGAGCCTTCTGATACTGAAGCAATTCGGACATAAGCCGCATGACTGACACTGACAGGCGTCGCCGCATCACCCTCTTAGGTTCGACGGGATCGATCGGCGTCAACACGCTGGATGTCGTCCAACAGCTGGGTGGTCGCGAACGCTTCGAGATCATGGCCCTGACGGGAAATGGCAACATAGCGCTTCTGGCCGAACAGGCACGCGCATTCGGCGCGAAGCTTGCCGTGACAGCAGATGAACAACACTATCAGACACTGAAGGATGAACTGTCTGGTACGGGGATCGCCGTGGCAGCCGGCGCGTCAGGCCTCGATGAGGCCGCGAGCCTTGATGCCGGCTGGGTGATGGCGGCAATCGTTGGAACCGCAGGACTTGCCCCGACACTGACGGCTGCAGCCCGAGGCGCCGATATAGCGCTCGCCAACAAGGAATGCCTCGTGTCCGCAGGTTCGCTCTTCGTCGAAGCTGTCCGGAAGGGCGGAGGGCGGCTGATCCCCGTCGACAGCGAACATTCGGCGATCTTCCAATGTCTCGAGGAGCCGCAACGGCATGCCCTTGAGCGCATCATTCTGACTGCCTCCGGAGGACCGTTCAGAACCCATACACGCGAGCAGATGGAAAATGTGACGCTCGCCACCGCGCGCGCGCATCCCAACTGGTCAATGGGTTTGAAGATCTCTGTTGGCAGCGCATCTATGTTCAACAAGGCCCTGGAGATGATCGAGGCCAGGCACCTGTTCAACGTCCGACCGGATCAGATCGAGGTTGTGGTACATCCTCAGTCGATCATCCATTCCATGGTCGGCTACGCCGATGGTTCGGTAATGGCCCAGCTGGGCGTCCCCGATATGCGCACGGCAATCGGCTATGCACTGACATACCCAAAACGCCCTGCCCTGAATGTCGACCGGCTCGATTTTGCAAAGCTATCAAGACTGGATTTCGAAGCACCGGACGAAACCCGTTTTCCCGCATTGCGACTTGCCCGAACCGCATTGGAACGCGGCGGATTGCAGGGCGCAATTCTGAATGCAGCGGAGGAAACGGCGTTCGGCGCCTTTGTCGAGGAGAAGATCCGCTTCCTCGATATGGCAGACGTGGTGGAACAGGTGATGGACGACATGGTGCAGTGTCCGCCTGGAAGCAGCATAGATGACGTTTTTGCCGCTGACGCAGAAGCGCGCGGTCGCGCGAAAGGCGTCATTGCCACCTATGCAAAGGCCGCCCAGTAGGAGGCCTGCATTCAATCAACACAGCAGATTTGCGGCTTGTTCAGGCCACCGCACGCGCAAGCGCGCAACGCGACCAGAGCTGATGCAGCGAACCGACGAGATGTTCGAGATCGGCGTCCGAATGCAAGGGCGTTGGCGTAATGCGCAGGCGTTCGGTCTTTTTCGGGACCGTCGGGTAGTTGATCGGCTGCACATAGATGGAACAGTTGTCGAGCAGCAGGTCGGAGATCCACTTGCACTTGGCGGCGTCGCCGACCATGACCGGCACGATATGGCTCGGGTTCGGCATATGCGGGATGCCGGCGGCGTCCAGCATGGAGCGCAGGCGACGCACACGTTCCTGATGGGCAAAGCGCTCGATCTGGCTGGTCTTCAGATGACGGATCGAAGCCAAGGCTCCAGCGGCCAGAGCCGGCGGCAGAGCCGTCGTGAAGATGAAGCCCGAGGCAAAGGAGCGGACGAAGTCGCAAAGGGCAGCAGAAGCGGCGATATAGCCACCCATCACGCCGAATGCCTTGCCAAGTGTGCCTTCGATAATCGTCAGGCGATCCATCAGGCCTTCGCGCTCGGCAATACCGCCACCATGGGCTCCATACATGCCGACGGCATGAACTTCGTCGAGATAAGTCATCGCGCCATATTTGTCGGCGAGATCACAGATCTCCTTGATCGGCGCGATATCGCCATCCATCGAATAGACGGATTCGAACGCGATCATCTTCGGCGCCTTCGGATCGGCAGCAGCCAGCTTGGCCTCAAGGTCCTTCAGATCGTTATGCTTCCAGATGACACGCTCGGCCTTGGAATGGCGAATGCCTTCGATCATCGATGCATGGTTCAGGGCGTCTGAAAAGATGATCAGGCCGGGGATCTTCGCACCGAGCGTGCCAAGCGTCGCCCAGTTGGAAATGTAACCTGAGGTGAAGATCAGCGCCGATTCCTTGCCATGCAGATCGGCAAGCTCGCGCTCCAGCAGAACATGATAATGATTGGTGCCGGAAATGTTGCGGGTGCCACCGGCACCGGCGCCACAGTCATCGATCGCCTGTTTCATGGCGTTGACGACAAGTTCGTTCTGACCCATTCCAAGATAGTCGTTCGAACACCAGACCGTCACGTCCTGAGTGCCGTTTTCCGTATAGCGGGTTGCTCGGGGAAAATTGCCACGCTGGCGTTCCAGATCGGCAAAGACACGGTAACGTCCTTCTTCGTGAAGTCCGTCCAATTCGCTCTTGAAAAACGCCTCGAAATCCATGCCCAAGCTCCAGTCTTTGACTTTCTTTTGAAAGCCAACGGCATCAGGGTCAACCCCCGTTTTGTAAATTCATTCTAAACTGCGACAAATGGCGCGCAAATCAGAATTCTCGCAATCAATTGCTAATGAATTATGGTCCCTGCCAACTTGATCTGCGTCAATTACGATAAAAAAGGACGACCGAAGCCGTCCTTTGTTTTCTGGTGCACGACGAAAGCTCAGCTGGCCTGGACTGCGCGCTTTGCCATCACCTTTATGAGATTGGCGCGATACTCTGCCGTGCAGTGCATGTCGGCCATCAGCGATGCAGTTTCAATCTCGACACCATCAACCGACTGCGGCGACCAGTTGGACGCAAGCGCCGCTTCCAGACCGCCATGGCGGAAAACGCCTTCCGAACCGGCACCCGTCACCGCAACTCGAACTTCGCCACCCGATTGGGCCACGAAGACGCCGGTCATCGCATAGCGGGAAGCAGGGTTGGGGAACTTCGCATAACCAGCCTTCTCAGGCGCCGTGAAGGTGACACCTGTGATGATCTCACCAGGCTCCAGTGCTGTCTCGAACAGGCCAACGAAGAAGTCGTCGGCTGCAATGCTGCGGTGATCGGTGACGATAGTCGCTCCCAGCCCCAGCATGGCGGCGGGATAATCTGCAGCCGGATCATCATTGGCCACCGAACCGCCGATCGTACCCATGTGCCGCACATGGGGATCCCCGATCAGCGAAGCGAGATGGCAAAGTGCCGGACAGACCGCCCGAAGCGCGGCAGACGAAGCAACGTCGGCATGGGTGACACCGGCACCGATGGTCACGTTTCGACCATCCACGCTGATCCCCTTGAGTTCCGGCAGGTGCCGCAGGTCGATCAGATCGGACGGCTGGGCAAGCCGCTGCTTGAGGGCGGCGATCAGGGTCTGACCACCGGCGATGAACTGCCCGTCATCTGCTTCTTTCAGCAGGCTGACCGCCTCTGACAAGGAGGACGCACGCTGATAACTCGTTGAATAAAGCTGCATGATCTTCCTCCCTCATTCAGCGGCCTGCCGCGTCTGAACGGCCTGCAAGGCAGTCCAGACGGCAAGCGGGGTTGCGGGCATGTTCAGGTGATTATTGCCGATCGCATCGGTGATGGCATTCATCAGAGCTGGTGGTGAACCGATGGCCCCGGCCTCACCGCATCCCTTGATCCCGAGTGGATTGCCCGGACACGGCGTGTTCTGATGCGACACCTGGAAGGACGGCAGATCATCGGCACGCGGCATGGCGTAATCCATGTAGCTTGCCGTCAGTAGCTGGCCGGTCGCCGAATCATAACGAACCCCTTCGAGAAGGGCCTGTCCGATGCCTTGGGCAATGCCTCCATGCACCTGTCCCTCGACAATCATCGGGTTGATGATGTTACCGAAGTCGTCTGCCGCGACGAACTGGATGATCTCGGTCTTGCCCGTTTCGGGATCAACCTCGACCTCGGCGATGTAGCAGCCCGCCGGGAAGGTAAAGTTGGAGGGATCATAGAAGGCCCCCTCCTTGAGGCCGGGCTCCATGCCGGATGGCAGGTTGTGCGCCGTATAGGCAGCCAGCGCCACTTGGAACCATGGAACCGCCTTGTCGGTTCCGGCAACCTTCAGTTCCCCGTTTTCAATGACGACGTCGCTCTCGTCAGCTTCCATCAGATGCGCTGCGATCTTCTTCGCCTTGGCCTCGACCTTGTCGAGCGCCTTGACAATAGCGGACATGCCGACCGCACCGGAGCGGGAACCATAGGTGCCCATGCCCATCTGGACCTTGTCAGTATCACCATGGACGATCGAGACATTGTCCAATGGCACACCGAGCCGCTCGGCAACAAGTTGGGCAAATGTGGTTTCATGGCCCTGGCCATGGCTGTGCGAACCGGTGAGCACCTCGACGGTGCCAACGGCATTCACCCGAACCTCAGCCGATTCCCATAGGCCAACACCGGCACCCAGCGAACCAACCGCCGCCGACGGCGCGATGCCGCAGGCTTCGATGTAGCAGCTCATGCCGATGCCGCGCAGCTTGCCACGTTTGGCGGCTTCTGCCTTGCGGGCTGGGAAGCCGTTCCAGTCTGACGCTTCCATTGCCGCAGAGAGCGATGCCTCATAGTCACCAGCGTCGTAGCACATGATGACCGGCGTCTGGTATGGGAAGCTGCGGATGAAGTTCTGCCGACGCAGCTCAGCGGGCGAGACGCCCAGTTCACGGGCCGCCGTTTCGACGGTCCGCTCCAGCAGATAGGTCGCTTCCGGTCGCCCTGCCCCGCGATAGGCATCGACCGGGACGGTATTTGTATAGACGGTGCGGACATTGCAGTGGATCGCGGGGATGGCGTACTGACCCGACAGAAGTGTCGCGTAGAGATAGGTCGGCACCGACGACGAGAAGAGCGACATATAGGCCCCGAGATTGGCGACCGTGTCGACCTTCAGGCCAATGATGTTGTTGTCCTTGTCAAAGGCCATCTTCACCTTGGACACGTGATCGCGTCCATGGGCATCGGTAAGGAAGGCTTCGGTGCGGTCCGACGTCCACTTGACCGGCACGCCGGTTTTCTTGGAAGCCCAGAGACACACCACCTCTTCGGGATAGATATAGATTTTGGAACCGAAACCGCCGCCGACGTCGGGCGCGATGACGCGGAGCTTGTGCTCCGGCGCGACATTATAGAAGGCGCTCATCACAAGGCGCGCCACATGCGGATTCTGGGACGTTGTGTAGCAGGTGAAGTGATCCTCTGCCGTGTCATAAACCCCCAGGGTCGCCCGCGGCTCCATGGGATTGGGCGAAAGCCGGTTATTGAGGATCTCGATCTCGGTCACATGGGCCGCCTGGGCAATAGCCGCATCTGCGGCAGCGCTGTCACCGATTTCCCAGTCAAAGATCAGGTTGCCGGGGGCCTCGGGATGAAGCTCCGGTGCGCCAGACTGCAGAGCCGCGACTGCGTCGGTAACGACAGGCAATTCCTCATAATCCACGACGACCGCTTCGGCTGCATCACGCGCCTCGCCGACACTGTCCGCAATCACGATTGCAACGGCATCGCCCACATAACGAACCTTTTCATGCGCCAGTGGTCGCCAGGCACCCATTTTCATCGGACTGCCGTCTTTGGAATGGATCATCCAGCCGCAGATCAGATTGCCGATACCGTCTGCCAGAAGCTGCTTGCCGTCGAGAACGTCAATCACGCCCGGCATGGCCTTGGCCGCAGAAACGTCGATCGATTTGATCTTTGCATGAGCATAGGGCGAGCGTACAAAGCTCGCAAACTTCATACCCGGAACGACCATGTCATCCGTATACCGGCCCTTGCCGGTCAAGAACCGCTTGTCTTCCTTGCGCGTCACGCGCGCGCCAATTCCTTCCACACCCATCTTCTTCTCCTCCAGAAAAACAGGATTCCGGTCAGTGACATCGGGCAGCAGCCGTACAATGAACCCTCAGGCTCATGATGAGCCCGGTTCCTACGAGCCCTGCCAAGCGCCTTATTCGGCGGCCTGACGGCCCGCATGCATTTCTTCATTGGCTGCCAGCACGGCCTTGACGATGTTGTGGTAGCCGGTGCAGCGACAGATATTGCCTTCCAGTTCATGCCGCACCGTGGCTTCATCGAGGGAGCCATTGTGACGACAGATCATGTCGAGCGCCGTCATCACCATGCCCGGCGTGCAGAAGCCGCATTGCAGACCATGATGTTCCTTGAAGGCAGCCTGGACGGGGTGAAGCTCGCCATTGTTTGAAATGCCTTCGATGGTGGTGATCGAAGAGCCGGACGCCTGAACGGCAAGGATCGAACAGCTTTTGATCGATTTCCCGTCCATGTGAACGACGCAGGTGCCGCACTGGGTCGTATCACAGCCCACATGCGTTCCTGTCAGTCCCAGATTTTCCCGAATGAAATGTACGAGCAGCGTGCGGTCTTCGCACTCACCGCTCACTGAGCGGCCGTTCACCGTCAGCGTCACCTTCGTCATGTTGTTCCTCCTCGTGTCCTCCCTGACACTGGGCTTATCGTGTGTGTTTTCCGTGTGGCGATCAACAACTTTGCGATGGCGAAACGAAAAATTCCATTCCGCAGCGCAGCAATGGGAGCCTTGTAAATCCTGCGTTCATCTTCGAACGCTCATGGAAGGAAGCCACTTCCAGATGGGGCGCTCAAGGCCATAGACATTCATGATGATGAAGCTATGGTTCAAAGGCGCACCGCCAAAGCCAGAATGCCCGGGGTGGGGTGGCGCGAGAGAATCGATCCGGCCCGACCGGAACCATGAACTAGGAGAGAAATCGATGAAAAAGGCTCTTGTGCTCTTGCTGGTTGGCTTGTCGGCAGCCAGCTGCACCCAGACGGAACGTGGCGCGGCCATCGGTGCGGGTGCTGGTGCGATTATCGGTGGCGCGGTGACCGGCAACGTCCGTGGCGCGGCTGTCGGCGCAGCCATCGGCGGCGTGTCTGGCGCTGTCATCGGCAATGTCAGCCAGCAGCCCGGCCAGTGCTACTATCGTGACCGCTATGGTCGCCGCTACATTGATAGCTGCCCGCGCGGCTACTGATCTTGAACAGGCGGGTGCGCGCGGCGCGCCTGCCTGTTTTCTCCGGAAAAACCGAATTTTCTATATTCTTTTTCGCTGTTTTTCGCTTAAGTTGCACATGGGCGGGGGAAGCCCAAACAGTCGCGAAAGCGAAATTGCGTATGCCGAGTAAGAGTTTGTCGTCGCCAGACGGTACGTCGTTTCGACGTATTGGTACAACAGCGTTTGCTGTGTGCCTTGCTTTCCTGAATCCTGTCACGACCAAACCGGCTTCCGCGCTAGAACTCTTTGGCATAGAGCTTTTTGGCAGCGACGAGCCGGAGCTCGAAGTCGTGGATCCGGTCAGCTTTAACGTAAGCATCGACGTAACAGGGGCTTCGGAAGAGATTGCTGAGAAGCTCGAACAGGCATCCTTGCTGATCCAGGAAGAAGATGAACCCGTCTCCGGCGACCTCGGTCTTGTGATCAAGGCTCGCGATGATCGAGACCGACTTATTGCAACACTTTACGAGAACGCCCGTTACGGCGGCATCGTCACCGTATTGATCGCCGGCCGCGATATCGACAGCCTCCCACCGAGCCCGACCTTTGACCGCAGCGAACCGATCCCCGTGTCGATCAATGTCGCGCCTGGACCCCTATTCACACTTGGAGATATCAGTCTCGAGGGCGATGCCGCCAGCCTCGACGCCTCCGAATATGGGCTGACGACCGGGGGAGAAGCTGGATCGCTGACGATCATCAACGCGACCGATCGCATGGTGAACGCCGTCAAGCAACAGGGGCGCCCCCTGACCACCCTGGCCAGCCGCGACGTCGTTGCCGATCACGCAACCACGACAGTGGATGTGACGATCGCGATCGAGGGCGGACCAGTGGCACCCATCGGCAATGTGACAGTCAAGGGCGCACGTTCCGTTGAGCCGGCTTTCATCGAGCGCTATTCGCGTCTGCGCGAGGGAGAGGAATATTCGCCGCAACAATTGCGCAAAGCCGCAGAACGCCTGCGGGCTCTGGGCGTTTTCTCATCGGTCTCGATCGAGGAAGCCGAAGAACTCGGGCCGGAGGGCGGGCTTCCGATCGGGATCGTCGTGTCGGAAGGCAAACACCGCTACTTCGGTGTCGGCGCAAATTATTCCTCGATCGACGGTCTCGGGCTGGAAGGCTATTGGGGCCACCGCAACCTCTTCGGCGAGGCTGAGTCCCTGCGGCTGGAAGGCTCCATATCAGGTCTCGGCGAAGTCAGCGATGTGACCGATGTCTCGGACCTGAATTACAGTCTTGGCGCAACCTTCATCAAGCCCGGCGCCTTCTTCCCCTCAGCGACCTTCGAGGCAAGGCTCGCGGGAGAGACGCTCAACACGGACCACTACGAAGCAGACTCCTTCCTCGGATCTGCAAGCCTTTCCTACGAGATCAATGATACCGATACGGTGACGGGCGGGCTTTCCCTGACCTATGACATGATCAAGGATGCCTTTGGCGAAAACGACTACCTGACCCTCGGCGTTCCGCTCACCTATACCCGCGACAGCCGAGACAATCGCCTGAACCCGACCGAGGGCTATCGCGCCAGCATTTCGACGACACCCAGCTATGATGTCTTCGGCAGCACCTTCTTTACGTCCGTGGAGGGGTCCATCTCTGGCTATCTCGGTCTTGGCGAAGAGGATCGGCTCGTCCTTGCAGCAAGGCTGGACGCAGGCTCACTCTTTGGCGGCAGCGACCTGTCCGCAATTCCCGCCACGCGGCGGTTCTTTGCCGGCGGCGGCGGCTCCGTGCGCGGCTATTCGTTCCAGGAGATTTCGCCCTACAACGCTGCCGGCAAGGCAACGGGCGGACGCTCCTATGTCACCGGATCGGTCGAGGCCCGCATCAGCGTGACGGAAACCATCGGCATCGTGCCATTCTTCGACTTCGGCACCGTTTCAGCAGACGTGACACCAGACTTTTCGGATCTGCGTATGGGAGCCGGCGTGGGCCTGCGCTATATGACACCGTTCGGGCCCCTTCGTCTCGATGTCGCTGTTCCGCTTCAACGATATGAGGGTGGCAGCACTTACGGAATTTATGCTGGGATCGGTCAGAGCTTCTGATCCGATTGCGCGATGACGAGCAAGGCCTCATGACACTGATGAAGTCCGCATTTTTCTGGATTGGTCGCATCATTGCTGCCGCGTTCGCGGTTGTGATGACACTTCTGATCGTGGGGCTTCTGCTTGGTGGCTTCACCCGTTTCGGAGCCGAGTTTGCAGCAGAGCAGATCGCTGGACTGATCTCTTCGGAAAACCAGCAGATCAGGATCGAGGGTCCGAGCCCGCTGCTCCGCCGAGAGCTGACGATCGACCGGATCACGGTTGCAGACAAAGAAGGCGTCTATGCGCAGGTCGACGATCTCTCGCTTCAATGGTCCCCGCTGGACCTCTTGTCCGGTCGCTTCACGGCGGACCGAATTTTTGCCGAAACAGTGAGCCTATTGCGTCCACCAGAGCCGAGTGACACACAGCAAGCCGACGATGGAGCGCCCTTCTCGCTACCGATCGAGATCGACGTCGAGGAGCTCAATCTGCCAAGGGTCGAGGTCGGAGAGGCGATTGCAGGTCGGCAGGCAAATTTCGGTGTAACGGGCAGTGCCCAGGCAATTGGCAGCGAGCTTCAGGCTTCGCTCGACATGCAGCAACTGAGTGGTGGGGAGGCAAGGCTCAGAGGCGATGTCGCCTATGCGCCTGATGACAACCGGTTGCGTCTCGATGTCGATTTTTCAGAGCCGCAGGGCGGACTTCTGGCGTCCATGCTGCAATTGCCTGGTGACCCGGCGCTCAGTCTGGACATTCAAGGAGACGGTCCCATCAGCGATTGGCGCGGCATGATCGGCGCCGAACTGGACGGACAGCCCACCGCCAATCTGATGGTCGAACATGAGCTTCTCGACAACCAGCAACGGCGCATCACTATCGACGGACAGGGGCAGTTTGCCGAACTCTTGCCGCCGCAACTGCGCGAGCCCTTTGCCGGCGAAACAGAAATTGACGTTTCGACGGTGCTTGATCCCTCCGGCGCCATCACCATTGAACGGGGTAATCTTCGCTCGGCCAGTCTCGCTGTGGAAGCGTCCGGTCGCTATGACGCCACCGGAGAAAATACGTTATCCGCTATCTTCAGAGCAACCGGTGAGCCTGTGTCCATTCAATGGACGGTTGGTGAAACCCCGCTCTCCTTTGCCCTGGAAGACCTGTCACTTGAACTTAGTGGCATGGCTTCAAACGCCTCCCTGACTGCTGCTCTTTCCCTTGCGCAACTCCAAATCCCGGATACTCAGCTATCAGACATTGAAATTGCCTTGTCGAGTAACGGGTTCGACATTGCTGATCGCAGTGGTCCGCTGACGATCAAAGCCTCGGCGGCGCAAGTCCGCTCGACAGACCCGACATTGTCTCAGTATCTCGAAGCACCGGTAGAGATCGCAGCCGACATCATGCTGAAGGCCGACAGTGTCGAGGTCCTCTCACTCTCCCTCGACAGCGGTCGCATTGATGGGCAAGCGTCCGGGGTTTACGACCTCGCACAAAACAGTCTCTCAGCCGACTTTGCAACAACAGTCAGTCCCACTCTTCTGCCTGAGCAATTGGCATCCCGTCTGGAAAATGAGGTGTCCATACGTGGCCACATTGACTACCGTCCGCCGCGAGACATCGCGATCAGTGACCTGACGATCTTGACCGACAAGGGGTCCATCTCCGGCGAGGCGAGCCTTGACGCAAACAATGAGGTAAACGTCAATCTCGAGGGTGAACTCAACGATCTGTCGCTGCTCTCCGAAAACATCAGCGGACGAGCCAATCTGAGTATTTCGGCAAGCGGCCCACTAGATGAACTTGAGGGCGAGGCAACAGTCACTGTGCCGGAAGGCCAAGCCGCCGGATATGACATCGAGGATCTGACCGTCACAGCACAAGGTACGGCGGACCCGGTAAACCCCAGAGGCGACATCACACTTTCAGGGCGCCTTGGAGGCCAACCGATCGAGGGCTCGG
The DNA here is from genome assembly GCF_005860795.2 of Peteryoungia desertarenae. Classification (GTDB taxonomy): domain Bacteria; phylum Pseudomonadota; class Alphaproteobacteria; order Rhizobiales; family Rhizobiaceae; genus Allorhizobium; species Allorhizobium desertarenae. The sequence continues at coordinate 664,290 of NZ_CP058350.1, forward strand.
CGGAACTGACTACGGAGGATGGACAGACACGCATCCCGCAGATCAGGCTGAGCAATGGTGAAAACACCGTCGAAGGGTCGCTCACACTCAACGACAATTTCCGCCCCTCCGGCACGATCAATTTCGATCTGCCGGACATTGGTCCCTTGGCAGCCCTCGCGGGCCAGGAAATCTCTGGGGATCTTAGCGGGGAGGTTCGCCTGTCTTCGACCGGCGAAAACACGAGCGCCGATATCCGAGCCGAAGGCGATCAACTGTCGCGTGACGGACTGTCGATATCCAAACCAAGGCTTGATATCTCTGCCTCAAACCTTGCCGAACTGTCTGCTGAGGGTAGTCTGACGGCGGAGGAAATCCGGTCTGGCGAAACCCGTATCCAGGATCCGACCATCTCGCTTGAACAACTGGCGGGCAACACCGCGATCGATGCCGAGGGACTGCTGGACGGCGTCCCTATCCAGCTTAATACAAACCTTCGCCAGGGCGATAATGGCCTTGAGATCGACATCGATCCTTTCTCGACCACCATCCGCGGCATCCCGATCCAGCTGAACGAACCGCTGAACCTTACAGTATCCGATGGCACGGCGACGATCCCCCCAACCACGCTGTCAGTTGGAACGGGGGAAGTGACCGTAAGCGGGACGGCGGGTCAAAGCCTCGACCTCAACTTGCAGCTCAATTCTGTTCCTGCGAGCCTCGCGTCTGCCTTTGCACCGGACATCGCACCGTCCGGGACGATTTCAGGTAGCGCCGAGGTCACCGGGACACCTGCTGCACCAAATGTGACCTATGATTTGACATGGTCCGAGGCTCAGGTGGCCCAAACGCGCAGCGCCAATCTGCCTCCGCTAACCGTTACCGCAGAAGGAAGCTTCCAGAACAATCAGCTGACGATTGAGACCAATGTCAGTGGCAGCGGCTTGTCGTTGTCCGGCGGTGGCTCAATCTCCCTTGCCAACCAGAGACTCGATCTGCAGTTTGATGGCGTTATCCCGTTTCAGTTGCTGACCAGCATCCTGGCGCCGCAGGGCCTCTCCCTTGAAGGCCAGGCAGCCGTTGATCTTTCCGTGACCGGCACCACTATGAACCCGCAGATCCGTGGTCAGATTACGACAAGCGAAAGCCGGCTCGTGGATGTGCGCCGCAACCTGGCCCTGGAGGGGCTGAACGGCAGCGTCAACTTCACGGGAACAACAGCCGAGATCTCCAACCTGACAGGTCGCCTTGCAACGGGCGGCACTGTCAGCGTCAACGGTACAATCAATCTGACAGGTGCTGGTCTCCCTGCTGACATCGCAATTGTTTTGGACAATGCGGTCTATGTCGACGGAACCACGGTGACCAGCAGGGTTAACGGGAATCTGACGCTCACAGGGCCGCTGCTTGCCGGGCCTTTGCTGGCAGGCACGGTGAACCTTGATGAGACTTCCATCACAATTCCCGAACGCCTGCCGTCGAGCCTTGCGGAGATCGACATAAGACATCGCAATGCGCCTCAGGCTGTGCGAAACCAGACGACAGAGGTTCGCCCGGCGGATGGCACGCAATCCAACTCTCCGGTTCGGCTTGACGTCAGGGTATCGTCGCCGTCTCAGATCTTTGTCCGGGGTCGCGGCATCGATGCCGAACTGGGCGGCGCATTGACGCTCACAGGAACAGTATCCTCTCCGATCGCAGTGGGAGCATTCGAGCTGAGACGGGGACGCCTTCAGATCCTGACGAAACGGCTTCAGTTTACCAGAGGCACGATCACCTTCGCCGGCTCGCTCGTTCCAAGGCTCGACATGGAGGCGACGACGACCTCAAACAGCACGACGATCACGATTACCATTTCCGGCCTGGCGAATGATCCCGCGATTGCCTTCTCATCGTCTCCAGCCTTGCCACAGGATGAAATTCTCGCAGAGCTGATCTTCGGCCAGTCCCTGTCTCGTCTCTCACCCCTGCAGATCGCCCAATTGGCAGACGCCGCAGCGCAGCTGGCAGGCGGCACGTCTTCCTCGCTTTTTCAGGCGCTAAGGTCGACGCTTGGCGTCGACGACCTCGACATCTCGACGGACGAAACCGGACAAACGACATTCAGCGCCGGAAAATACCTGAATGATCGAACCTATCTGGAGCTCCAACAAAGCGGCAACGGCGACAGCAAGGCGATCATCAATCTCGACATCGGTCGCGGGTTGAAGCTGAAGGGCGAAGCGGGCGGTCGCGGGGCCGGAGCAGGTATCTATTACGAGAAGGAATACTGATCGGTCACGTCATCTTGCTGGTTTTCAGCAGGATGCTGGACTCCGACGAGTTGATCCCTTCGATCGAGCGAATTCGTCGCAGCGTTTCATCGAAACCGGCGAGATCGCGCTCTTCAAGCTCTGCAATGAAATCCCAGCGGCCATTGGTACTATGAAGTGCGCGAACCTGAGGAATGCCCCGCAACTGATGCGCGACACGGTCGCCATACTTGCCGACAACTTCGATCATGACGACCGCGCGAACCCCGCTGGGCTGGATTTCCTGCCCTGTGCGGATGGTGAATGCGGCAATTGTGCCATTCGCCACCAAGCGATCGATACGCGCCGCAATTGTCGCGCGTGACGCCCCGGTCATCGCCGCAAGGGACGCCGCAGGAATGCGTGCATTCTGGCGTAATGCGCCGAGTATCTCGCGGTCCAGATCGTCCATGCTTCAACACTTTGTCATCAAGAAGCTGCATAATGCAGAATGAAATGAACTTTATGACGATTTTTCGAGTTTTTGCAAACAACAAAAAAGCAGAAGGTGCAGACCCTAGACGTCGTGGAGTGGTGATATGCAAGATAATGCCAGCGTGACACTGATCGGTGTGCCTTTGGAAGAAGGATCAGGACGTGGTGGATGCTCGATGGGCCCGGCAGCCTTGCGCATTGCTGGGATTGCGGCGACCCTGACGGAACTCGGCTATCGGATCACCGATCGTGGCGATTTGCGTCCAGCACCCGCCGAAGACCTGGCGCCAATGGCCGGCGCGAAAAACCTTCAGACCGTCGGTGCATTTTGCCGGGCGATTGAACAGGCAACCTTTGAGGCCGCAGCCCAAGGCTCTGTGCCCGTCCTGCTTGGAGGAGATCATAGCCTGTCCATGGGCAGCGTTTCGGGGATGGCGCGATATGCGAGGACACTGGGGCGGCCGCTCTTCGTCCTCTGGCTGGATGCCCATGCAGACTTCAATTCGCCCGAGACGTCGCCGTCCGGGAATATGCACGGCATGCCAGTTGCCTATTTCTGCGGACAGGCAGAATTTGCACCTATCCTTGATGCCGCACGCCCACTGGTGGACACGACGCGCGTCTATCAGGTGGGCATCCGTTCAGTGGATGTTGAAGAACGTCGGTTGATCGCGAAACACAATGTCACGGTCTTCGATATGCGCGCGATTGATGAAGAGGGCATCGGCAGCATTGTCAGACGCATTCTTTCTCATGTTGAGAACGAAGACGGACTTCTGCATGTGAGCCTGGACGTTGACTTCCTTGATCCGGATGTTGCACCTGGCGTCGGAACCACGGTCCCGGGTGGAGCTACCTTCCGCGAAGCGCATCTCATCATGGAGATGCTGCACGACAGCAAGCGTGTTTCCGCTCTGGATATTGTAGAGCTCAACCCGTTTCTGGATGACAGAGGGCGCAGTGCCCGGATCATGGTGGATTTGGCGTCAAGCCTCTTCGGGAAGAAGATTCTCGACAGGCCGACCCGTCCGGCTTGACCCTCTCGTTTTGCGTCTCGGACGCCGGTGTAGGAAGACACACTTGCTGACAATATCATGCTTGCTCTTGCAGCCAGACCAGTGAGAGGTGGTTCGAAACACACAGCCTCATTCATGGTCGAACTGTATGCACAACAAATGACCACTAGGCGCTCACGCATGACCAGCGTGAGCTTTTATAAATATCCGAAATTAAATGTATATTAAATTTAGCCCCTCATAAATTAGGGTATTCCGACTGCAGTCATCGAGCCCGCAAGCGACTGCCGGACCTTTTTGAGCGGGCACCGTGGGTTCAGACACGGTTTTTGGGAGAGAGTGCAATGGGATTCCTTCAGACAGCCGGCAGCGATGCGGCAGCCGTACTCGCGGCATTTGCAAAATCACAGGCCATGATCGAATTCGATCTCGAGGGCAATATTCTCACCGCCAATGAGAATTTCTGTCAGGCGGTCGGTTACAGCCTCTCCGAGATCAAGGGCAAGCACCACCGGATCTTCTGTGAGGCAACCTATGCGGCGAGCAAGGAATACAGGGACTTCTGGGCAAGGCTCGGGCGCGGCGAATTCGACAGCGGCGAATACAAGCGCTTCACCAAGAGTGGCCAGGAAATCTGGATACAGGCCTCCTACAACCCGGTCTTCCGTGGCAAGAAGCCCTACAAGGTGGTGAAGATTGCCAGTGATGTCACAGCAGCCAAGACAGTGTCTGCGGAAAATACCAGCAAGCTGGAAGCCATTTCACGGGTTCAAGCGACGATCGAATTTACCCCGGCCGGTGAAATTTTGACAGCCAACGAGAACTTCCTGCAGACGGTGGGCTACGCGCTCTCCGAGATCAAAGGCAAGCATCACTCGATGTTCTGCGAACCGGCCTATGTCCAGACATCCGAATACAGCCAGTTCTGGAAAGATCTGGCGAGCGGCAAATACGTGGCGCAGGAATTCAAGCGACTTGGCAAGGGTGGTAAGGTTGTTTGGATCCAGGCATCCTATAATCCGATCTTCGATGCCAGCGGTCGTGTCTTCAAGGTCGTCAAATACGCGACGGACATCACCGAACGGGTGCGTGCAGTTGACGACATCGCGGATGGCTTGTCAGCGCTTGCGAATGGCGATCTCACCGCACGTATCGAAAAACCTTTCATTCCTTCGCTGGAAAAGATTCGTCTCGACTTCAACGAGTCGATTGGCAAACTTGAACAGGCAATGCTGAGCGTCAGCACGAATACTGACGGGATCGCCTCGGGCTCAGAGGAAATCCGGAGCGCTTCCGACAATCTTGCCAAGCGCACAGAGCAGCAGGCGGCTGCCGTCGAGGAGACAGCCGCTGCGCTGGAGCAGATCACTCAGACCGTGGCAGACAGCTCGAAGCGTGCGACAGAAGCAGGACAGCTCGTCAGCCGGACAAAGAGCGGGGCTGAGAAGTCTGGTGAAGTCGTCAAGAATGCCATCAGCGCGATGGATCAGATCGAAAATTCGTCCCGCGAGATCTCGAACATCATTGGCGTAATCGATGACATCGCCTTCCAGACCAATCTGCTGGCGCTGAATGCCGGTGTCGAAGCAGCCCGTGCGGGCGAAGCCGGCAAGGGCTTTGCCGTCGTTGCCCAGGAAGTTCGCGAACTGGCACAGCGCTCTGCAAAGGCCGCCAAAGAAATCAAGGCGCTGATTACCGCGTCTTCCAGCCAGGTCAAGAACGGTGTGGAACTCGTTGGCGAAACCGGCAAGGCCCTGCAACAGATTGTCAGCGAAGTGCAGGAGATCAACGCCAACGTCATCGCGATCGTGGAGGCATCTCGTGAACAGTCGACCGGGCTTCTGGAGATCAACAAGGCAGTCAACGCCATGGACCAGAACACGCAGCAGAATGCCGCCATGGTCGAGGAAAGCACGGCTGCTAGCCATAGTCTGGCGAAGGAAGCAAAGTCTCTGCGCGACCTCGTAGCGCAGTTTAGAATTGGTAAACAATCTTCCCCTAAAGTGAGTGTAGCGCGTACGGATGCCCAGCCTGTGGCATCGCCGGCACGCAAACTCATGGCAAGGGTCGCCTCGGCATCAGGCGCAGCGACTGCGGCCAAGGCTCAGGAAGGTTGGGAAGACTTTTGATGGCAACGACAATTAACTCGACTAGCTTCGGCGGCGAAACCCTCGAGATTATCGCTTTCCGCCTTCACGATCAGGAATTCTGCGTCAAGACGACCACAATCCGCGAGATTCGCGGCTGGGCCCCTTCTACGCCGATCCCTCATGCACCGGCGGATGTCATTGGAGTGATGAACCTGCGTGGTTCCGTTATCCCGATCATCGACCTTGCCTACAAGCTTGGCATGAAAAGCACTGTAGCCAACGAGCGCTCTGCGATCGTGGTTGCCGAAGTCCACAACATGGTCATCGGCATGCTGGTCGACCGGGTGTCGGACATCCTGACCATCCCGTCGAGCCAGGTTCAGCCGGTTCCAGAAGTGTCGGCATCTTTCGACAAGACGTTCTCGGAAGGCATCATTGCGAACGAGAACGGCATGATCTGCTTCCTGAACCTCGCCAAGATGTTCAAGGGCAGCGACCTGGAAGACATGGCGGCGTAAAGCCAGTCATCAAAGTATGAACGAAAGCGGCTTCGGCCGCTTTTGTTGTTTTTGGCTTACTAAATCGAGACCTGATCGGGCCTTCGAACATGGATCGCCGCTGCCCTCACCAGCGGCAGGAAGCCGGCATCGGACTGCTCGACAAGCTCGAAGAACCGCCGGCGCATCCGTGGCTCCCAGAACTTGTTGATATGGGTGGCAACCCCTTCCACCCTGACCGCCTCCGGCTGCGAAGCAAAGAAGGTGGCGATCTGGTTCGCCATCCGGACAAGCTTCTCATCCGCGTGATCAAGCGACATGACTGTTTTCTCCCTCGGCCACCCGGTCGGGCCGGGTGAAAATCTCGAAATCCTCGTCGCGCGCAATGCCGATCAAGGTAATGCCGGCCTGCGCGGCCGTGCGGATGGCAAGCGCTGTCGGCGCGGAAATGGCAATCAGCACGGGCGCACCGAGCGCTGCCGTCTTCTGCACCATCTCGACGGACAGACGGCTCGTGACCACAACCGCCCCCTGAGCCGGCTCCCAGCCGCCGATGACGACGGCACCGACGAGCTTGTCGAGCGCATTGTGACGGCCGACATCCTCGCGGATCGCGACAAGCCCTTGCCTCAGGCTGTAGAAGCCTGCGGCATGGACGGCGCGTGTCTGGCGGTTGAGATCCTGCCGCCCCGTCAGCTGCGCCATGGCCTGGGAAACGTCCCGGGCGGCCACACGGAATCCCTCTGCCCCGACAGGCCGGACAGGGCGGCTCGCCTGTTCGATCGATTCGATCCCGCAAAGCCCGCATCCGACGGGACCGGCCATGCGCCGACGCCTGGCAACCAGCGCCTCGACCGTCATCTCCTTCAGCGTCACCTGCACATCGATCCCATCACCCGCCTCGATGGCGTCGATGGCAACCACATCTTCGGCCCCCTCGATGATGCCCTCGGCGAGCGAGAAGCCGACGGCGAAATCCTCGAGATCATCGGGCGTCGCCATCATCACCGCATGGGTGGAGCCGGCATAGGAAAAGGCGATCGGCACCTCCTCCGGCACGAGCCGGCTGCTGGCCGAGACGTGCCCGTGGCTCGCCTTCAGCCCGCCGACAATCCGTACCGTGGAGCCGATCACATCGCTCATTCCGCCGCTTCCAGCTTGCCGGCAATGCGTCGCGAACGACGGCTCAGCTCCTCATACTCCTCCTGCCACTCGGTCGGGCCGTTGGACGGCGAGACCTGCACGGCGGTCACCTTGTATTCCGGGCAATTGGTTGCCCAGTCAGAGAAGTCTGTCGTGATGACATTGGCCTGCGTATTGGGGTGATGGAAGGTCGTGTAGACCACGCCCGGCGCCACGCGATCGGTGATCAGAGCGCGGAGCGTCGTTTCGCCGGAACGGCTGGCAAGCTTGATCCAGTCGCCATCCTTGACGCCGCGCTGTTCGGCATCATGCGGATGGATCTCCAGGCGGTCTTCCTCATGCCAGACACTGTTTTCCGTGCGCCGCGTCTGCGCACCGACATTGTATTGCGATAGAACGCGACCGGTGGTCAGAAGCAGCGGGAAGCGCGGGCCGGTGCGCTCGTCCGTCGGCACATATTCGGTGCGGATGAACTTGCCCTTGCCGCGCACAAAACCGTCGACATGCATGATCGGCGATCCCACAGGAAATTTCTCGTTGCAGGGCCACTGCACCGAGCCCATCTTTTCCAGATACTCATAGGAGACGCCGGCAAAGCTCGGCGTGGTCGCCGCAATCTCGTCCATGATCTGCGACGGATGGGTGTAGTTCCAGGTTAGGCCCATGGCCTGGGCGAGCTTCTGCGTCACTTCCCAGTCGGCATAGCCATTCTTCGGCGTCATGACTTTGCGCACGCGGTTGATGCGGCGCTCGGCATTGGTGAAGGTCCCGTCCTTTTCGAGGAAGGTCGAACCCGGCAGGAAGACATGCGCATAGTTCGCCGTCTCGTTGAGGAAGAGGTCGTGCACGACGACGCATTCCATGGCGGCAAGGCCGGCCGAAACATGCTTGGTATCGGGATCGGACTGCAGGATGTCCTCGCCCTGGATATAGATGCCCTTGAACGTGCCATCAACGGCGGCATCCAACATGTTCGGGATGCGCAAGCCCGGCTCGTTGCTGAGCTCGACACCCCAGAGCTTTTCGAAGGTCTCGCGGGTCGCATCGTCGGAGACGTGGCGATAGCCGGGCAGCTCATGCGGGAAGGAGCCCATGTCGCAGGAGCCCTGGACATTGTTCTGGCCACGCAGCGGGTTCACGCCGACGCCGGGGCGGCCAATATTGCCGGTGACCATCGCAAGGTTGGCAATCGCCATGACGGTGGTCGAGCCCTGGCTGTGTTCGGTGACGCCGAGGCCGTAATAGATGGCACCATTGCCGCCGGTGGCAAACAGGCGCGCGGCACCGCGCAGTTCAGCAGCCGGCACGCCGGTGAACTTTTCCGTTTCCTCGGGCGAATGCGCCGGTTCAGAGACGAAAGCGGCCCAATCTTCGAACTCCGACCAGTCGCAGCGCTCGCGGATGAAGCGCTCGTCGAACAGGCCTTCGGTGACGATGACATGAGCAAGTGCTGTCAGTACGGCGACATTGGTGCCGGGCTTCAGCGGCAGGTGGTAAGACGCCTCCACATGCGGGGTGCGCACCAGATCGATGCGGCGCGGATCGATGACTATCAGCTTCGCCCCCTGGCGGAGCCGCTTCTTCAGCCGCGAACCGAAGACGGGGTGACCATCGGTCGGATTGGCGCCGATGACCACGACGACATCGGAATGCTCGACCGAGTCGAAGTTCTGCGTACCGGCAGACGTGCCGAAGGCCTGGCCGAGGCCGTAACCGGTCGGCGAATGGCAGACGCGGGCGCAGGTGTCGACATTGTTGTTGCCGAAGCCGGCGCGGATCAGCTTCTGGACCAGATAGGTCTCTTCATTGGTGCAGCGCGACGAGGTGATGCCGCCGATCGCTTCCCGGCCATACTGATACTGGATGCGCTTAAACTCGGAAGCGACATGCGCATAGGCCTCTTCCCAGGTCACTTCGCGCCAGGGATCGGTGATCTTCTCGCGGATCATCGGGTTGAGAATGCGGTCCCTGTGGCTGGCATAACCATAGGCGAAGCGGCCCTTGACGCAGGAATGGCCGCGATTGGCCTGGCCATCTTTCCACGGCACCATGCGCACCAGTTCCTCGCCGCGCATCTCCGCCTTGAAGGAACAGCCGACGCCGCAATAGGCGCAGGTGGTGACTGCCGAATGCTCCGGCTGGCCGATTGCGATCACGGATTTTTCCGTCAGCGTTGCCGTCGGGCAGGCCTGAACGCAGGCGCCGCAGGAGACGCATTCCGACGAGAGAAACGCTTCATGCGCACCGGGCGAAACGCGGCTGTCGAAACCGCGGCCCTCGATGGTCAGTGCAAACGTCCCCTGCACCTCTTCGCAGGCGCGCACGCAGCGCGAACAGACGATGCATTTTGAGGGATCATAGGTGAAATAGGGATTGCTCTCGTCCTTCGGCATCCACTGGGCGTTGATGGCACCCTCGGCAGACCGCGCCTTGACGTGGTTTTCGCCGTCATAGCCGTAGCGTACATCGCGCAAGCCAACGGCACCGGCCATGTCCTGCAGCTCGCAGTCGCCGTTGGCAGCACAGGTCAGACAGTCGAGCGGGTGGTCGGAAATGTAAAGCTCCATCACGCCCTTGCGGATGGCCTTTAGCCGCTCGGTCTGCGTATGGACGACGATGCCGGGTGCGACCGGTGTGGTGCAGGAGGCGGGCGTGCCGGTGCGGCCCTCCACCTCGATCAGACAGAGGCGGCAGGAACCGAAGGCATCGACCATATCTGTCGCGCAGAGCTTCGGCACCTGAATGCCGGCCTCCATCGAGGCGCGCATAATCGACGTGCCCTCGGGCACGGTGATCTCGCGACCGTCGATGGTGAGCGTCACCAGTTTCTCGGAACGCGAGGCGGGCGTGCCGTAGTCGATTTCAGGAACGAGGGGCATGGCGCTTACCTTTCCGCCGTCATCCTCGGGCTTGTCCCGAGGATCTGCTGCGTCTGAACTTCGGGAGCCGGTTCAGTTGTGAACGTCCCCCGCATGGCAAAGTCGGTAGATCCTCGGGACAAGCCCGAGGATGACGAAAGAGAAAAGAAGCTCATTCCGCAGCCTCCCGGACCGGTGCCGGCACAAAATCTTCCGGGAAATGCGTCATGGCGCTCATCACCGGATAGGGGGTGAAACCACCGAGCGCACAAAGCGAACCGAATTTCATGGTGTTGCAGAGATCTTCCAGCAGCACCTTGTTCTTCTCCGGCTCGATACCTTGCGCGATCTTGTCGACCGTCTCGACGCCACGCGTCGATCCGATGCGGCAGGGTGTGCACTTGCCGCAGCTTTCGACCGCGCAGAACTCCATGGCGAAGCGCGCCTGCTTCAGCATATCGGCGCTGTCATCGAAGACCACCACGCCTGCATGGCCGATGAGACCGCCAGCGGCGGCAAAGGCCTCATAGTCGAAGACCGTATCGAACAGCGACGGCGGGAAATAGGCACCGAGCGGGCCGCCCACCTGCACCGCCTTGACCGGCCGACCGGACATCGTTCCGCCGCCGATCTCGTTGATCAGCTGGCCGAGCGGCAGGCCGAAGGCGGTTTCATAGAGGCCGCCATGCTTGAGATTGCCGGCGAGCTGGATCGGGATCGTGCCATGTGAGCGACCGACGCCGAAATCGCGGTAGAACTGCGCACCGCGATCCATGATCACGGGAATGGAGGCGAGCGACATGACATTGTTGACGACGGTCGGCTTGCCGAACAGGCCCTGAAGTGCCGGAAGCGGCGGCTTGGCTCTGACAACGCCGCGCTTGCCTTCGAGGCTGTTCAGCAGCGAGGTCTCCTCGCCGCAGACATAGGCGCCGGCACCCATGCGCACTTCCATGTCGAAGGCGTAAGGCGATCCCATGACCGAGGCACCGAGGATGCCTTCGCGCCGCGCGATCTGGATCGCCTCTTCCATCATGGCAATCGCATGCGGATATTCGGAGCGGGTATAGACATAGCCCTTGGTGGCACCCACCGCGATGCCGGCAATCGCCATTCCTTCGATCAACACGAAGGGATCACCCTCCATGATCATCCGGTCGGCAAAGGTGCCGCTGTCGCCCTCATCGGCATTGCAGACGATGTATTTCTGCTTGGCCCTCGCATCCGCCACCGTCTTCCACTTGATGCCGGTCGGGAAGCCAGCGCCACCGCGACCGCGCAAGCCACTGTCGGTGACCTGTTTGACGATCTCGGCGGGTGCCATCGCAATGGCGTTGGCGAGGCCCTTGAGGCCCTGATAGAGGCGATAGTCATTGAGCGAGAGCGGATCGGTGACGCCGCAGCGGGCGAAGGTGAGCCGCGTCTGGCCCTTGAGGAAGGGGATGTCGTGGGTGAGGCCATGGCCAAGCGGATGATCGCCGCCCTCCAGGAAGCCGGCATCGAAGAGCGAAGGCACATCGGAGGCCCTGACCGGACCATAGGCGACGCGGCCCTTCTCGGTGCGAACCTCGACCAGCACTTCCAGCCACAGCATGCCGCGCGAGCCATTGCGGACGATGGTCACGTCCTTGCCGCGCGCCCTGGCTTCGCGGGTGATGGCAGCCGCCACCTTATCGGCACCAACGGCAAGCGCTGCCGCATCGCGGGGGACGAAGACGGTGACACTCATGCCCGCACCTCCGCCAGAATGTCGCTAAGACAGTGTTCGTCGAGCCGCGCATGTAGCTCGCCGTCGAGCATCGCAGCCGGCGCCTGGGCGCAGAGGCCGAGACAGAAGACGGGTTCGAGGGTGACGGCACCGTCAGGCGTCGTCTCGTGCCAGTCGATGCCGAGCTTGGCCTTGATCTTGTCCGCCAGAGGCTCGCAGCCCATCGACTGGCAAGCCTCGGCGCGACAGAGCTTTAGAACATGTCGTCCGGAGGGGTGGGACTTGAAATCATGGTAGAAGGTGATGACGCCATGCACCTCAGCGCGCGACAGGTTCAATGCATTTGCGATGATCTGCTTGGCGACTTCGGGGATATAGCCGAATTCCTCCTGCAGGCGGTGCAGGATCGGCAGCATCGGCCCCTCCAAGTGTTGCAGTTCAGCGACGATCGCTGCAACGCGGGCAGAAACGTCGTCCACAGCCACACGAATGTTCATAGGTCCTCCTCGCCCGCCACACTCTGCCGGGCTCACTCGTCAGAGAATGATGAGGGGTCAAGGCTCAGGAGGTCAATACGGCGCTTCCGTCGTTCGATAGAAGATTTCTATCGAAGGCATTTGAGGCCGACAGCAAGCGCGCCTCATGCAACAGGCCTGAGACGAGCGGGGTGAAGGGTTCGCGATGGGTGGCGACCAATCCCACCAGATGCTCCGCCTCGGGTGACGTGATTGGGATCATCCGGATCTCCTCGCCGAAGCCGAAGGATTGGGCCACATTCTTCGGCATGACCGAAGCCCATTTGCCGGTGCGGATATGGGAAAAGAGCACGATCATCGAATTGGACTCAAGCGTCGGCTTCGGCGCCACACCGGCTTCCGTCATGTGCTGGTTGATGATCCGGCGGTTTTGCATGTCGGCGGTCAGTAGACAGAGCCTGAGATCAGCCACCTCGCTCCAGGAGACGCTGTCACGATCGGCAAGCGGCGCACCGACAGCCGTGATCAAGTGATAGCGCTCGGAATAGAGCGGCACGCTGGTGACGCGACCAAGAGGCTCGTTGTCGAGATAGGTGATGCCGGCGTCGATCTCGAGGTTTTCAAGCAGGCTCAGGACCTGCAGCGAGGTGCGTGACAGGACCGAAAAGGTGACGTCCGGATGCCGTGCCTGGAAGGGTTCGGTGAGCTTCTGCACCATGGCAAGCGCGGTGGGAATGACCGCGAGCCGGATATGGCCGGCAAGACCACGCCGCGCGGCGCGCATCTCCTCGCGCATGGTTCGGGTGTCCCCAACGATGCGCCGCGCCCATTCGAGAACCCGCTGGCCCTCCGGGGTGAGACCGAGAAAACGTGAACCGCGCTGGACCAGCATCACACCGAGTTGTTCTTCGAGCTGGCGGATACCGGCAGACAGCGTCGGCTGTGTCACGCCGCATTCTTCCGCCGCGCGACCAAAATGCTGCTGGCGGGCAAGCGCGATGAAGAATTCCAGCTTGTCAATCATCGCCAGGGATCCAAAGTCTGGCAGACACGAGGCGTTGCTTAGTCGTCCCTCGAGTCGCTCTCGAGGCTTGCCATCTTGCTGCCCGGCTCACAATACATCTTGTACAGCACCGAAATCAGTTCGTTCAGCTGTGGGTCGGCAATCCGGTAGTAGATCTGACGTCCATCCCGTCTGGTCTGCAGGATGTTTTCCATGCGAAGCCGGGCCAGTTGTTGCGATACCACAGCCTGCTGCAGTCCAAGAAACTGCTCGATTTCGCTGACAGTGCGCTCACCATTGCTGAGAAGACAGAGGATCAGAAGGCGCGTCTCATGCGACAAGGCTTTCAACAATCCACTCGCCGCCCTGGCCTTGGACATGAAATCGTCCAGCCGTTCTTCTGTATCGGTCTCCGATACTTGCGCAAGATCCATGTTTAAACCCACTGCAATAGTCCCTTGGAGCCTTCTACACGATCCAGCAGGATCGAGCATTCGAAACCGGCGCACAGCGTTAATTGCGCACATGGCGATATATAAGGCACGTACGCTAAACCACCAGTGTAGATAGCCCATCCCTTTGCCATAACACCAGAATTTATGAGGCCAGATGGCATTTGGCCCAAAAATGAAACGATCAGAGCATCAAGGGATCTACCCTCTCCTTCAATATCTGGGCGCTGCGGCGCAAGGCGATCGCTTCCTCATCAGCAAGATCAGGGAAGAGATCGGCCACCACACCTGCGGCTCCGATGACCCTCGGTATAGACAAGGCAACATCCTCGACACCAACAACATCGGGCGTGACAATCGAGACGGAAAGAACGTCGCGCTGGTCTTGCACAATGGCCTTGATGATCCGTGCGAGCCCCGCCCCGATCCCATAATAGGTCGCACCCTTGCCCTTGATGATCTTGTAGGCAGCATTTCTCACGCCATCATCTATTTCACTTTTCAACGCTTCGGTAAGCGGAACACCGATCTGGCGCGAAAAGGACTCAAGCGAGATCGAACCTGCCTTTGCGCTCGACCATGCAAGGACTTCACTATCGCCATGCTCTCCCAACACATAGGCATGCACAGATTGCGGCGAAATGCCGAGATAGCGACCGACAAGGCTGCGGAACCTGGCCGTGTCCAGTATTGTACCCGATCCAATCACGCGACCGGGCGGGAGCCCGGAGATCCGGGTCGAAATCTGCGTCATGATGTCAACCGGGTTCGAGGCAATCAGGAGGATCGCGTCAGGAGCGATGGGGAGGACGGCAGCGAGGACAGAGCGAAACACCTCTGTATTGCGCTCAAGCAATGCAAGCCGGGTTTCTCCGGGCTTCTGACTGACACCTGCGGCGATAATGATGACACCCGCACCCTGCAGGTCTTCGTAATCGCCCGGACGGACCACCGTTGAGGACATGAAGGGCACGGCATGCGAAATGTCTTCAGCCTGTGCAATAGCAAGCGCATGGTTTTGATCCACCAAGACAATCTCATGCGCAATCCCCATCAGCGCCAACGCATATCCCGCCGAGCTTCCCACCATGCCAGCACCAATGATCCCAACTTTCACGCCGTAATCTCCTGTCGTTCATGCAGTCCGACAATGGCACAGGAACTGCCATGCATGAAGCGTCTCCCTGAAAAGTTGCAGAGAAAGCGCGTGACCAAGGCAGCAAAGCTTTGCTTTATGTCCCCACCGACATTTATGGTCGGAAGAGAGCGAGCGACGAGGGGGCTCATGCGCAAACTGCCGGCACTGTCCGCAATGAAGATTTTCGAAGTTGTTGGTCAGACCCGCAGCTTCACCCGTGCGGCAGATCGCCTGAACCTGACACAAAGTGCTGTCAGCCGTCAGGTCCGCAATCTCGAGGAGCAACTGGGTGAGACATTGCTGGTGCGCCGGCACCACCATCTTGAGCTTACTCCTGCGGGCACTGAACTCCTGGCGACACTCCAGCACGCCTTCCACAATGTCGAACTGACCGTTCGCAACATCATGGAACGCGGTAACCTGCGTCGACTGCGCATCAATGTCCCACCGACCTTTGCCAGACGATGGCTGATGCCTCGCCTTGGCAGGCTGCGTCGTGTCCTGCCAGATATCGACATCAGTATCACGACCGACCTTCAGGACAGCCTCTCTGAGCGCAGTTTGTTAGATTGCGCCATTCGCTTTGGTGACGGGGAATGGCCGATGCTGAATGCGGATCTGCTGATGACGGAGCGTCACATCGCCGTCTGCGCCCCGTCGCTTCTTGAGGAGGCAAAGCACGATCAGGCACTCGATCTCGCAAGGCTCACCTTTCTGCATGTCCTCGCCTCAGCCGACAGACGCTACCTGACTTGGCAAAGATGGCTGGATGCTGCAGGACTGACGGAGACCGATACGGCAGGGGGGCTGGAGTTTGACCTGCTTGATCTCGCGATCGAAGCGGCTTCCTCGGGTCTCGGCGTGACGGTTGCCGACCGTTTCATGGTTCAGGATCTGATTGATCAGGGCAAACTGACCGAAGTGCTTGATGTAGAAGTAGAAGGGCACGAATCCTACTGGCTGGTGGCCCGGACAGACAGTCCGCCCAACCCGAATGTTTCCGCGTTCCGTTCATGGTTGCTGGAAGAACTGCAAACGTCGACTGGTTCCAGCAAGACGACAAAGTAACGCAGCATTCCTTTTTTTCATGCTTCACCCGAAAAATCCTCGCTTGCGAGACCGGGCGAAAGAGATCCACCCTTGCATCGACTTGCAAGGAGACATCTGTGGAACGCTATCAGAATTTCATCGGCGGTCTTTTCGTCGAACCGAGAACCGCGAACACAATCGATGTTCGCAATCCGGCAACAGGCGACATCTTCACATCAGTTCCGGCAGCAACGGCCGATGAAGTCGTCGACGCAGTAAGGGCGGCGTCAAAGGCGCAACGTGATTGGGCAAGGCAGCCGGCCATAAATCGCGGGGAAGCCCTTCGCAAGCTCGCAAACATCCTGGAGAAGAACGCTGGCCGGATCGGTGAGGCGCTGGCGCGGGAATCGGGCAAGAGCCTGGCGGATGCGACCGGAGAGGTGATCTATGGCGTCGAACTGATGCGCTACCACGCCGAATGGGCCCGCCGGATCGAAGGCGAAGTGATCGACAGCGACACGCCCGACGAGACGCTGATGCTCAAGCGCGCGCCAATCGGCATTGTTGCCTGCCTGATCCCTTTCAATTTTCCCATCTATACACTGGTGCGCAAAATCGCCCCGGCCCTCATTACAGGGAACGCCGTTGTGGTGCGCCCCAGCAATACGACACCCACATCGGCCTTCGTCTTTGCCGAATGCATTGCCGAGGCGGACCTGCCGCCGGGTCTCGTCAACATCATGACCATGAGCCATGACGTGGCCGAGGCGATGTGCACCCGGCCCGAGATAGGCATGATCACGCTGACTGGGAGCGTGTCGGCGGGGCAGAAAGTGCTTGATTTCTGCAAGGCAAACATTGCCAAGCCATCTCTTGAACTGGGCGGAAAGACGCCTGTAATTGTCGAACCGGATGCCGATCTTGATGCCGTAGCCAAAGGCGTCCTGGCGGCCAAGACGGCTCATTGTGGGCAGGTCTGTACATCCGTGGAACGTCTTTATGTGCACCGGTCAGTGCATGATGCTCTGCTTGAAAAGCTGAAGGCATCGTTTTCCGACAGGAACTTTGGGGATCGGTCGTCCAATCCACAAGCAATGGGTCCACTTGCGAGCGAAACCGCACGGAGTCGCGTGCACGCCATGGTCGAAAGGGCCATGGCAGAAGGTGCCAATCTGGAGACCGGCGGCTTTGTTCCGCAAGGTGCCGGCTATTTCTATCCTCCCACTTTGTTGTCCGGCTGCCGGCATGACATGGAGATCGTCCGGGAAGAGGTCTTCGGACCGGTCCTGCCGGTGATCATCTATGACGATTTCGACGCAGCGCTTGCCATGGCAAGCGACCACCAGTTCGGCCTCGCCTCCGTCGTCTTCACCGAGAATTACCGAAAGGTGATGAAGGCCGCGAACGAGATCGAGGCGGGCGAACTCTACATCAACCGCTTCCCGGCCGATCCCTACCAGGGTTACCACGCCGGCTGGAAACGCTCCGGCCTCGGTGGCGACGACGGCAAGCACGGCATGCTGGAATTCACCCAGACCCGCCTCGTCATCCTCAAGCAGTGATTGCCGATTAGCCGGCTCAAGAATTTTTCATCGGGGGCAGTCATGAAAGTCGCTTCACTCAAGACACACGTTGTCGCAACGCCCGCGCCGCATATCGGCGGTATGTACTGGATCTTCGTCGAGCTGGAGACGGCCTGCGGCATCAAGGGCGTCGGCGAGATCTATTCGACCGCCTTCCACCCCTCTGGCATCGCGGTTCTCGTCGAAGACGTCTTCACCCGCTATCTCGAAGGTCACGACCCGCACCAGATCGAGCGCTTCTGGCGCGCGGCCTATTCGAGCGGCTTCACCCAGCGGCCGGACCCGACCATGGTCGGGATCATCTCCGGCCTCGAAATCGCCTGCTGGGACATCATCGGCAAGGCTGGCGGACGGCCGGTCGCCGATCTGCTGGGCGGCCCGGTCCACGACAAGCTGCGCGCCTACACCTACCTCTATCCGAAGAATTCAGCCGGGGAATACGACTACAACGATCCCGATCTCGCCGCCGAAGAGGCGATCCGCATGGTCGAGGCGGGTTTCACCGGGCTGAAATTCGATCCGGCGGGCCCCTATACCAATTATTCCGGTCACCAGCTGTCACTGCCGGTCATGGACCGCTGCGAAGAGTTCTGCCGCAAGATCCGTGATGCCATCGGCAACCGCGCCGACATCCTTTTCGGCACCCATGGCCAGATGGTGCCCTCCTCGGCGATCCGACTTGCGAAGCGGCTGGAGAGATACGATCCGCTCTGGTTCGAGGAGCCCGTTCCTCCCGGCCAGGAAGCGGCGATGGCGGAAGTCGCCCGCGCCACTTCGATCCCCGTCTCGACGGGCGAGCGGCTGACGACGAAATACGAATTCCAGAGAGTATTGCAGCTTGGCTCTGCCTCCATCCTGCAGATGAATGTCGCTCGCGTCGGTGGGCTTCTGGAAGCAAAGAAGATCGCCGGGATGGCCGAAACCTTTTATGCGCAGATCGCGCCGCATCTCTATAACGGCCCGGTCGGGGCAGCCGCCTCGATTCAGCTCGCGGCCACCTGCCCGAACTTCCTGATCCACGAGGCGATCATGGATTTCGGCGGCTTCCATGCCGAGGTGCTGAAGACGAAGCTCGGCTTCGACGACGGCTATCTCATTCCGTCGCGCGAGCCGGGCCTCGGCATCGAACTGAACGACGAGGTCATCGCAAAGCACACGCCCTATACCGGCGACAGGCTGCACCTGCAGATGGCGCCCGAGCATGCCGACGTAAAGGCCTTCGCACCGGCCAAGGGCTGAGGATATCCTATGATCTTCGATTTCATCGTGGTCGGTGCAGGCTCGGCAGGCTGCATCGTGGCCAGCCGCCTGAGCGAAAGCGGGCGTCATACGGTGCTCCTGATCGAGGCGGGCGGCGAGGACAAATCCTTCTGGTTCAAGATCCCGGTCGGCTATGCCAAGAGCTACTACAATCCGAAGGTCAACTGGATGTACCGCACCGAGCCCGAGCCCAATCTCGGCTGTCGGCGGATCTACGCTCCGCGCGGCAAGGTGCAGGGTGGTTCCGGCTCGATCAATGCCATGGTCTTCGTACGGGGCGCGCGTCAGGATTTCGACGACTGGCGCGATGCCGGAAACCCGGGCTGGGGCTTCGACGACGTGTTGCCCTACTTCCGCAAGTTGGAAACCCATGCCCGTGGCGAAAGCCCGTGGCATGGTGGTAATGGCCCGATCCATGTGACGCCGATGCGTGGCGCCACGCATCCGGTGAGCGACGCTTTTCTCGACGCCTGCAACGAGCTTGGCTTGCCCCTGAACGAAGATTTCAACGGCGCGACGATCGAGGGCGCCGGCGTCTACGACGTCAACACAAGGCGCGGCCAGCGCTCGCATTCGAGCGCTGAATATCTGCGCCCGGCGCTCAAGCGAGCGAACCTGACGATCGAGCGCGAGGCCCATGCGCGGCGTCTGCTGGTCGAGACGGACGGCAGGGTGTCGGGCATCGAGGTCATGCAGCATGGGCGGGCGAGACGCTTCAGCGCCCGCCGCGAGGTGATCCTGGCGGCAGGGGCCGTCGATACGCCAAAGCTGATGCAGCTTTCAGGCCTCGGCGATGGGGCAACCCTCTTTGCCCAGGGTATCGAGACGCGCAGGCATCTGCCCGCCGTCGGCAAGAACCTGCAGGACCACCTCTGCGCCAGCTTCTACTACCGCTCGAAGAAGCCGACGCTGAATGGCGATTTTGCGAGCCTGATCGGCCAGGCCCGCTTTGGCTTGATGTGGCTGCTGAAGCGCAGCGGTCCCTTTGCGATGAGCGTCAATCAGGCCGGAGGCTTCTTCCGAGGCTCGCCTGAGGAGATCAGGCCCAACATCCAGCTCTATTTCAACCCGCTCTCCTACCGCATTCCGGACAATCCGCGGGCCAGCCTGACGCCCGAGCCCTATCCCGGCTTCCTGATCGCCTTCAACGCCTGCCGGCCGACGAGCAAGGGAACGGTGACCATAGCGTCACCCGATGCCGCAGACGCCCCCCTGATCCGCCCGAACTACCTGTCGACGCAACGGGACATCGAGGAGGTCCTGCAGGGGAGCCGGATGATGCGCCGGATCGCGAATGCGCGGGCGCTGTCGGATTGGGTGGAGGAGGAGGTATCGCCTTCGAAGACGGTCGAAAGCGATGACAAACTGCTTGACTATTTCCGCTTCAACAGCGGCTCCATCTACCACCTCTGCGGCACCTGTGCGATGGGCAGCGATCCCCGCGAAACTGTGGTGGATGCCCGGCTCCGGGTGCATGGCGTCCCGGGGCTTCGCATTGTCGATGCCTCTGTCTTCCCGAACATCACGGCGGGCAACATCAACGCCCCGACGATGATGGTCGCCGAAAAGGGCTCGGCGATGATCCTGGAGGATGCCGCATCTGCCTGATATCAGCGCATGAAAAAAGCCGGACGCGAGGACCCGGCTCCTTTAACGACTTACAGAACGCCGAACTTATGCAGCAACGAGGATGCCGTTGAGATTTGTCAGTTCAGCGAGATATTGTTCAAGCTTCGTGCGATGATCGTTGTGATGCGCGCTGTCGAGTTCCTTGCGAGCGTCATCAATCCGCTTCTTCAGCGTCTCGGCAGAGATTTCGCTCATTGGGACAGCCGACTCAGCCAATAGCGTGCAGCCTGTCGGCAGGACGTCGGCAAAGCCGCCAAATACCACATATTTGGAGACCTGACCGGAAGCGAGCTTCACGGAGACCACACCCGGCTTGATGGTTGTCATGGTCGGAGCATGGTTTGCCATCACGGTCATTTCGCCGTCTGTCGCCGGAATGACCACTTCGCTCACCTTTTCGGAAAGCAGCAGACGCTCGGGCGATACGAGTTCAAAAGAGAAATTGTCGGCCATGACGGTTCACTTCTTCAATTGAGTGGGAGAGGCGTGCGCCTTCACGCACGCCGGTCCTTGATCAGGCAGCTTCGGCAGCCAGCTTCTTGGCCTTTTCGATCGCTTCGTCCATCGAACCGACCATGTAGAAGGCAGCTTCCGGAAGGTGATCATACTCGCCGTTGACCAGACCCTTGAAGCCCTTGATCGTGTCTTCGAGTGCGACCAGCTTGCCCGGCGAACCGGTGAAGACTTCAGCAACGAAGAACGGCTGCGACAGGAAGCGCTCGATCTTGCGGGCGCGGGCAACAGCCAGACGGTCTTCTTCAGAGAGTTCGTCCATACCCAGGATTGCGATGATATCCTGAAGCGCCTTGTAGCGCTGCAGCGTCGACTGCACCTTGCGAGCCACTTCATAATGCTCTGCGCCGACGATCATCGGGTCGAGCATACGCGATGTGGAGTCCAGCGGGTCAACGGCCGGATAGATACCCTTTTCAGCAATCGAACGCGACAGAACGGTCGTTGCATCCAGGTGGGCAAACGAAGTTGCCGGTGCCGGGTCGGTCAAGTCGTCGGCCGGAACGTAAATGGCCTGAACCGAGGTAATCGAGCCCTTGGTCGTGGTGGTGATGCGCTCCTGCATCTGACCCATGTCGGTGGCCAGAGTCGGCTGATAACCAACGGCCGACGGGATACGGCCGAGCAGAGCCGACACTTCGGAACCTGCCTGGGTGAAGCGGAAGATGTTGTCCACGAAGAAGAGAACGTCCTGGCCTTCGTCACGGAACTGCTCGGCGATCGTCAGACCGGTCAGAGCAACACGCGCACGAGCGCCCGGCGGCTCGTTCATCTGGCCGTAAACGAGAGCAGCCTTGGAGCCTTCACCACCGCCATGCTTGTTAACGCCAGACTCGATCATTTCGTGATAAAGGTCGTTGCCTTCGCGGGTACGTTCACCCACGCCAGCGAAGACCGAATAACCACCGTGTGCCTTGGCGACGTTGTTGATCAGTTCCATGATGAGAACGGTCTTGCCAACGCCGGCGCCACCGAACAGACCGATCTTGCCGCCCTTGGCGTAGGGAGCGAGCAGGTCGACAACCTTGATGCCGGTAACCAGGATCTGGGCTTCGGTCGACTGATCGACATAGGCCGGTGCGTCCTGGTGGATTGCGCGGCGACCGGATGTTTCGATCGGACCAGCTTCATCAACGGGTTCACCGATGACGTTCATGATACGGCCAAGGGTTTCCTTGCCGACCGGAACCGAGATTGGTGCGCCGGTGTCGACCACTTCCTGGCCGCGAACAAGACCTTCGGTCGAGTCCATGGCGATCGTACGGACCTGGTTTTCGCCGAGGTGCTGAGCAACTTCGAGAACCAGACGGTTGCCGCCATTGTTGGTTTCAAGTGCGTTCAGGATCGCGGGCAGTTCACCGTCGAACGCCACGTCCACGACAGCGCCGATGACCTGGGTCACCTTGCCGACAGAACCGGTTGCGGCCTTTGCCGCCTTTGATTTCGGGGTAGCTGCCTTAGCCATGTACCTTACCCTCTTTCCTTAACCTCAGAGCGCTTCCGCGCCCGAAATGATTTCAATGAGTTCCTTGGTGATCTGCGCCTGACGCTGACGGTTGTAGGACAATGTCAGTTTGTTGATCATCTCACCTGCATTGCGCGTCGCGTTATCCATGGCACTCATCTTTGCGCCCATTTCACCAGCAACGTTTTCGAGCAGAGCCCGGAAGATCTGAACCGAGATGTTGCGCGGGATGAGATCGGCAAGGATCGCACCGGCATCCGGCTCGTATTCATAAAGCGACGAAGCGCCATCCTGAGCGCCAGCATCCGTCGGGGCAGCAGCCGGTATCAGCTGCAGACCCGTCGGCACCTGGCTGATGACCGACTTGAATTCAGAATAGAACAGCGTGCAGACGTCGAATTCACCACGATCAAACATGGCGATCACCTTGCGCCCGATGGCATCCGCATCCGAGAAACCAACGCGCTTGACTTCGCGCAGGTCCGTACGCTCGACGATCATCGCACCGAATTCGCGACGCAGACTGTCATAGCCCTTCTTGCCGACGCAGAAGATCTTGACCGTCTTGCCCTGGGCAAGAAGCTTTCGGGCATGATCACGAGCATAACGCGAGATCTGCGAATTGAAGCCGCCGCAAAGGCCGCGCTCCGCGGTGCAGACGACGAGCAGGTGCACATCGTCCTTCCCGGTACCGGTCATCAAACGCGGCACGCTCTCGTCGCCACCAACTGCCTGAGCGATGTTGGCAAGAACCATGCTCATGCGCTGCGAATATGGCCGGGCAGCCTCGGCCGCCTCCTGCGCACGACGCAGCTTCGCCGCAGCGACCATTTTCATCGCCTTGGTGATCTTCTGCGTCGCCTTGACGGAGGCGATCCGGTTTTTCAGATCCTTAAGTGAAGGCATCCGTTATCCGTCCTTGGCTTGAGCCTGAATTAGGCGAAGTTCTTCGCGTAGCTATCGAGAGCGGCCTTGAGCTTGCCCTTGGTATCGTCGCTGATCGCCTTTTCGGTGCGGATCGTGTCGAGGATCGCCTTGCCTTCCGAACGGAGGTAGGACAGCAGACCCTGCTCGAACTTGCCGACCTGGCTGACCGGGATCTTGTCCAGGTAACCGTTGACGCCAGCGAAGATCACAGCAACCTGTTCTTCCGTCTTCAGCGGCGAGAACTGCGGCTGCTTCAGGAGCTCGGTCAGGCGAGCACCACGGTTCAGCAGGCGCTGGGTTGCAGCGTCAAGGTCCGAACCGAACTGGGCGAAGGCAGCCATTTCACGATACTGGGCGAGTTCACCCTTGATCGAGCCGGCAACCTGCTTCATCGCCTTGATCTGGGCGGCAGAACCAACGCGCGAAACCGACAGACCGACGTTAACGGCCGGACGAATGCCCTGGTAGAACAGGTCGGTTTCAAGGAAGATCTGACCGTCGGTGATCGAGATAACGTTGGTCGGAATAAAGGCCGAAACGTCGTTACCCTGGGTTTCGATGACCGGCAGAGCGGTCAGCGAACCGGCGCCAGCAGCGTCACCCATCTTGGCGGCGCGCTCGAGCAGACGCGAATGCAGGTAGAAGACGTCGCCCGGATAAGCTTCACGGCCCGGCGGACGGCGCAGCAGAAGCGACATCTGGCGGTAGGCCACAGCCTGCTTGGACAGGTCGTCGTATGCGATCAGGGCGTGCTGGCCGTTGTCGCGGAAGTATTCGCCCATCGCGCAGCCGGCGAACGGTGCGAGATACTGCATCGGAGCCGGATCGGATGCGGTAGCAGCGATAATGATCGAGTACTGGAGAGCGCCACGCTCTTCGAGAACCTTCACGAACTGGGCAACGGTCGAGCGCTTCTGGCCGACGGCGACGTAGACGCAGTACAGCTTGTCGTTCTCGGGGCCGTTGTCGTGGATGGCCTTCTGGTTGAGGAAGGCGTCCAGGATGATGGCGGTCTTACCGGTCTGACGGTCACCAATGACCAGCTCGCGCTGGCCACGGCCAACCGGGATGAGAGCGTCGATGGCCTTGAGGCCGGTCGACATCGGCTCATGTACCGACTTGCGCGGAATGATGCCCGGAGCCTTTACGTCGACACGCGAACGACGGGTTGCGTTGATCGGACCCTTGCCGTCGATCGGGTTGCCGAGCGCGTCAACGACGCGTCCGAGAAGTTCCGGACCAACTGGCACGTCAACGATTGCACCCGTACGCTTGACGGTGTCGCCTTCCTTGATGTCACGGTCTGCGCCGAAGATAACCACACCGACGTTGTCGGCTTCGAGGTTGAGCGCCATGCCGCGGATGCCGCCCGGGAATTCGACCATTTCACCGGCCTGGACATTGTCGAGACCGTAGACACGGGCGATACCGTCACCAACGGACAGAACCTGGCCGACTTCAGAGACCTCTGCCTCTTTGCCGAAGTTTTTGATTTGATCTTTCAGAATTGCGGAAATTTCCGCGGCGCGGATATCCATCAGCCAACCTCTTTCAGTGCAAGCTTAAGGGTGGAAAGTTTGGTGCGAAGAGACGTGTCGATCTGGCGCGAGCCGACCTTGACGATCAGCCCACCAAGAAGAGACGCATCAACCGTGAGTGCGATTGAAACATCCTTGCCGGTAACGCTCTTCAGCGCCGCCTTCAGTTCGTTTTCCTGCTCAGCCGTCAGGGCATGTGCAGAAGTAACATAGGCCGTTATCTCGCCACGATGACGAGCGGCAATCTGGTGGTAGGCAGCAATCATGCCGCTGAGAGCGAACAAACGCCGGTTGTCGGTGACAACCTTGACGTAGTTCAGCGCAAGGCCCGAGATGCCGGCCTTTTCAAGTATGGCCGTGACCGCCTTCAATTGCTCATCAGCCGAAAAGACTGGTGACAGAACGAGACGCTTGAGGTCGGCGCTGTCATCGATCATCGCCTGGATCCGAGAAAGATCCTTACCGACTGCGTCTACTGCACCAGCTTCAAGCGCAAGTTCGAAAAGCGACGACGCGTAACGCTCGGCCACGCCTGAAATCACTTGGGATGTGTCTGCCACGGGCAAAATATTCCCTGCTCTGGACCCAGGTTCCCAGCGCCTCCATAGGGGGCAGCTCAAAGCCTTGGATTCGTTATGTTTTCCCCAGAAACACAAGTTTTGTGCACTTGCGTTCTCCGAATTTCGCGGTTCGTCTAGCATAGGAGGTCTAGACTCGCAACACGCGTATTAAAGGTTTGACCTTTTAGAGCAAGGCCTTCGGCCGAATTTTGTGCGAATCTGCGCCAAAATGCTTAGACGGCTTCAGTCATTCCGTCAGATCAGTCCGAAAACATAAGCAAGTGGTAGAGAAGCAAGAAGAATTTCTACAACCAGAAGCAGTTTTGAGCGGAGTTTTGATGGTCCATCGGATAGAATGGACAAGGTACGTCCGAATGCCGCGAGAGCGAGCGCGGCACCGAAGGCAAGGTAAACCATCGGCTGGGCAAGCATAAGCGCCGTTCCGGCAAAGCCGATTAACAGGCCACCGCTGGAACGAACCGCTGCCCTGGCAGTTGAGCTGAACTCACGGTCTTCAAAGCCAGAAAACCTCAGAGCATAGCCAGGGGCAAAGAGGGCAACACAACCCATCAGACAGGCCATAACGGCTGAGATGAATGCAAGTTGCTCTCCTGGTTCCATTGGAAAATAGAAATTCATGCGTTTTCAGGTCCCAGCCGGGTTGCTCATCGCTCTACAGAGATCGCGAAGAAGTGATCGTTCGCGAGCGCTCGTTTAGTCATGTCAAAGGAAGCTCTGGGGATCAACATCCACCTGCACCTGGATTGATTTTCGCTCCTTGGGACCGTTTTGCAGCATTGCACGGACAAAGCCCTGCATATCGCTTGAACGACGGCCATGAACGAGCAAGCGGAACCGATGGCGCCCTCTGATCAAAGCAAGCGGTGCTTCGGCAGGCCCGAGAATAGCAATATCGGTCCCAGAAGGCGCGGCGAGACGAAGAGCGCGGGCATGCCCTTCTGCCTCTGCCCTGTTGTCGGCTGAAACAATGATCGAGACAAGCCGACCGTAAGGCGGCAGCGCAGCCCTCTCCCGTTCGCCGATTTCACGCTCATAGAAGGCCGAAGCATCGCCAGAGACGAGAGCCTGCATCACGGGATGCTGTGGCTGGAATGTCTGGAGCAAGCCGTGGCTCTTGCGCCCCGTTCGGCCAGCGCGCCCCGTCACCTGTGACAAGAGCTGAAAGGTTCGCTCTGCAGCACGGGGATCCCCGTTCGACAGCCCGATATCGGCATCGACGATCCCTACAAGTGTCATGAGGGGAAAATTGTGACCCTTGGCAACCAGTTGGGTCCCGACAACGATATCGGCCTCGCCTTGAGCAATCGCCTCCAGTTCGAGCCGCAAACGCTTGACGCCACCAAGATCCGACGACAGCACCAGCGTCCGTTTGTCCGGGAAGTGCTTCTCCACCTCTTCCGCGATTCTCTCCACACCCGGGCCGCAGGCAACCAGATGATCAAGCGTCCCACATTCGGGGCAGGCATTCGGCGTCGGCTCGTTATAGCCGCATTGATGGCACTGGATCTGATTGCGGAAACGGTGCTCGACCAGCCAGCTTGAACACTGCGGGCATTGGAAGCGATGACCGCAGACACGGCAAAGGGTCAAAGGTGCGTAACCGCGCCGATTGAGAAACAGCAGCGCCTGTTCTCCGCGCTCCACCGTCTTGCCGATAGCTCGAACCAGAACTGGCGACAGGAACCCGCCACGCTCCGGTGGATGGCGCCGCATGTCGACGAGGTGAAGATCGGGCATCGCCGCATCGGCGAAACGGGTCGGCAGGTGGACCAGATGATATCGACCTGCATTACAATTGACCTGGCTCTCCACCGAGGGCGTGGCGGACACCAGAATGACGGGGAAGCCGGAGATGCGGGCACGAACTACAGCCATGTCCCGCGCATTGTAGAAGACGCGATCTTCCTGCTTGAAGGCCGGATCATGCTCTTCATCGACGATGATCAGGCCCAGATCCTCGAAGGGTAGGAAAAGGGCGGAGCGCGCGCCGGCAACAACACGGATATCGCCGGTAGATACCTGGCGCCATACCCGTTCACGGGTACGCGTCGCGAGATCGGAATGCCACTCGCCCGGCTTCGAACCGAACCGATCCTGGAACCGCTCAAGGAAATTCGCCGTCAATGCGATTTCAGGAAGCAGGATGAGGACCTGTTTTCCCCGCCTCAGGGTTTCTGCGATAGCTTCGAAATAGACTTCAGTCTTGCCCGATCCGGTGACGCCGTCGATCAACGAGACAGAAAAACCGCCCTTTGCAAGCGTTGCCAGAATATCCTGGGAAGCCTCTAGCTGGGGACCCGCGAGACGGTGAACCATATAGTCGGGATCGGGTGGAGCCACGAGAGGCGGCGGCGGCAGAAACACCTGCTCAAATGCTCCCTGTTTTGTCAGGCCGTCCACCACGCTTGGGGAAACACCGCTTGCATGGGCAAGACCGCTTTTTGTCCAGGACAGGCCGTCGGCGGCAAGCTCGAGAACGCGCTCCCTGGCCGGCGTAATGCGCTCAGGCTTGTATCCGGTGAAGCGCAGCCCCTCGATCATGGGTTCCGGATCGAAAGCAGCAGGCGCGCGCAGGGCCATGCGCGCCACATAGCCCGGAGGAGACAGGGTATAGGCCGCAACCCAGTGCAGAAAACTGCGCATGTTCTGGTCAAGTGGCGGGCAATCGAAAACCTTGGTTATGTCCCGCAGCTTTTTCGGATTTACCGTCTGGTCTTCGGGCCCGTCCCAGACCACACCAACCACCTGTCTCGGACCAAGCGGCACCTGGACAATCGATCCAGGCGTCACCGTCACGCCATCGGGTACGGCATAGCTATAGGGTGTCGGCGCGGGCATAGGAACGAGAACCGGCACGACGCGCCGCTTTGGCGCATCAAAAAGCTCGGTCATGACTAGTCGCGAATCGTCCTTCATGGGCGAGCAACTTGCCCGGCCCTCGCCCGAATGGAAACTAGCGGCCCAGCTTTTCAGATGAATTCACGCCTATACGTCTGGCAGGTAAGCGGCATGCGGATCGTTTCGCAGATCGAAAACGGTATGCCGTTCAAGCGCCCGCGTCACCCTGATCGGATCACCATCGAGCAAATCCGGTTGGATCATCTTTCCAATCGTGAAGTCGAATACCTGTCCCTTCTTGTTCAGCAGTTCGTAGAAAACGGTCATATCCCGCAATTCGGTCGACCATTTAGCCAGCCAGTAAAACAGGCCTGAATTGCGCGCCTTCATGTGGACCGGCAGGATCGGCAGATTGTATTTGCGGGCAAGACCGACAGCAGACGTCTTCCAGGGACGCTCATTCAGGCGACCATGGGCCCAATAGGCAATACGTCCAGAGGGAAATAGGATGGTCGCCTTCTGCTGCTCGACGGCATGATTGGTAAGTTTCAGCGTCTCACGCGCCTTGAGTTTTGTCTTGTGCTGTTCGCGCCACTCGACCGGAATAATCATCTCGACAAGTCGAGGATTAACGCGGATGGCATCCCGGTTCGCGAAAAACATCATGTCGGGACGACGGTGCTTCAACAGGTCGAAAACTGCGACACCATCTGCGATCCCGGTCGGATGATTACTCACCATGATGAAGCCGCCGCGGGCCGGGATACGCTCTTCATGATGCACGCGAATGTCGAGACTGAGAACATTGCTCAGATACTCGAATGCCTGGAAACCCGGGAGATTGACCACATCATCGGCAAATTCGATAGCCTTCGAGTATCGCAAAACACTGTAAAGAAATGGCCGCATAACGGGCCACATTGGGTGGTGGACGATTTTTTCACCACGCTCGGCAATCAGCGTATCGACAATATGCCCGGGTTGTCCCTGAGAAATAAGCTGCAGCGTTTCCGCAAAATGCCCGAAGGTCGTGAGGGAAGCCCTTCTCATCTGTATAACCCCGCGTGTCATTGCCGACATCAATGACAAGTCTGTGTGATCGGCGGATGACAACCCGACATCGTTAGCGCTTCCCTAACGGGTCTGATGCATCCTTGCGCAATGATGCTTCCGTGACCTACGCAACGTTTGGGTTCCAGTTTTGATCCCCGCTGACGAAAATCTTCTTCTGGAAAGACAGGCCTGGCTTCAGAGCCTGGCAAGCGAGCGGCGCCTCGCGGCAAACACTCTTGAAGCCTACGAACGAGACACCCGGCAATTCCTGACCTTTCTCGCAGGCTATGCCGGTGGATTGGTCAGGCTGGACAACATCAGCAGTCTTAGACCGGCTGATCTTCGCGCTTTTCTTGCAGCAAGGCGAAAGGAAGGTGCAGGGGCACGGTCACTTGGTCGCCATCTCGCCGGATTGCGTTCATTCCTGCGTCATCTCGAGAAACGTGGTTTGGTCAATGCAGCAGCAGCCGGTGCTGTTCGCTCGCCGCGCCAGCCAAAATCGCTTCCCAAACCGCTGACGGGTTCTCAGGCGCTCACTGTCGTGAACGTGTCGACCCAGATGCATGACGAGCCATGGATTGCGGCACGGGACGCAGCAATCCTGTCGCTGCTCTATGGTTGCGGCTTGCGTATCGGCGAAGCTCTTGCCCTTACACCGGCAGCATTCCGGGGTAATCCCAAATCCCTTCGTGTCATCGGAAAAGGCAACAAGACGCGTCTGGTCCCACTCTTGCCAGCCGTCGATGATGCAGTTCAGGCCTATATCCGCCTGTGTCCCTATGATCTTCCCGAGAATGAACCGGTGTTTCGGGGCGCTCGCGGGGCAAAGCTCCAGCCGGCGATCCTTCAGAGATCGATGCAGCGCCTTCGGTCTGCGCTCGGACTGCCAGACTCCGCGACACCCCACGCGTTAAGACATTCGTTCGCCACCCATCTTCTGGGCAGCGGAGGCGATCTGCGGACGATCCAGGAACTTCTAGGTCATGCGAGCCTGTCGACAACACAGGTCTATACCGGCGTCGATTCCACCCGCTTGCTCGACATCTACGACAAAGCCCATCCGCGGGCCTGACAACCTTGTGTTAACCATCGCGGTTAAGCGAAAGTGAGGGACATGCTTCTAGGCTCCGGCAAACCAAAGGGGTTCACGATGCTCGATCGCTCTCTCCAGTCCATCCGAAGCTTTAGTCGCCACCTCACTCCGGGCGATGCGACCCTATGGTTTCTGGCAGCGTTTCACACCCTTGTGCTCCTGTCTTTTATTCTGATAGCCGCCAGCCTGACCCCGGCCAACGCTTCCGAGACAAGCTGCACCGGACGGAATCTCCTTCTGGAACTGAAACAAGCTGATCCAGCCTTGCTTGCCGAAGCAGAAACCGAGGCGAGTGCCATACCGAATGGCAGAGGCATCTTCTGGAAAGTTGAAAAGGACGGTGTTGAGCCTTCCTACCTCCTCGGCACGATGCATGTGACCGATCCGCGTGTCCTGCGGAAGCCGACCGGCGCCCGCGAAGCAGCCGCGGCGGCAGATGTGATCGTAATTGAGTCGGATGAAATCCTTGATGAGAGGAAGGCGGCCGCTGCACTATTGATGCATCCGGAATTGACCATGTTCAGTGGCGGCGAGCGCATCAACGATTTTCTTTCCGAGGAGCAGGTTGGAATCCTCGAAGAAGGATTGAAGGAGCGCGGCCTCTCTTTGCTGGCGGTCTCCCGCATGAAACCATGGCTGATCGCAAGCTTTGTCGCGTTGCCGGCCTGCGAACTCGAACGCAAGGCCAATGGCGCGTCTTTCCTGGACAAACAGATCGCAGAGGATGCGCTCAAGGCAGGCAAAGAGGTTGCCGGATTGGAAACCTTGGTTGAACAACTGCAAGCCATGGCGGCCCTGCCACTCGAATTCCACTTTCAGGCCCTGCTGGAAACCATCGCACTCGGTGAAAAGATGGACGACGTCATGGAGACCATGACCGAACTCTATCTGGCAGGTGAGATTGGCATGACCATGCCTATGCTGCGGGCCGTGACCAAGGAATACGCATCGGGCGATGACAATGGCTACGCAGCCTTTGAAAAGCGCATCATCACAGACCGCAACATTCTCATGGCAGAGCGAAGTCTGCAGCATCTGGAAGCAGGCAACGCCTTCATTGCGGTAGGAGCGCTTCATCTGCCGGGCGAACAGGGCCTTGTCGAACTGCTGCGACAGAAGGGATACAAAGTCACACTGGTTGGCGAATGACCATCTGTGCAGCAAGAAAACGCCTCAGAAAGCTTCGAACGATCAGCCGATGAAATGGCGTAACGACGAAGATATAGATGCGACCGAACAGGTTGTGTCTTTTTACCAAGGTTGTCACCCTCACCCTCTGTCGACCTCCCGAGATCTTTTCAACAGAGATCAGGATCCTGAAATCAAGATGCCAGTCATCAAAGCCGAGCAGCGCCTGATCGCCGGTCGAGGCCAGAAGGGGAAAGCCACCGATGCTTTCCCGACCCGTCATCTTCAGTTCGGCTGACTTCAAACCGACCAGGCTGACGATGCGATTGCGAAAAGCAAGAAGTGTACGAACCCAACGCGGCACATCACCGAACATGGATTTCGCTACATCCAATGCGACCAGATCTACGCGCGAGACACTTACAGCGTAACTGTCGGCCCAGTCTCCCGCAGGCAGGTCAGGATGCGGCAGCCGAACCTCAAGGCTTTCCACCGCACCCATCTGTAATCTCCGTCTCGTTGCCGCTAACCACGGGTCATCCGACCTGCAACCGGGCTCTTCCAATAAAACTGATGTACCACAAGGGCAGCGATATGCGCTGCGATCAATAGCCACATGAGGCTCTTCAACGGACCACCATGGACGAAACCTGCGGTCTCGTTGGCGAAATAGTAGGCGCCGATACCGCTCAGCGGAAGCAGGAAGAACAATACATAGAAGCTGCCATGTGCGACTTTGGCAGCCAATTGGGCAATGGCCGGCTCTTCCACCGGCGCTAGCGGCGCACCCTGCTTTAACCGCAGCGCCAGGCGGACAATGCCAAGACAGAGCACCGCGATCCCGACATAGGCATGGATATTGGCAAAGGTCAGATCCTCGGCAGAGGGCACCTCGCCTCGTTCATAGGCCTCTGCCACCTCCTCCATCGCCTCGGCGAAGATGAGATTGAACAGGATGAGCAGGGCCATCAGCCAATGCAGGGCTTTCTGCGGAATCGAAAAGGAGGTTGGAGCGACAGCCATGGGGTTTTTGCCTTTTGTCAGGTGAATGGGAAGGCATTGCCTTGGCATGATAAAGGCCGCCGCATGAGGAACAAGCGACGGCCTTCAACCTTACCGAAATATAATAATTGACCTATGTCAGGTCGCCTGCATCACATGTGCAGCGGTTTGAAGAAGGTCGCGAGTGCTGCTTCCTTCACGGCTTCAGACATGGTCGGATGCGCGTGGCAGGTGCGGCCGAGATCTTCCGAGGAACCGCCAAATTCCATCAGCACGGCAGCCTCGTGGATCATCTCCCCGGCACCGAGGCCGATGATATGGACACCGAGAACCCGATCCGTGTCCTTGTCGGCGAGAACCTTGACGAAACCGTCGGAGGCGAGCATGGCGCGGGCGCGGCCGTTTGCCGTGAACGGGAACTTGCCGACCTTATAGGCAACGCCTGCAGCCTTCAGCTCTTCCTCGGTCTTGCCGACGGAAGCCACTTCCGGCTGGGTGTAGACGACACCCGGGATGACGTCATAGTTCACATGGCCATGCTGGCCGGCGAGGATTTCGGCGAGTGCCACGCCCTCGTCTTCCGCCTTGTGAGCAAGCATCGGGCCCTTGACCACGTCACCGATGGCATAGATGCCGGCGACATTGGTGCGGTAGTGGCCGTCGATCTCGACGCGGCCACGATTATCAAGCGCAACACCGGCTTCTTCGAGGCCGAGACCAGATGTGTAGGGCTTGCGGCCGGTGGCGACGAGCACGACGTCGGCGTCGAGCGTCTGGGCTTCGCCGCCTTTGACCGGCTCGAACGTGACCTTGGCGCCATCACCGGACTTGAGCACACCGGTGACCTTGGCGCCGAGATTGAATTCCATGCCCTGCTTGGCAAGGATGCGCTGGAACTGCTTGGAGACTTCGCCGTCCATGCCGCCGAGGATCGTGTCGAGATATTCGACGACGGTCACCTTGGCACCAAGGCGCGACCATACCGAGCCGAGCTCGAGGCCGATGACACCGCCGCCGACGACGATCATCTTGGCGGGGACCTTTTCGAGGGCAATACCGCCGGTCGAGGACACGATGACCTTCTCGTCGATCTCGACGGCAACACCCGGAATGCCGGCAACGTCGGAGCCAGTGGCAATGACAATGTTCCTGGTTTCGAGAACCTGGACCTCACCGGCATCGTTGGTGACCTGCACCTTGCCCGCGCCGAGGATCTTGCCGGTGCCCTGGAGTCCGTCGATCTTGTTCTTCTTGAACAGGAAGGAGACGCCCTCGACGTTCGACTTCACAGTCGCGTCCTTGTGCGCCATCATCTTGGAAAGGTTCAGCGTCGGTGCGCCGACTTCGACACCAAGATCAGCCATCCCATGGGCAGCATGGTGGAAGACTTCCGACGCATGCAGCAGGGCTTTGGACGGGATGCAGCCGATATTGAGGCAGGTGCCGCCATAGGTCTGGCGCTTTTCAACGACGGCAACCTTCATGCCAAGCTGAGCCGCCTTGATCGCGCAGACATAACCGCCGGGGCCGCTGCCGATTACCACTACATCATAAGCCATCAGTTCGTTCCTTTGCCTGTTTTGCAGACTGCCCGTCACATCTTGGACGCGCATTGTTTGAATTCGAAGACATCCCAGGGACCGACGTCCAGCGCCTTGCCCGCTGCGGATGACAGGATGGCCGGGCCAAAGCCCGGCAATAGAAGCGCATCGGGCGCATCAGCGCCTTCAGGCGGCAGAAGATCGACATGGCCAATCTTCACATCGATGCTGTAGATGATGCCCTTCCAGACGGTGCAGGCGTTGATCGTCTCACCGGTCACGTCGCCCTCGGGGCAGTTGTTCATCAGCATGCCGATAGGCCGGTCAAGCTCTGGATCATAAAGCACGCGCCCGTCCAGCGTCACTCCGGCAATCGTGGTGGTAAACCCATGGGTGACCGGCGTGTTCTCGCCGCTGGCGGCGGCAAAGACCAGCTCGACCCCGGTTTCGGCTTCGCGATAAATGGCTTTTTCGATCAGGCACTCAGCGGCAGACGCCGCGTGAGAGAACGCGAGCGTTGCAAGAAGAACGATTGCTCCTGACGACGAGCCCATGCCCCACCTCAAAACACGAGCGCGAGGAACATCAGGCCGAGACCGGCCATCGTGCCGAGCCAGACGAGCGAACGGATATAGGGGATGCCGGCCAGATAGAGAGGATAGTAGATAATTCGCCCGACGAACCAGATGACGGCTCCGGTGAGGCCGAGGCCGGATGTTTCACCGCTGAAAAGCAGCCCTGCTGCAAGCGCGACGAAGGCCGGATAGGTTTCACGGAAATTCGATGACGCCCGAGCAGCGCGACCGGCGAACTTCCCCGCCGGCTGCTGGTTGCTATCACGAGGGCCGGCGTTCCACTCCGTACCCAACTCCTTGGTGGCGAGCATGCCCTGGAGGAGGACATGCGCCACCAGCAGGACCACGCTCCAGGCAAGGAGCAGGACAAGCGGAGAGGCGGACGCGGATACCGGCTCCATCGAGAGGTCTCCTTAGAGATCGAGGACCAGGCGCTCCGGATCCTCAAGGCTTTCCTTGACGCGAACGAGGAAGGTAACAGCTTCCTTGCCGTCGACGATACGGTGATCGTAGGAGAGCGCCAGATACATCATCGGACGAATGACGATCTGTCCGCCAACGACGACCGGACGATCCTGGATCTTGTGCATGCCGAGGATGCCCGACTGCGGTGCATTCAGGATCGGCGAGGACATCAGCGAGCCGTAGACGCCACCGTTCGAGATGGTGAAGGTGCCGCCCTGCATGTCGGCCATCGACAGCTGACCGTCACGGGCTGCCTTGCCGAGGCGACCGATTTCCTTCTCGATTTCGGCGATCGACATCTGGTCGGCATCGCGCACGACCGGAACCACGAGACCCTTGTCCGTGCCGACGGCAACGCCGACATGGCAGTAGTTCTTGTAGATGATGTCGGTGCCGTCGATTTCGGCATTGACGGCCGGCAGTTCCTTCAGCGCATGCGTGACGGCCTTGGTGAAGAAGCCCATGAAGCCGAGCTTCACGCCATGCTTCTTCTCGAAGATGTCCTTGTAGCGGTTGCGCAGGTCCATAACCGCCTTCATGTCCACCTCATTATAGGTGGTGAGCATGGCAGCCGTGTTCTGGGCGTCCTTGAGGCGCTTGGCGATCGTCTGGCGCAGGCGGGTCATCTTGACGCGCTCTTCGCGCGAGGCGTCGTCAGCCGACGAAGCCGGGCGCGGTGCAGCCGGGGCAGCGGCAGGTGCCGGAGCGGAGCTGCCCTTGGCGATTGCGGCAAGAACGTCACCCTTCAGCACCTGGCCACGCTTGCCGGAACCGTCGACGTCGGCGGTCGAAATGTTGTTGTCGGCAGCAAGCTTGGCGGCAGCCGGGGCGGCCGGCATGGCGGATGGAGCAGCCGGAGCAGCGGCGGCCGGAGCAGGCGCTGCAGCGGGAGCCGGTGCTGCGGCAGGCGCCGGAGCAGACGCACCGGCAGAACCGGCTGCACCTTCGGCGATCTGGCCAAGCAGGGCACCAAGACCAACGGTTTCGCCGTTTTGGGCAACGATTTCCGTCAGAACGCCGGAGGCTGGAGCGGGAACCTCAACAGTGACCTTGTCGGTTTCCAGTTCCACGATGGGTTCGTCAGCCTTGACGGTGTCACCGACCTTCTTGAACCAGGTGCCGACAGTGGCTTCGCTGACGGATTCGCCGAGGGTGGGTACGCGGATTTCAGTGGCCATGATCTCAATTCCGTTGATCAGAGAACGTTTCAGTCTGGGAGAATGCAACCGGGTGGATCAACCGCCCAGCGCGTCCTCCAGGAAGGCTTCGAGCTGGGCGAGGTGTTTCGACATCAGGCCCGTTGCCGGCGAGGCGGCAGCCGGGCGACCGGTGTAGCGCACGCGCTGGTACTTGGCGTCGATATGGGCAAGCACCCATTCCAGATACGGATCGATGAACGACCAGGCGCCCATGTTCTTCGGCTCTTCCTGGCACCAGACCATCTCCGCATTGCGGAAGCGGCTGAGCTCGTTGATGAGCGCCTTGGCCGGGAAAGGATAGAGCTGTTCGATGCGCAGCAGGTAGATATCGTCGATGCCGCGCTTTTCACGCTCTTCAAGCAGGTCGTAATAGACCTTACCAGAGCAGATCACGACGCGACGGATCTTCGCATCCTTCTGCAGCTTGATCGGGCCGTCCTTGATCACCTCGGCATCATCCCACAGCAGACGGTGGAACGAGCTTTCGCCGCCCATTTCGGCCAGGCTCGACGTCGCACGCTTGTGACGCAGAAGCGACTTCGGAGTCATCAGGATGAGCGGCTTGCGGAAGTCACGCTTCACCTGACGACGCAGAATGTGGAAGTAGTTGGCCGGCGTCGTGCAATAGGCAACCTGCATATTGTCTTCCGCACATAGCTGCAGGAAGCGCTCCAGGCGCGCCGACGAATGCTCCGGCCCCTGCCCTTCATAGCCATGCGGCAACAGGCAGACGAGACCGGACATACGCAGCCACTTGCGTTCACCCGATGAAATGAACTGGTCGAACACGACCTGTGCACCATTGGCGAAGTCACCGAACTGGGCTTCCCAGAGTGTCAGCGCATTCGGACGGGCCAGCGAGTAGCCGTATTCGAAGCCAAGGACCGCCTCTTCCGAAAGCATCGAGTTGATGACTTCGTAACGGGCCTGGTTGGGCGCAAGGTTGGCAAGCGGGATGTAGCGCTCTTCGGTCTCCTGATCGTAGAGAACCGAATGACGCTGACTGAAGGTGCCGCGTTCACAGTCCTGGCCAGACAGACGGATCTTGTGGCCTTCGACAGCCAACGAGCCGAAAGCGAGTGCCTCCGCCATCGCCCAGTCGATCCCCTCACCGCTTTCGATCATCTGCGCACGGTTGTCCATGAAGCGCTGAATGGTGCGATGTGCCTTGAAACCGTCAGGAATCGTCGACAGCTTCCGCCCGATTTCCTTGAGTTGCTTCATCGGCACTGCGGTCTTGCCGCGACGCTGCTCATCGGCATTGTCGGCCGTGCGAAGACCGGACCATGCTCCATCGAGCCAGTCCGCCTTGTTGGGCTTGTAGCTCTGGCCGGCCTCGAACTCCTGTTCGAGATGGGCGCGCCAGTCGGCCTTCATCTTTTCAAGTTCGCCTTCGGTGATCAAACCCTCAGCGATCAGCCGCTCGCCATAGATCTGGACGACGGTCTTGTGCGCCCGGATCTCCTTGTACATCTTCGGCTGCGTGAACGCGGGCTCATCGCCTTCGTTGTGTCCAAAGCGGCGATAGCAGAACATGTCAACCACGACCGGCTTGTGGAACTTCATCCGGTACTCGGTCGCGATCTTGGCTGCGTAGACGACCGCTTCCGGATCATCGCCGTTGACGTGGAAGATCGGCGCCTCGATCATCTTGGCGACGTCGGACGGATAAGGCGACGAACGCGAAAAGGCCGGATTGGTGGTAAAGCCGATCTGGTTGTTGATGATGAAGTGCATCGTGCCGGCGACGCGGTGTCCACGCAGACCGGAAAGCCCGAGTATTTCGGCAACGACGCCCTGACCCGCGAATGCCGCATCGCCGTGCAGCAGCAGCGGGAGAACCTTGGCGCGCTCCTTGAGCGGAACGATGTCCCCCTCCCACACCTTCGCAATCTGGTCCTGCTTGGCGCGGGCCTTGCCCATCACGACAGGATTGACGATTTCAAGGTGGGACGGGTTTGCGGTGAGCGAC
The DNA here is from genome assembly GCF_005860795.2 of Peteryoungia desertarenae. GTDB lineage: Bacteria > Pseudomonadota > Alphaproteobacteria > Rhizobiales > Rhizobiaceae > Allorhizobium > Allorhizobium desertarenae. Next base: position 702,767 of record NZ_CP058350.1, read on the forward strand.
AGGTGAACCTTGTTGCCGTCGAATTCGCGGTCAGACGATGCACCAAGGTGATACTTCACGTCCCCCGAGCCTTCGACCTCGTCTGGTTTGAACGAGCCGCCCTTGAACTCGTGGAAGATGGCGCGATGCGGCTTGCCCATGACCTGGGAAAGAACATTGAGACGTCCACGATGGGCCATGCCGAGAACGATCTCTTCCAGACCGTCCTGACCGCCGCGCTTGATGATCTGCTCAAGAGCCGGAATGAGCGACTCGCCACCATCCAGGCCGAAGCGCTTGGTTCCCTTGTACTTGACATCGATGAACTGTTCGAAGCCTTCCGCCTCGATCAGCTTCTGAAGGATGGCCTTCTTGCCGTTCGGCGTAAAGTCAACGCCCTTGTCCGGCCCTTCGATCCGTTCCTGAATCCAGGACTTTTCCTCCGGATTGGAAATATGCATGAACTCGACACCGAGCGTCGAGCAATAGGTCCGCTGCAGGATCTCCAGCATTTCGCGGATTGTCGCATATTCGAGACCGAGCACGTTATCGATGAAGATCTTGCGATCATAGTCAGCTTCCGAGAAGCCGTAAGCGGTCGGCGACAGTTCATTATAGTCTTCGACTGGTGCAGCCAGTCCGAGCGGGTCGAGCTTGGCATGCAGGTGGCCGCGCATGCGATAGGCACGGATCATCATGATGGCGCGCACGCTGTCGCGCGTCGCCTGCAGCACCTCGGCTTCCGAAATGGTCTGACCGGCGGCTTCGGCCTTCGCCTTCACCTTGGTCTCGACTGCCTTTTCGATCTTGCCCCAGTTGCCGTCCAGTGCTGATACCAGTTCGCCACCTTCGGCAATCGGCCAGTTGCTGCGGCGCCAGGACGCGCCCGAGGCAGCTTTCTTGACGTCAGACGGATTATCGGCCAGCGCCTTGAAAAAGGCCTGCCATTCAGCAGAGACCGAGGAGGGATCCTCCTCATAGCGCGCATGGAGCTGTTCAATATAGGCTGCGTTCGATCCGTCCAGGAAGGACGTGATCAGGAACTGCTCGTTGGCTTCTTGCCTACCCATCATGTTTCGCGAGCCTTTCAGCCCGCCTCCCGACTTTAAGTGTTAGCCGGATGCCCGGCCTGCCGCTCTGATCGCGCGAAAGCGCTAAATTCCATATGCCTGATATGCAGATCCAGGCGGACCATTGCGATGCGCAATCCTCCGCCTGGCATTTCAAAGTTCAGTGTCTCAGCCCTTGAGGACTTCGACCAGGGTCTTGCCCAGACGTGCCGGCGAAGGCGAAACCTTGATGCCGGCCGCTTCCATGGCGGCGATCTTCGATTCGGCATCGCCCTTGCCACCGGAAACGACAGCACCGGCATGGCCCATGGTGCGGCCCTTCGGAGCAGTCCGGCCCGCGATGAAGCCGGCCATCGGCTTCTTGCGGCCCTTCTTGGCTTCGTCGATCAAGAACTGGGCTGCATCTTCTTCAGCCGAGCCGCCGATTTCGCCGATCATGATGATCGAGGTCGTGGCCGGATCGGCCAGGAACATCTCGAGCACATCGATGAATTCGGTACCCTTGACCGGATCGCCACCGATACCGACAGCGGTCGTCTGGCCGAGACCTTCGTTCGAAGTCTGGAACACCGCTTCGTAGGTCAGAGTTCCCGAGCGCGAAACGATACCGACCGAACCCTTACGGAAGATCGAGCCCGGCATGATGCCGATCTTGCACTCTTCCGGCGTCAGGATGCCCGGGCAGTTCGGACCCAGCAGACGCGACTTGGACTTGTCGAGCTTGGCCTTGACCCGCACCATGTCCATGACCGGGATACCCTCGGTGATGCAGGTGATGAACGGGATCTCGGCATCGATGGCTTCGATGATGGCGTCCGCAGCACCGGCCGGCGGAACGTAGATCACGGATGCATCCGCGCCGGTCTTTTCCTTGGCTTCGGCAACGGTCGCGAAGATCGGCAGCGTTTCACCCTTGGAGCCGGTCCAGTTTTCGCCGCCCTTCTTAGGATGGATACCGCCCACCATCTGCGTGCCGTAATAGGCGAGCGCCTGTTCGGTGTGGAAGGTGCCGGTCTTGCCGGTCAGGCCCTGAACGAGGACCTTGGTGTTCTTGTTTACAAGAATAGACATCAGTTAGGTCCCTTAGATTAGCCGTTGATCGCCGCAACGATCTTCTTGGCAGCGTCGTCCAGATCGTCGGCTGCGGTGATCGCGAGGCCGGATTCGTTCAGGAGCTTCTTGCCAAGTTCGACATTGGTGCCTTCGAGGCGCACGACGAGCGGAACCTTCAGGCCGACTTCCTTCACGGCGGCGATCACGCCTTCCGCGATGACGTCGCACTTCATGATGCCGCCGAAGATGTTGACGAGGATGCCCTCGACCTTCGGGTCAGCGGTGATGATTTTGAAGGCAGCCGCGACCTTCTCCTTGCCTGCGCCACCGCCGACGTCGCAGAAGTTTGCCGGCTCCTTGCCGTAGAGCTTGATGATGTCCATCGTCGCCATGGCGAGACCGGCACCGTTGACCATGCAGCCGATATTGCCGTCGAGGGCCACGTAAGCGAGGTCCCACTTGGAGGCTTCGATTTCCTTGGAGTCTTCTTCCGTCTCGTCGCGCAGGGCGCGAACGTCGTCGTGGCGGAACAGAGCGTTGCCGTCGAAGGAAACCTTGGCGTCGAGAACGCGCAGATGGTCATTCTTCATGACGATCAGCGGGTTGATCTCGAGCAAAGCCATGTCCTTTTCGGAGAAGGCCTTGTAGAGGATCGGGAAGAGCGACTTCGCGTCTTCTGCAGCAGCACCGGAAAGTTCCAGCGCAGCCGAGATCTTGGCAACATCGGCAGCGGTGACGCCGGTTTCCGGGTTGATCGCGATCGTGTGGATCTTCTCGGGCGTGTCATGGGCAACGGCCTCGATGTCCATGCCGCCTTCGGTCGAAACGACGAAGGCAACCTGGCCGACCGAGCGGTCGACGAGCAGCGAGCAATAGAGTTCGCGAGCGATGTCGGCGCCGTCTTCGATGTAGAGACGGTTGACCTGCTTGCCGGCGTCGCCGGTCTGAGCGGTCACGAGCGTATTGCCGAACATTTCCTTGGCATGTGCCTTGGCTTCATCGATCGAAAAAGCGAGACGAACGCCGCCCTTGGCTTCCGGCGGCAGTTCCTTGAACTTGCCCTTGCCGCGACCACCGGCATGGATCTGGCTCTTGACGACGTAGAGCGGGCCGGGAAGCTGCTTGGCAGCGGCTTCGGCTTCTTCTGCGGAGAAGATCGCCACACCTTCGGCGACCGGTGCACCAAAGCTCTTCAGAAGAGCCTTGGCCTGGTATTCATGAATGTTCATTGTCGTGTCCCTGTTCTGGGCCGCCCGGTAACGGGGCTAAGGCAATTACTTGAGAGCCGGAGCGATGTTGATGCAGGCTTCGCAGAGGCCGGCAACGGCGCCGACAGACTTCTGGAAGGCTTCTTCTTCGGCCTTGTTCAGGTCGATCTCGATGATGCGCTCGACACCACCGGCACCGATGACAACCGGCACACCGACATACATGTCCTTGACGCCGTACTGACCCGACAGGAAGGCGGCGCAAGGCAAAACACGCTTCTTGTCCTTGAGGAAGGATTCCGCCATTTCGATCGCAGATGCGGCGGGCGCGTAATAGGCCGAACCGGTCTTGAGAAGGCCAACAATCTCGGCGCCGCCATCGCGGGTGCGCTGGATGATCTCTTCCAGACGCTCCTTCGTGCACCAACCCATCTTGACGAGATCGGTCAGCGGGATACCGGCAATGGTGGAGTAGCGTGCCAGCGGGACCATCGTGTCACCATGGCCGCCGAGAACGAACGCGGTTACATCCTGCACCGAAACGTTGAATTCTTCCGAAAGGAAAAGGCGGAAACGGGCCGAATCTAGAATGCCGGCCATACCGACGACCTTGTTGGCCGGAAGGCCGGAGAACTTCTGCAGGGCCCAGACCATCGCATCGAGCGGGTTGGTGATGCAGATAACGAAGGCGTTGGGTGCATACTTTTTGATGCCGGCGCCGACCTGTTCCATGACCTTCAGATTGATCCCGAGCAGGTCATCGCGGCTCATGCCGGGCTTGCGCGCAACGCCGGCGGTCACGATGCAGACATCAGCGCCTTCGATCGCGGAGTAATCACTCGCGCCGGTCATTTTCGCATTAAAGCCTTCAACAGGCGACGACTGGGCAATATCGAGACCCTTGCCCTGCGGAATGCCGTCCGCGATGTCGAACAGGACGATGTCGCCCAGTTCCTTGAGACCGGCGAGATGCGCCAGCGTACCACCAATCATTCCAGAACCGATAAGAGCGATCTTGTTGCGCGCCATTGAAGAGCTTCCTTCTAGATCCATAACCAAAGCCGGACCGCTTGAAGGCCAGCATTTGTGGGTTTTCGCATAACCTCAACAGTCGAAATTCGCAACCGATAATTTTCTGCGCATATATTTCAATCGGTTAGATCATAAATATCTTACGTAAACGTAAGATATTTATTAATCTGTCATGGTGTTTTCCGACGTTTTTCTTTGTGCAGCGCGAAATAGTCTTCACTTCTCATCTCAAAGAGCCGCGAGACCGTCCGGTCGAACTCAAACCCCTCGGTACCCTTCTTCTCGGTCAATAATTGCTCCGGCATCGCCACTGCGGAGATGAAAACGCGGACGCTGGCGTCATAAAGAGCATCAATGAGAATAATGAAACGCTTCGTTTCGTTGCGCTTCTCGGGACCCAGATGCGGCACATTCTCGATGAAGACGATATCAAATCGCTTTGCGATCGCCAGGTAATCTGACGCACCGAGGGGACGCTCGCACAGTTCGGCAAAGGCGAAACGAGCCGCCCGACCGGCCGCTTTCGGGACTTCAATCTGGCGTCCCTTCATTTCGATCTCGATGGAAGCTTCGGGAAGGCCAGCCGTCACCCGGTTCCACGCCATGTCCATTTTCAGCTTTGTTTCCACGGACAGCGGCGCGACATAGACAGGTAGACCCTCCGATTTCTCCATTCTGTAATCGGTCGGAGAATCCAACGAGGCAACCTCGACATGTCGACTGAGAAGATCAATAAACGGCAGGAACAGACCTCGGTTCAACCCGTCACGATAGAGGTTGACCGGCTCCACATTGGACGTTGCAACAAGGATGGAGCCGCGTGAAAACAGCTCGGTGAACAGCCGCGACAAGATCATGGCATCGGCAATATCCGTTACCGTGAATTCGTCGAAACAAAGAAGCTGCGCCTCCTGCCTCAGCGCGTGGGCGACGGGCGGCACCGGATCGGCCTGCTTTGTCTCTCCATTCTTGAGTTTCTGCCGATGAACATGAATGCGATTATGCACATCTGCCATGAACTCATGGAAATGAGCCCTGCGCTTCTTCTCGATGGGAGCGAGATTGAAGAACAGATCCATGAGCATGGTCTTGCCGCGACCAACGCTACCATGGACATAGAGACCACGGATCTGCTGCTGCGGCTTACGGCGCTGGGCGAAGATCCACCCCAAAGCACTGCTTTTGGACGCAGGACGTCTGGATTTCAAGTCTTGTAGAATGCGATCCAGCTTGTTGGCTACACCCATCTGAGCGGGGTCAGCCTGAAGCTCGCCATTGACGGTGCGCGCACGCAGTTGTTCCGCGACACTCATGGCATAATCGGGAATGGGTTTCATGCATTGCCCCGCTGGGGTGTCGGCCAGATCGCCGACACGCGGACGTATAATTCGAACTCAGCGGCTCAATGTGATCGGCTGTCCACTCGATGTGGTCCCATCGAAGCGAGCCTCTGCCGACTTATAGAGAGTGCCAATGGTATTCCCATTGCGATCACGCAAGAGGATCTGGCGTCCCGCCACTTCCCATGATCCCATGGTTGTCAGTTCACCGGCGCATCCACGCGTACCGCCGCGCGCACCACTTCCGAGATTTGTGAGCGTGAGGAACATGTCACAGCTCACGCCGGCATTCGAAACACGCCAGTTGCCGACCATCGACTCCTTGGTGACGTCAAGAGCGTTGGCAGGTGCCGCGCTTGCCACTGCATCGCCGGTAGGGGCAGTCGGAGCCGCCGGAAACTGAGACGGGTCACTGATCCCCGGAGGCGGCAACGCGCCAGACTGTACGCTTGGAACCGGCTGCGCCTGTAACGGCGGGAGCGCGCTGTTCGCGGAATTGATATTGTTGAACGATGTCCGCTGGCATCCAGCGAGCGCCAGAACTAGGGCGACCCCGGTGACCGCCTGATAAATCTTCATCATTACACTCCCGCTCTTGCGGCCCTGACCGCAACCTGCCGTATAACTGAGTTTGAAATATGATACGCCGATATGGTTAATCAAGTCGACATATCGTTGAGCAGCCATGCGCATTCGGCATTCTGTTGAACACAAAGCCGCCGAAGCTCAACGCTTGGCGGCTTTGTTTGTTCAAATCATCACAAAAGTTTTAGATCAAGCGCGGCGCTCGACCATCATCTTCTTGATCTCGGCAATCGCCTTGGCAGGGTTGAGGCCCTTCGGGCAGGCCTGGGCGCAGTTCATGATGGTGTGGCAGCGATAGAGACGGAACGGATCCTCAAGATTGTCGAGACGCTCGCCGGTTGCCTCGTCACGGCTGTCGATCAGCCAGCGGTAAGCCTGCAGAAGTACGGCCGGGCCGAGATAACGGTCGCCATTCCACCAGTAGCTGGGACAGGATGTCGAGCAGCAGGCGCAGAGAATGCACTCGTAGAGACCGTCGAGCTTCTGACGGTCCTCATGGGTCTGCTTCCACTCCTTGGCAGGCGTCGGCGACACCGTCTTCAGCCAGGGCTCGATCGAACGATGCTGAGCATAGAAATTGGTGAGGTCGGGCACCAGGTCTTTGACGACCGGCATATGCGGCAGCGGATAGACCTTCACGGTGCCGTTGATCTCGTCCATGCCCTTCGTGCAGGCGAGCGTATTCGTGCCATCGATGTTCATCGCGCACGAACCGCAGATGCCTTCGCGACAGGAACGGCGCAAGGTCAGGGTTGGGTCGATGTTGTTCTTGATGTAGAGAAGACCATCAAGAACCATCGGTCCACAGTCATCGACATCAATGTAATAGGTGTCGATGCGCGGATTGGCCCCATCATCAGGGTTCCAGCGATAGATCCGGTACTCGCGAACATTCTTGGCATTGGCGGGCTTCGGCCACACCTTGCCTTCGGTGATCTGCGAGTTCTTCGGGAGAGCGAGTTCTACCATGGTCGGGTCCTCTTCAGATCAATAGACGCGAGCCTTCGGCGCGATCTTTTGCGGATCAATGCCGTCAGCGATCAGTTCGGTGTGAACCGGACGATAGTCGAGTTTCACGTCACCAGCTTCCGAGACCCAGGCAAGCGTGTGCTTACGCCAGTTCTCGTCATCGCGACCTCCCATCGGACCATCCTTGTAGTCTTCACGAGCATGCGCACCACGGCTTTCCTTGCGCGCTTCAGCTCCATAGACCGTGGTGATCGCGTTGGCCATGAGGTTGTGCAGCTCAAGTGTCTCGACAAGGTCCGAGTTCCAGATCATCGAGCGGTCGGTCACCTTGATGTCGGGCAGTTCCTTCCAGATCGCATCCAGACGGCGGCAGCCACTTTCAAGCGATTCCTGCGTGCGGAAGACAGCCGCGTCTTCCTGCATGGCGCGCTGCATTTTGTCGCGCAGCACAGCGGTCGGGGTTTGGCCCGAGGCATGACGCGTCTTGTCGAAGCGGTCCATGATCTTGTCGCAAGCGGCAACATTAAGGTGCGGGATCGGCTCATCCTTGTCGATGATCTGGGCGGCGCGGATCGCAGCAGCGCGACCGAAAACGACGAGGTCGATCAGCGAGTTGGAGCCGAGACGGTTTGCCCCATGAACCGACGCGCAGCCGGCTTCACCGACCGCCATCAGGCCGGGCGCAATCCGCTCCGGATTGTTGCTGTCGGCATTGAGCACTTCACCCCAGTAGTTCGTTGGAATGCCGCCCATGTTGTAGTGAACGGTCGGCAGAACCGGGATCGGCTCCCGCGTCACGTCAACACCAGCAAAGATCTTCGCCGATTCCGAAATGCCCGGCAGGCGTTCGTGCAAGACAGCCGGATCAAGGTGGTCGAGATGCAGGAAGATGTGGTCCTTATTCTTGCCTACACCACGGCCTTCGCGGATTTCCATCGTCATGCAGCGCGAGACGACGTCACGGGATGCAAGATCCTTGGCCGACGGCGCATAGCGCTCCATAAAGCGCTCACCTTCGGAATTGACCAGGTAACCGCCTTCGCCACGCGCGCCTTCGGTGATCAGGCAGCCCGCGCCGTAAATACCGGTCGGATGGAACTGGACGAATTCCATATCCTGCAGCGGAAGGCCCGCACGCGCGATCATGCCGCCGCCGTCACCGGTGCAGGTATGGGCAGAAGTTGCCGAGAAATAGGCGCGACCGTAACCGCCGGTCGCAAGCACGACCATCTTCGCGGCGAAGCGATGAATGGTCCCGTCATCAAGATTCCATGCCACGACACCGGTGCAGCGACCATCGTCAGACATGATCAGATCAAGCGCAAAATACTCGATGAAAAACTCGGCATTGTTGCGTAGCGACTGGCCGTAGAGCGTATGCAGGATGGCGTGACCGGTGCGGTCCGCAGCAGCGCAGGTACGCTGGACCGGAGGGCCTTCACCATAGTTTTGCATGTGGCCGCCGAACGGACGCTGATAGATCTTGCCTTCCTCGTTACGCGAGAAAGGCACGCCGTAATGCTCAAGCTCATAAACAGCCTTCGGCGCTTCCATGGCGAGATACTGCATGGCGTCGACATCACCGAGCCAGTCGGAACCCTTGACAGTGTCGTAGAGGTGCCACTGCCAGCAGTCAGGCGTCATATTGGTAAGCGATGCGGCGATACCACCCTGTGCCGCAACAGTATGCGAGCGTGTCGGAAAGACCTTGGTGATGCATGCGGTCTTGAAGCCCTGCTCTGCCATACCGAGGGTCGCACGCAATCCAGCACCGCCGGCGCCCACAACGACCACGTCATAGGAATGGTCCACGTAGGTGTAGGCTTTGCCGTTCTGCGCGAAGTTATGAATGGTTGCCATGTTGAATTATCCTACGAATGCGATCTTCAAGATGGCGAAAAGACAGAGACCACCAATCAGGACCGCGAAAAATGTGTTGAGCATGAGAAGCATCAGCTTCGTGATCTCGGTGTGGACGTAATCCTCGATGATCACCTGCATGCCCAGCTTCATATGGATCAGGGCCGACAGCACGACCAGTGCCATGACAACGGCAACGAACGGGTGCGACAATGCGGCAACCACTTCCGCATAGGGAGCACCGTTGTACATCACCATGAAGCCTACAAAGAAAAGAAGAAGCGGAATATTGGCAACTGCCGTCAGGCGCTGACGCCAGAAATGCTCGGTGCCTTCTTTTGCAGAGCCCAGCCCACGTACCTTGCCGAGCGGAGTGCGCATGTTCATGAAGTGTGCCTCAGGTTCGAATGATATAGGCGATCGCCCAGATAACGATGGTCAAGATGACCGAAGCGATGATGTTTGCCTTGGCGAGCTTCGTCGAGAAGTGCTTTTCGAAGCCATAACCAACGTCCCACATCAGGTGCCGCAACCCTCCGAGCATGTGATGGATCAAAGCCCAGGTATAGCCAAACAGGATCAGGCGCCCAATGATCGTTCCCATGAACCAGTTGACCCACTCGAAGTAGGCGGCTCCCGTCGAGGCGGCAACGAGCCACCAGGCAACGAGCAGGGTTCCGAAATACAATGCGGCACCAGTGATGCGATGAAGAATCGACATCAACATCGTTGGAATAAGCTTGTAAACTTGCAGATGCGGCGACAAAGGCCGGTTTCTTGTCACATTCGCCATCTAAACCTCGCGGCGTCTCGATGCGGTCCGAGCAGTCGGACATCTCCTAAAACAATGAACAGCCCAAATTGGGTGCATTGCATCACGGCGACGTTTAATCCCCGAAATCCCGGACGACAAGCACATTCGCTTGCCGTGTTCAATTTAATCGATTCGAGTGAATAGAACTTTAGCAGGATACTCGAACAGCACTTCCCATACGAAAAAAGCCAGTTAGCAGATGACTTTAGCAACGAAGTCCTTCATCTTGCGTTAACAGATCGTTAACCCTTTGCAGGAGGCACCGGTTCCATGGCTCGTTTTCGTCTATCCGTACTGACTGCGGCTGTCCTGACCGCTTCTGGCCTCGCCCTGACCGCTCATGCCGGGGATTTCCACCATCAGCACGCCGCAGATCGAAGCGCCATCATTGGTGGCGACGGTCTGCCTTCTGTAGTCCCAGGCATCGGTACATTTGCCGGTAGCATTGCGGCTGTCCGGGTCAAGGGAAATGGCATCTATTTTGCGGTCAACCGAACACCGCGAAATGTCGTGAAGGTCAAACTGGCGCCGAAGGCCTATATCATTGAAATTGATCCAGAAAACGAAGATTCTCTTTGCTCTTACGAAGCCGGAGTCTGTGTGATCAGGCCCTGATCTGGCCCGCTCGTGAATGCCCAGACAACGGTCCTTTTGACCTCGCTATCCTCAAGGTCCCTTGAGACCGGGACTTCATAGACCGCAAGTTGGCGCAGATTTTCGCGTGGTCTGTAACTCCGTCCCGGATCACCGACTATGACCAAGTGCCCCCTTGTCGTGAGCTGCCCAAGCCATGCGACCAGCGGTTCTGCAAAGCTGTTGTCATAGAAGACGTCGCCTGCCAGGATCACGTCGACATTAACGTCATGTCCTATGAGGTTCTCCTGCGAGAAACTGATGGCGACTCCGTTGAGAGCGGCATTCAGCCGCAGTGCGACTTTTGCCCAAGGATCGATGTCCGTGGCGATCACATCTCTTGCACCCGCCATCGCGGCAGCAATTGCAACGATGCCGGAGCCACTGGCAAAATCGAGAACGCTTTTTCCTCTGACCGTTTCCGGGTGATCAAGAATAAAGCGCGCTAGCCCCTGCCCGCCCGCCCAGGCAAATGCCCAGAAGGGAGGCGGCAAGCCGATCGCCTCCAGATCTTCTTGCGTTTTCAGCCAGAGATCATGCACCTCAGACGCAAGATGAAGTCTGATCTCTGGCACATGGGGCGGAGCCAGAACGCTCGTATTTTCAAGAATGAATCGCTCTGGATCGGTCTTCAGGGGACACCTTCAAACGGGCGGGTTATCAAGTCCACCCATACGGCAGACCTCAAAATACTCATCCTCAGTCACAGGCTGCACGGAAAGCCGCATGGATGTCACGAGCGACATCTGTTGAAGCTTCGGATTGGCCTTGATCTCTTTCAGCGAGACCGGTTTCGGCATGTCGCAGACAGCCCGAATGTCGACACAGTCCCAGCGAAGGTCACCTTCTGCCGTCGAATCGGGGTGCGACAGGGCGCAGACTTCGACAATTCCGACAACCTCCAGCCCTTCATTGGAGTGATAGAAGAAGCCCTTGTCGCCGATCTTCATGGCGCGCATGTTGTTGCGAGCCAGGTAGTTGCGCACCCCGGTCCATTCCTCGCCCGCAGCACCCTTGGCCTTCTGCATCTCCCAGGACCATTTGAAGGGTTCCGATTTGTAGAGCCAGAACGCCATTGCTCATGCCTCCGGATTGTTGAACACCCAGTTGTAAGGCTTGACCTCGACGGTTTCGAATAGCCCGGCGAGTGCGTAGGGGTCCTGCGCGGCAAGTGCCCTTGCGCTTTCGAGATCAGAGGCTGAGATAAGCAACATAGACCCGCAGGGCTTGCCATCCTGATCAAGGAAGGGCCCTGCAATTTTGAGCGTGCCGGCAGAGTTAAGGCCGTTCAGCCATTCGACATGAGCCGGTCTTGTCGACATGCGCAAGTCGAGATGGCCGGGCTTGTCGGCACAGATGACGGCAAAAAGCATAGGTCTCTCCCTGAAAAACGAAATCACTCGGTGGTAATCGGTCGCGACATTAACTGTTCGATTGCGCTGGCAATGTCCAGCCGTCCCTCAATGATCGCAGCAACAGCCTGGGTGATGGGCATCTCGACGCCGTGCCCTTCCGCAAGCCGCGCCGCTACCGCAGCCGCAAACGCCCCTTCGACAAGCGGCCCGCCGGCTGTTGGCATGGTATCACCCCGACCAAGCGCGATGCCGAAACGGAGGTTTCGCGATTGATGGCTGGTTGCAGTCAGCACAAGATCGCCGAGCCCGGACAATCCGCGAACGGTTTCGCCCTTGCCGCCCATGGCTTCAACGAGCCGCGACATTTCGGCAAGACCACGGGCAATGAGCGCCGCACGTGCAGAATCGCCAAGCCCCATGCCCTCGACGATACCGCAGGCAATGGCGAGGACATTCTTGAGCGCCCCACCCAATTGCACGCCGACCCGGTCACTGGAGGCGTACAGTCGGAAGGTGCGGCTTGAAAGCGCCTTCGCCAAGCTTTCGGCAAGAAATATGTCACCCGCAGCAATGGCCATTGCGGTGGGCAGCCCTTTGGCAATGTCAGCCGCAAAACCAGGTCCAGACAACATGGCGATCGGATGGTGCGGCATCGCCTCTTCAAGGACGTCGGTCAGCAGACGGGCGCTCTGCTTCTCTATCCCTTTAGCGCAGCTGACGATGGGGACATGGGCACCAATGTGAGGCCCGTAGACATGCGCTGCCTCAACCTGCGCTTGGGATGGCATTGCGAACAGCACGATCGACGCATTGGCGATATCGCGAGGTTGAGACGAATAGGAGAGCCTATTGGGAAGGGAGACACCCGGAAGGGCTGGGTCATGAAGGGAAGTTTGCGCGAGATCAGCCATTAGAGACGGGTCTCGGCCAACGAGAAGAACATTCGACTTTCCCGTCTGGGCGATAACTGAGGCCAGCGCGGTTCCAAACGCCCCAGCACCGATGACTGCAATCCGATCCTCGCTGGTCACGCCTTCGCTCCCCTCTTGCCATAGGCCAGCAATGCCTTCGCATCTGCATCCAATGGCCAGCGCGATCGAGGCTGAACCGTCAACTCATCCGGCGGCATGTCCAGCGCCATGCGCTCAAGCCCAGCCCAGGCGATCATGACGGCATTGTCGGTGCAAAGGTGATGGGGCGGCGCCAGAAACTGAAACCCGTAACCGGCACAGAGATCGTCCAGAGTCATGCGAACGGCCTTGTTCGCAGCCACGCCGCCCGCAACGACCAGCGCCGGATTTGTCGCATCTGGATATGTCTCTCGGAAACGAGCAAGTCCACGACCGATCCGGTCCATCAGGGTCCGCGCGATCGCACGCTGGAAAGAAGCACAGATATCAGCGACATCCTGGTCGGTGATCGGCGCAATGCTCTCCGCAGCCTGACGTACTGCCGTCTTCAACCCCGAAAACGAGAAATCGAGGCGAGCTTCGCCGACCAGCGGGCGAGGAAAAGCAAATCGCTTGGGGTCACCGCTTGCTGCGGCCCGCTCGACCGCAGGCCCTCCTGGATAGGGTAGGCCAAGCAGCTTGGCAGTCTTGTCGAATGCCTCTCCGAGCGCATCATCGATGGTCGTGCCCCAGCGTTCATAATCGCCAACGCCCCTGACCAGAACCAGTTGGGTGTGACCACCGGACACAAGAAGCATAAGGTAGGGAAAGGCCACGCCATCGGTCAGTCGCGCAGTCAGCGCATGACCCTCCAGATGATTGATGGCATAGAGCGGCTTGCCGGTCGCCCGGGCAATCGCCTTACCCGTCATGAGACCGACGAGCAGCCCGCCAATCAGTCCAGGACCAGCCGTCGCAGCAATTGCATCCACATCTGCCAAGGTAATACCGGCCCGCGCTAAAGCCTCCTCGATAAGGGTATCCAGGGCATCGACATGGGCTCTCGCAGCAATTTCAGGAACCACGCCGCCATAGGCGCTGTGCTCATCCAACTGGCTGAGCACCACGTCCGCCTCGATAACCGCTGAGCCGTCTTCAAGGCGAGTGACGACGGCAGCCGCCGTCTCGTCACAACTGGTTTCGATGCCAAGAATGCGCAGATTGGAGGTCATGGAGCCTGTTCATTGATTGCGATAACCGGGAAAGCGGTCTAGGAGGAGTGTCGGTAACAACGGATCAGATCGGATGCAAACAAAACCTTTCCGCATCGGCACCCGCGGCAGCCCCCTTGCGCTGGCGCAGGCGCATGAGACGCGCGACCGCCTTGTCGCTGCCCATAATGTGCCGCCAGAGATGTTCGAAATTGTGGTGCTGTCGACCACGGGCGACAGGATTACCGATCGATCCTTGTCGGAGATTGGCGGGAAGGGTCTGTTCACTCTCGAACTCGAAGAACAGCTTTTGTCCGGTGATCTGGATTTCGCTGTTCATTCCTCGAAGGACATGCCGACCAGTCTACCTGAAAACCTTGAGATTTCGGCCTATCTCCCGCGCGAGGATGTCCGGGATGCTTTCATTGGGCGGACTGCTCCCACACTTGCGGAACTTCCCCACGGCGCGACCGTCGGCTCATCCTCTCTCAGACGACAGGCGCTGATCCGGCGCCTGCGACCCGACATCAACGTCATCACATTCCGGGGGCTGGTCGACACCCGGTTGCGCAAACTGGCCGAGGGAGAAGTGGACGCGACACTTCTTGCATTTGCAGGACTGAAACGGCTTGGCAAACAGGACGTTCCAACGGCGCTGCTGGATCCGTCGGAATTCCCGCCAGCTCCCGCCCAGGGGGCTATCTGCATCGAGAGCCGGATTGGCGATGAAAGGGTGAAGGCGCTTCTGGAGCCCATCAACCACCGGCCCACCTATGACGCCGTAACGTGTGAACGGGCCTTTTTGGCAGCCCTGGACGGCTCTTGCCGCACGCCGATTGCCGGCTATGCGAGGGTTGAAGGCGATATGATCAAGTTCTCCGGCATGATCCTTACCCCTGACGGCAGCACTCACCATGAAGTGACGGGAGACGGTCCGCTTGGCCAGGCCATCCAGATCGGCTTGGATGCAGGCGACAGGATTCGCGGGCAGGCGGGCGCGGGTTTCTTCGACAGCTGGAGCTGAGACGATGCGCGTTCTCGTGACGCGACCAAGGGCATCCGGTGAAAGAACCGCGTCGGCGATCCGACGTCTGGGACATGATCCTGTCATGCTTCCGCTCGCTGAGGCCTCACATGACTTGAGTGCGACCGCGAGCGCATTGGCGCGACCCGGTTGGGCGCTTGCCATCACCAGCGCTGAAACCTGTCGCGTCCTGGCGTCGCTACCCAAACCTCTGGAAGCCTGGCTGGAAAAGCCCGTTTTTGTGGTCGGCAAAAAGACCGCCGAAGCTGCTGCCGCGCTGGGATTCCAGATGATCCATGTCGGAGGCGGAGACGGACGTTTGCTTGCGAAAGAAGTCTTGGTACATCTCCGGACGCGAACTTCCTCGCCTCTCATATATCTCGCCGGAAATCCCCGCTCCTCAGGGTTCGAATCTGCCCTGGAGGATGCGGACATCACCTATGAGACCCACATCTGCTATCGGATGGTGGATATCGTCTACAAATCGACCGAACTCGACGCTCTTTTCATCGATCGACCCGATGTCGTTCTTTTCTATTCGGCGGAGACCGTTCGGAAATTTTTCCGCCTGCACATGAATTTGATTCAGGCGGACCTCAAGCAAATGCGTTTCCTCTGCTTAAGCCCCGCCTGCCGCGACGCCATGCCGCTTGAATTCCGTGAGAAGGCAATCATTTCAGACGCGGCAACGGAACAATCCCTTCTTGCTCTTCTTTAGCGATGTCAGCCGCTAAATCCGCGTACACTCTTCCCTTCCGGGAACTGACTGACTAGGTTTAGGGGAAAGCAGAACAAGCAAGAGGTTGCCATGGTGTCCGGAAAACCACCCCGTCGTTCAAAGACCACCGACGAACCGGTCACCATCGATCTGCAGGCAGAAAACTCCGAGCAGAAGGCAGAACCTGTCGCCGAAAGCGATCACCAAAAAACTGCAGCTGATGAAGTGCCGGACCCTATATCGGACAGGGACCCTGAACCGGCATCGGAGCCTGCGGCATCTTCAGTGCCTGACGCCACCGCGAAAGAAACGGAAGTTGTTGAAGATCAGGCACGTCAAACGGGTTTTGAGGAACAGCCATCGGAAAAGGCCTCAGCCGGCAATGAGCCCGAAGCCGGGCAGAACACGAAATCTGCTCAGATTACGCGCAGCCCAAGAACGTCAAGCCTGATCGCGTCCGGGATCGTTGGCGGCCTCGTCGCGCTGCTGCTGGCTGGCAGCATGCAATATGCAGGCATCATCCCTGGCCTTGGAGCACCCCAGACACCGCCTGCGGGCGATGGCATTGCTCCGGCGGAGATTGCCGAAATCCGAGCGGAAATCGAACGTCTGTCGCAGGCGCCGGCGCAGACCTCCGCTCCGGACTCCGCCCTGATCGAGCGGATGGATGCCCTGGAGCGCTCCATCCAGCAACAATCAGATACACCAACCTTCGACCCGGCCGCGATTGAAGCTTTGCGCGCCGAGATTGCAGCCAATCAGCAACTGATGAATGAGTTGCGGACGCGGCTGGACACGACCGTGCAGACCCAGACGGAGACTGAGGCACGCCTTGCGGAAGCAGAGGAAAAGCTGAATGAGCCCCGAAACGACGTGGAACTGGCCCGTGCCATTGCATTGACGAGCCTGAAGACATCAATCGAGCGTGGCGGCCCCTTCCTGAGTGAGTTGGACGCCTTGCGAGCGGTAGCACCAGAGGATCCAACCATTGCGGCACTGCAGCCTTTTGCGGCAAACGGTGTACCCTCCCGTTCCGATCTGGCAAGCCGCTTCAACTCGGTAGCGGATGATATTCTGATTGCCGTCAACCAGCCGGGCTCCGGTGAGACATGGACAGAGCGCTTGATGTCGAGTGCGCGATCCGTCATCAGTGTTCGACCAGTTGGCAATGTTGAAGGATCAGCACCGGAAGCCATCGTCGCCCGCATTGAGGACAAACTGCGTAACGGTGATCTGAAGGGAGCCCATCTGGAGTGGGAGACACTTCCTGAGGCAGGCAAGAGCGTGTCCAGTCAGTTCGCGGACAGTCTGTCCCAACGCGTGGAGATTGAAGGAATTATCAATTCTGCCGTTGCACGTTCAATCGCCGGCACGGAGGGCTGAGCGATGATGATGATGTTTAAGGTCCTCTTCTTTTTCCTGATTGTGCTGGCGCTGGGTTTCGGCTTTTCCTGGCTTGCGGATCGTCCAGGTTCTCTTTCCATATTATGGGAAGGGCAGCTGATCGAAATGAGCCTGATGGTGGCAGCGACGCTGATCCTCGCGTTTGTGGCTCTGATCATGCTCACCTGGTGGATTGTAAGAACGATCTGGACATCACCTCACTCAGTCAACCGCTATTTTCGTGCCAGGAAACGGGATCGCGGCTATCAGGCACTTTCAACAGGCCTCATAGCCGCTGGTGCTGGAAATGCGATCCTCGCCCGCAAGATGAGCGCAAGAGCCCGAGGCCTCATCAGGGCCGACCAGGAACCCCTCATCGTTGTGCTGGAAGCACAGGCAGCGTTGATTGAGGGACGTAATGAAGAGGCTCGCCGGCTGTTCCAGCAAATGGCAGACGATCCGGAAACGCGTGAACTCGGTCTTCGCGGCCTCTATGTGGAAGCAAGCCGCCTGGGTGCCCATGAGGCAGCGCGTCAATACGCTGAAACAGCGGCAGAGACGGCCCCGTATCTGCCTTGGGCCGCCAAGGCGACACTTGAGCATCGCTGCCGCGCTGGCAACTGGGATGACGCAATCCGCCTCCTCGAACAGCAACGCGTTGCCCATGTGCTTGATCGAAGTGAAGCCGAACGATTGAAAGCGGTACTCCTGACCGCCAAGGCGCAGGATCAGCTTGATGCCGAACCGGCTGCGGCGCGCGACAACGCCTTGAAAGCTCTTAAACTGTCAAAGACCCTGGTACCTGCAGCGATTGTCGCAGCTAGAGCCTATCTCCGCGACGACAATGTCAGGAAGGCAAGCAGCGTTCTGGAACAGATCTGGAAACTGGATCCACACCCTGAAATCGCCAGAGCTTATGTAAGGGCTCGCAGTGGTGACAGTGCGGTTGACCGATTGAAGAAAGCGGAGAAACTTGAAGGACTAAAACCCAATAATCTGGAATCACTTCTGATTGTTGCGGAAGCGGCTCTCGACGCGAAGGACTTTGTCAAAGCGCGTGCCAAGGCCGAAGCTGCGGCTCGCATGGATTCCCGCGAGCGCGTTTACCTGCTGCTGGCCGATATTGAAGAAGCCGAAACCGGCGACCAGGGAAGAATCAGGCATTGGCTGGCACAGGCATTGAAAGCACCTCGGGATGCAACCTGGGTTGCCGACGGACATGTCTCTAACAAGTGGCTACCAATGTCACCAGTGACCGGTCGCCTTGATGCCTTTGAATGGAAGGCACCATTCGATCAACCGGACGGTCGCATTGAAGACGGCAGGACAAATCCAGCGGAGGAGGCTTTGCGCTCATTGCCTCCGGTGGCAACCCGCATCGAACCCGATCATGACGTGAACGACGTCATAGACGTCACGCCTGAGCCTGAAGCTGTAACGCCGGCAGCGGAAAAATCCGCAAGCGACACAGATGCCACGGTAACACCGATCAAGCGAGCTGAGCCGCGACAGGCAAAGGAAGAGGTGATTGCAGAACCCTTCTTCGGGCGACCCCCGGATGATCCCGGAGTGAAAGACCCGCTTCAATCTCAGCCAGAGCCCAAAACACGCCTGAAACTATTCTGATTGTTACCATGCTAGATCGTCTGCAGACATTCTTTCAATCACTGACGGCACAGCCGAAGGATCGGTCGGCGACTGACGATCCCCTTTTGTCGGTGGCCGCACTCTGCTTTCAGGTGATGGAAGCAGATGGCGCCATTCTCGATGAAGAGCGTGAAAAACTGAAATCCATCCTGACCCAAACCTATGGCGTGGACGAAAGGCGATTGATATCGCTGATGGAGGCGGCGCAACTGGCAGAGAGTGAGGCAGTTGATTATTACCGTTTCACCAATGACCTGAAGCGTCATCTGGAGCCCCATGAGCGGGAAAACCTGATCGGCATTCTGTGGGATATTGTCTATGCAGATGGCGTGCGCAGCGAAATGGAAGACCACGTCATTTGGCGCATCGCGGATCTCCTCGGCGTTTCAAATCGCGAACGCGTGAACCAGCGAATGGAAGCAGCCTCGCGCGCTGGAATAGGAAAAACAGACGATGCTTCTTGAGTTTGAAGGCGAGACCGGGTCCGAGAAGAGGCCGGTTCTCGTCGTTCTGCATCAGGAACGATCTAGCCCCGGGCGGGTAGGTCAGATGCTTGTCGAGATGGGCTATCCGCTGGACATTCGCCGACCTGTGATCGGAGATCGGCTGCCAAACACGCTGAGCCAACACAGTGGCGCGGTGATATTCGGCGGTCCAATGAGCGCGAACGACCCGGATGCCTATATCAAGCAAGAGATTGATTGGATCAATATACCCCTTTCTGAAAACAAGCCGTTCCTTGGCATCTGCCTTGGAGCGCAGATGCTGGTCCGCCATCTTGGCGGAAAGGTTGAGGCGGAACAGCACGGTCGTACGGAAATCGGCTGGTACCCGATCAGACCCACAAAGCACGGTCGCCTGCTGATGCATTGGCCTGAGATGGTCTATCACTTTCACCGGGAAGGATTCGACCTCCCTCGCGGCTGTAAACTGCTGGCAGAAGGCGATGTTTATCCAAATCAGGCCTATCGATATGGAGAAAATGCCTGGGGCGTGCAGTTTCACGCGGAACTCACCCGCGCCATGATGCAGCGCTGGGTGGTTCACGGAGCGCATCGCTTCACCCTCCCCAACGCACAGCAGGGACGGGAGCATCTGGAAGGGCGGATGATCTTTGACGCGCCGCTGAAAGCCTGGCTGCAAGACTTTCTGAGACTTGTCTTTGAACGAGCTTAAGCCGGTCGAGTGTCGTCTTCCGCCTGCTCCACTCGACGTGGCTCCGGCGCATCGAGACTGTCGATCCGCCTGAGCTGCGGAAACTGGTAAGCCCAGGCAGCAGCAACAATGACTGTCCCGATCCCGCCAAAGACGACGGCTGGCACGGGTCCAATGACATGGGCCATGGCACCCGCGCGGAAATCCCCGAGTTCATTCGACGCGCCGACGAAGACCATGTTCACGGCGTTGACCCGCCCACGAACTTCATCAGGCGTCCAAAGCGCAATCAGGGTCTCGCGGACATAGACCGACGCCATGTCGGCTGCCCCGATGATCATCAGGGCAAGAATTGAGATCCACGCCGTCTCCGAGAGGCCAAACATCACCGTACCCACCCCGAAAAGCGCCACGCCTGAAAACATGAAAACACCGGCATTGTGGCGAATGGGAAAACTGGCGAGTGCTATGGCAACGAGTATGGCACCGATCCCCGGCGCCGCTCTCAGGAGACCAAGTCCCCAGGGACCGAGTGTCAGCACGTCTCGTGCAAAGATCGGCATCAAGGCCACGGCACCGCCCAGAAGAACCGCAAACAGATCAAGCGAGATCGCACCAAGGACGACCTTCTCCTTGAAGATAAATCGGAAGCCCGCCAGCAAACTGTCCTTGTCAACGGCCTTGTTCGACATGCGCTGCGGCGGACGCTGCACCATCAGCACCAGAACAGCCGCCGCGACGAAGAAGCTCAGGGAAGTGCCATAGGCAAGCACCGGGCTCACGCCATAGAGCAAGCCTCCGGCCACGGGACCGACAATGGAGGCCGTCTGCCAGGACGATGAATTCCATGCCACGGCATTGGCGAGATCCGCCTGCGGCACCAGATTGGGGGCCAGTGACTGTACGGCAGGCGCGGAAAATGCCCGGTCAATTCCGAAAATTGCGAGAATGATGAAAACAAGCACCGGAATGAATGCATCCGCGAGTGTCAGGATCAGGATCGCAGCCCCGCACAAGGCACTGACAACCATACAGATCGCAACGATGGCGCGGCGGTTATACCTGTCCGCGACCGAACCGGTCACCAAAATCAGGAAAAGCGATGGGAGGAACTGAACCAGCCCAATGAGGCCGAGATAAAGGGCACTGCCCGTCTCGTCATACATCTGCCAGCCTACGGAGACGCTGAGGATCTGGGTGGCGAAAGCGCCAAGGAAACGGGCGAAGAAGAAGCGGGTATAGGATACATGCCGAAATGCGGCAAAACGGTCCCCGGCGGCTGAACTGTGCATACGCAACGACTTTCCAGGAGGGCAAGGCTGAACGGAAAGGGCGCCGTTAAACAAGAATCCGTTTCCGCCGGCACCATCCACTTGTCGGTTAAGTCGCCAATGTCTACATCTCTGTCAATCAAGAAATGGAGACATGAATGCTAGCGCTGTTTCAAACAATCGACCTTGCCCTGAGCATCTTCACATGGATTTTGATCGGGAGCGCGATTTTTTCCTGGCTTTACGCGTTCAATGTCATCAACTCGAACAATCGCTTCGTAGCGATGCTGGGTCAGTTCTTTTACAACGTCACCGAGCCCGTATTGCGACCAGTGCGCCGCTTCATGCCGGATCTGGGCGGCATCGACATCTCGCCCATCATCGTGCTGCTGCTGATCTTCTTCCTGCGTTCTCTGCTGTGGAACAGCATTTACCCAGCCTTTGTGTAAGGCTTTGACTGAGGAAGCGGGATCAAAAAAATCCTCCGGATCTTAACGAGCCGGAGGATCTCATTTCAAAAACCTGGCTGTTTTTGCGAACTGACCAGACTTACTTCTCGTCTTTTGCGCGCTGGATTGAATCCAAGATAATGGCTTTGGCGGCATCAACGTCTTGCCAGTCGCCGATCTTTACCCACTTGCCGGGCTCCAGATCCTTGTAGTGCTCGAAGAAGTGCTGGATCTGCTTCAGCGTGATTTCCGGCAGATCGGTATAGTTCGCGATCTTGTCGTAGCGACGGGTCAGCTTCGGCACCGGAACCGCAAGAATCTTTTCGTCCATACCGCCGTCATCTTCCATCATCATGACGCCGATCGGGCGGACATTGATAACGCAGCCGGGGACGAGCGGACGCGTATTGCAGATGAGAACGTCCAGCGGATCGCCGTCCTTGCAAAGCGTATGGGGAACGAAGCCATAATTGCCCGGATAGGTCATTGGCGTGTAGAGGAAGCGGTCAACCACCAAGGTGCCGGCCTCCTTGTCCATTTCATACTTGATCGGCTGACCGCCAACCGGAACCTCAACGATCACGTTGATATCTTCTGGTGGGTTTTTGCCAATGGCGATTGCATCGATACGCATGAGGAACCCCGTAGGAGAGTGAAAGTCTCGGGCTTCCTAAAGCGAATTATTGCGCATTGCAACAAGGCTTTCGGCGCAGAGAAGCAGTGGTCGCCGGACCAGTCACGCGCTATCATGAACTATCAGCCGGGGGGAGCGAAGAATGACACACAAAGCCATGTTTGCCTTAAGCCTGTCATGTGTGCTGGGCCTGGTCGCTGCAACGACCACGGTCAAGGCCAGTGACAGTGTTTATACGGATCTGGATTTCGATAAATGCAAAACGGTCATGGCCGACGACATGGGCGCGCAGCTCACATGTCCGGGCTTTGGAGACTATCCTGTTCATTTCAAGGAAGGTGATCTGCGCCAGAGCCTGCTCTACGGCAAGGTGGCTCCACAACTGATCGAGGAGGCTTTCGAATCCTTCTCCGCATTTAATCGCGTCCACACCAAGCTTGAATGGAGACTGGATTCGCGGGGGCGGCCTTTTGCCGCCATCCACCGCTGGTACATCGAGAATCCCGGCCCAGATGGATCGATCTCTGACAAGAGCACCGGTCAAGTGCTTGTCGTCTCTCGCGTCGGGCAGTCTGAACGAGATGCGTCCTGTTTCGTGGCACTTGTCGATGCGCGCGCGAATTCCAATGCCAATGAGCTTGCCCGACAAGCTGCAGATCGGTGGGCAAGAGATTACGAGTGTGGAATGGAGCCAGGACCTCAATGGCTCGGCAAACGCGGCAATCTCACCAGCGAAAGGACATTCTACTGGCCGGAAGGCTTCATTCAGCAATAGAAAGAATGAAAAGACGGTCGATTACCGGCTCAAGTGACTGGCACAAACACATCGGACGCATGCGGTCCGGCTTTACTGCCAGATGAAGCCAAGCTTTTTCAGGTGAACTTCGTCGAAGTCCTCGACGCCCTCGACCGCGTCGATGCCGCCATTTGACCGGAAGAAACCGGCAGCAATCTGACTGTCCTCAAGGCACCAAACGACAGTTCCCTTGCAGCCCAGAGATTTCAACAGCCGACGGGCTTCTCCAAACAGAGAGTGTCCAAGACCGATACCCTGGAACTCCGGGCGAAGATAGATTTCGTAGATTTCGCCTTCATATGGCAGCGCACGCGCTCGGTTAAGACCAAGAGATGCATAACCGGCAATCGTTCCCGCGACATCGATGACGAGGAGGGTCGCAGGGCCTCGCGTAGCTTTTCGCCACCAAGTCTCTCCGCGCCGTTCCACCATCCGCGTAAGGGCGCGATACGGGATGATACCAGAGTAGCTGTGCATCCAGGACACACGGTGCGCCTCAGCAATCGCAGCGGCATCCGCCGTTTCGGCATGGCGCACATCTATGGTCAACGTCTTCATAACGTAACACTCGCCCTGTCGGTCAGAGAAGATCAAGAAATCTCTCCGAAGACCGGTGCCATCCATCAGCACCGGGTAAAGCTTAACGCTTTTTTAAGCAATGTCGCAAGGGTACGCTTGGCATTTGCACAAACAAAGACCCCGGCCTGCACAACCGGGGTTTCGAAGTCTCACATGATTTCAGATACTTCAGCCCGCAGCGGCCGCCTTGGCTTTTTCCATGCGCTTACGGTCGTTGGCATCCAGGAACATCTTGCGCAGGCGGATCGATTTGGGAGTCACCTCGACCAGCTCGTCATCCTGGATCCAGGAAAGCGCACGCTCCAAAGTGAACTTGATCGGAGGCGTAAGCTTCACCGCTTCGTCCTTGCCAGCGGCGCGGATATTGGTGAGCTTCTTGCCCTTCAAGACATTGACTTCCAGATCGTTGTCGCGCGAGTGGATGCCGATGATCATGCCCATATAGACCTTCTCGCCGGCATCGATGATCATCGGGCCGCGATCTTCCAGGTTGAACAGGGCATAGGCAACGGCTTCGCCGGCTTCGTTGGCGAGAAGAACGCCGTTCACGCGGCCACCGATCTCGCCCTTGTAGGGCTGGTAGTCGTGGAACAGACGGTTCATCACGGCGGTGCCGCGCGTGTCGGTCAAGAGTTCCGACTGGTAGCCGATCAGGCCGCGGGTCGGAGCGAAGAATACAAGGCGAACGCGGTTGCCGCCCGAGGGACGCAGCTCGACCATTTCGGCCTTGCGCTCGGACATCTTCTGCACGACGACGCCGGAATGCTCTTCGTCAACGTCGATGACGACTTCTTCGATCGGCTCCATCATCTGGCCGGTGGCTTCGTCCTTGTGCATGACGACGCGCGGACGCGACACGGCAAGCTCGAAACCTTCGCGGCGCATGTTTTCGATGAGAACGGCAAGCTGAAGTTCACCACGACCGGACACGAAGAACGAGTCCTTGTCGGCCGACTCTTCAATCTTCAGCGCGACATTGCCTTCGGCTTCCTTGAAAAGACGGTCGCGGATAACGCGGCTCGTGACCTTGTCGCCTTCGGTGCCGGCAAGCGGACTGTCATTGACGATGAAGGACATGGTGACGGTCGGCGGGTCGATCGGCTGCGCCTTCATGGCTTCGGTCACCGAAGGATCGCAGAAGGTGTCGGCAACAGTCCCCTTGGAGAGGCCAGCGATCGCAACAATGTCACCGGCATGAGCTTCTTCGATGGCCGTGCGCTCGATGCCGCGGAAGGCGAGGATCTTGGAGATACGGCCCTGTTCGATCAGCTTGCCATCCTGACCGAGAACCTTGACGGCCTGGTTCGGCTTGATCGAACCGGCAGCGATACGGCCGGTGATGATGCGACCGAGGAAGTTGTTGGCTTCCAGGATCGTCCCGATCATCTTGAACGGACCCTCTTCGACCGTCGGAGCCGGGACATGCTTGACTACGAGGTCGAGCAGCGGCGTCAGGCCTTCTTCCTGCGAACCGTTCGGATCGGTGTTCATCCAGCCGGAGCGGCCCGAACCGTAGAGGATCGGGAAGTCGAGCTGTTCATCGGTCGCGTCAAGCGCGGCAAAGAGGTCGAAGACTTCGTTGACGACTTCGTCGATGCGGGCGTCCGGACGGTCAACCTTATTGATCGCAACGATCGGGCGAAGACCAACCTTCAGCGCCTTGCCAACGACGAACTTGGTCTGCGGCATCGGGCCTTCAGCAGCGTCGACGAGAACGATTGCGCCGTCCACCATCGAGAGAATGCGCTCAACTTCACCGCCGAAGTCGGCGTGGCCGGGGGTGTCGACGATGTTGATGCGGGTATCCTTCCACTCGATCGACGTCGCCTTGGCCAGAATGGTGATCCCACGCTCTTTTTCGATGTCGTTCGAATCCATCACGCGTTCCATCACGCGCTGGTTTTCGCGGAACGAGCCCGACTGCTTGAGGAGTTCGTCAACGAGGGTCGTTTTCCCATGGTCAACGTGCGCAATGATCGCGATATTGCGGAGGTTCATATCCAGGTTCTCTGATGGCTGGGGCGCAATGCGGGAGGGGGCGCCGATTTACTTTGGGGCGCTCATACCTTGTTTTTTGCATTTGCGAAAGGGGAAAACGCCACGAGCGCCGGCGATGGTTACCGCCGGCGGGATGTCTGGGACGTCATGAAAGCCTTAAGCGGCGAGACCTTTCTTCTTCAGCATCGCCTCCGGGTTTGGCATCTTGCCCCGGAATGCCTTGTAGGCCTCTTCCGGATCGACCGATCCGCCGGACGCATAGATATGCGTCTTGAGTTTGCCCGCAGTGTCGGGATCGAACGGATTGCCGGTTTCCTCAAAAGCGGCAAAGGCATCCGCATCCAGCACCTCCGACCACATGTAAGAATAATAGCCCGCCGAATAGCCATCGCCGGAAAAGACGTGCTGGAAGTGTGGTGTGGCATGGCGCATGACGATCGAGGCCGGCATGCCGATCTTTGCCAGAACTTCACTCTGCACAGCGATGGGGTCTTCGACCGCGCCGCGTGTATGAAAGGCCATGTCGACGAGAGCAGATGAGGTGAATTCTACGGTGTTGAAGCCGGCATTGAAGGTCCGGGCAGCGAGCACCTTGGCGAGTAGCGCCTGCGGCATCGGCTCGCCGGTCTGGTAGTGCACCGCATAGGTCTTGAGGATCTCAGGCACAGTCAGCCAATGCTCATAGAGCTGCGATGGCAGCTCGACAAAGTCGCGCGAGACACCGGTACCGGAAACCGAGGGATAGGTGACATCAGACAGCATGCCATGGGCGGCATGGCCAAATTCGTGGAAGAGTGTGCGCGCATCATCGAGCGACAGCAAAGCGGGCTTGCCCGGCTCCGGTTTGGCAAAATTGCAGACATTGTAGATGATGGGCAACTCGCCCTGGCGACCGTTTTTCAGAGGCAGCCGGTGCTGCGACTGGAAGCTGCTCATCCAGGCGCCGGAACGCTTGGAGGGACGAGCGAAATAGTCGCCAAGGAAGAGTGCGACCAACATATCGTTGCGGTCGCGGATCTCGAAGACGCGTACATCCGGATGGTAGCCGACGACATTGGGAAGCGGTACGGCACGAATGCCGAAGATGCGCCCTGCAACATCGAAGCAGGCCTCGATGATCTTTTCGAGCTGGAGATAGGGCTTTAGTTCCGCTTCAGAGAAACTAAACTTCTGCGCCCTGAGCTTTTCGGCGTAATGACGCCAGTCCCAGGGCGCGACCTCGTGGTTCTTGCCCTCATCTGCGATCAAAGCGGCGAGTTCGGCTTCTTCTGCCCGCGCCTGCGAAACGGCCTTTTCCCAAACCTGCATCAACAGGCCGTTCACCGCTTCAGGCGTCTTCGCCATAGTGTCGTCCAGCTTGTAGGAAGCGTAGTCCTTGTAGCCCAGGAGAGAAGCCTTCTCGGCGCGAAGCGCGAGCGTCTCCTTGACGATGTCGCGATTGTCGGTCTCGCCGCCATTGATGCCGCGCGACGTCCAGGCCTTGAAGGCCGTCTCGCGCAGATCCCGACGTTCCGAGAAGGTGAGGAAGGGCTCGATGATCGAGCGCGACAGCGTCACCACATGGCTGTGCCCGCCACCGTGTGCGGCTGCAGCGGACGCCATGGCGTCGCGCAGGAAGGCCGGAATGCCGGCAAGGTCGTCCTCGCCGGAGAGCGGCAGGATCCAGGAGGATTCATCCGCCAGAACGTTCTGGCCGAAATTGGCACCGAGGCTTGCCAGCCGCTCATTGATCTCAGCCAGACGTTCCTGCTCCGCCTTAGGCAACTTGGCGCCTGCCTTGACGAAACCCTTCCAGTGGCGCTCCAGAACACGCGTCTGTTCGACGGTCAGGTCAAGTTCAACCCGACGGGTCCACAGGTCGTCGATCCGGGCAAACAAAGCTGCGTTCATGCCGATCTTCGAGTAATGGCGCGACATCTTCGGGGCGATCTCGCGCTCCAGCGCCTGAATGGCCGGATTGGTATTGGCACCAGCCTTGTTCCAGAAAAGCGCCGATACTCTCGATAGACCATCACCCGCTACTTCCAGAGCTGTGATGGTGTTATCAAACGTTGGCATCTCAGGATTTTGGGCGATCTCTTCGATCTCCGCTTCGTGCTCTGCCATTGTCTGCGCGAATGCAGGCGCAAAATCTCCATCTGCGACCGAATTGAAGTTCGGAAGCCCTTCGTGTCCATCCCAAACAACAAGGGCGGAATTGAAGGCTGTTGCTTCGCTCATGAATGTCTCCTCAGGTCGCAAGAACGGCAAATCGTGTGCCAAGGATATGCTACCGCCTGTGCGCCATGACAAGACGGCAGCCGCTGGAAGATCGAAACACGGGAGAGATCAGACTGAATCAAGTTATTGGCGGGCGGCCTTACCCAGCGGAATGCCTGATCACTGCCATGTCGGGAACCACTGGCCTTTAAGAAAAATACGCCCTATCTCGCAGAAGATTTTGCCAATATGCGGCCCAACCCGCACACTCCTTTAGCAGGAATTTTCATGTCACAGGCTTTGATGAGCGAACGTCGTACAGCGTTCATTGGAGCGCTGCTGACGACCCTCGGTCCGATTTCCATGGCAATCTACACGCCGGCGATGCCCCAGCTTGTCGAAGCTTTCGGCACGACGGAGTCTGCAATCAAGATGAGCCTTTCGCTGTTCTTTGCCGGCTTCGCGGTAGCGCAACTGGCTGCCGGCCCCCTCTCGGACGGGATCGGCAGGCGAAATGCAACGCTTGGGTTTCTTCTGATCTATCTCTTCGGCAGCGTGGTTGCATCGCTCGCCACCACGGTCGAATGGCTGTTGGCAGGCAGGCTGATCCAGGGTGTCGGTGCATCTGTCGGTGTCACCGTCTCGCGGGCAATTGTTCGCGACCAGTTCACCGGCCCGGAAGCCGCACGCATCCTCAATCTGATCGGCATTATGCTCGCAATTGGCCCGGCGGCGGGGCCGACATTGGGCGGTCTGGCCCTCGTGACCGCCGGTTGGCAGGCCGTCTTCCTCCTGATGGTTGGCTTCGGTTTACTCAGCGCTGTCGCAGTTCTTCTCTTCCTGAAGGAAACGACCAAGCCCGATCCTGCGCTCATGAAGCCTAAAGCCCTGGCCATCGCCTATTCTATGCTGGCGACGGATCCGCGTGTTCTGCTCCCCGCTTTCGTGCTCGCCGGATGTGTTGGCGCACTCTACGCGCAGGCCACCATGTTGCCATTCATACTGATCGACAGGGTTGGACTGACGCCTCCGGAATTCGGCATCGGCATGCTCATGCAATCGGGTTTCTTCTTTTCCGGATCCCTGGCATTGCGGCTTCTGGCAAATCGATTGGGGGAAACCGGAGCATTGAGATTGGGACTGTGGCTGGCAGGAGGTGGGGGCGTGATCATTGCAATATCAACGAGGCTGATAGAACCAACCTTCCTGTCGATCATGGGGCCAGTCGCCGTCTGCTCCTTCGGGATAGCCTTTGTGATCCCCTACATAACAACGGCGGGCTTGCAGCCATACCCGCAGATTGCAGGCTCAGCGGCGGCGCTGATCGGCTTCATCCAGATGGCAAGCGGCTTCCTCGGAGGGCTCTCCGCTTCTGTGATCGGCGACCCTCTCGCCGCCTTCGGCACGGTCATTCCAATCATGGAAGTCAGCGCCGTCATCGCCTACCTCCTCCATCGCAAAGTGGCACGCTCGACAACGTAAAAAAGGCTCGCCTCCCTCGGGAAGACGAGCCTTCAGGTCGTCAGCCGGATATCAGCCGCCGAGATTGCGCTTGGCGAGCGTGCGCAGGCGAAGCGCATTCAGCTTGATGAAGCCTGCTGCATCCTTCTGATCATAGGCGCCCTGGTCGTCCTCGAAGGTCACCAGCTTGTCGGAATAGAGCGACTTTGCGGATTCACGGCCTATGACCATGACATTGCCCTTGTAGAGCTTTAGCGTCACTTCGCCTTCCACATGCTCCTGGCTCTTGTCGATCAGTGCCTGCAGCATTTCGCGCTCCGGCGAGAACCAGAAGCCGTAGTAGATAAGCTCGGCGTAACGCGGCATCAGCTCATCCTTGAGGTGGGCAGCACCCCGGTCGAGCGTGATCGACTCGATCGCACGGTGCGCGGCGAGAAGGATCGTGCCGCCGGGTGTCTCATAAACGCCGCGCGACTTCATGCCGACAAAGCGGTTCTCGACGAGGTCGAGGCGGCCGATGCCGTTGTCGCGGCCATAATTGTTGAGTTCGGCTAGCAGCGTGGCCGGGCTCATCTCGACGCCATTAATCGAGCAGGCGTCGCCCTTGCGGAAACCGACCTTGATGATGGTGGCCTTGTCCGGTGCAGCTTCCGGCGAAATCGTCCGCATATGCACGTATTCCGGTGCTTCCTGGGCGGGATCTTCGAGAACCTTGCCCTCGGAGGAGGAATGCAGCAGGTTGGCGTCGACCGAGAATGGCGCCTCGCCCTTCTTGTCCTTGGCAACCGGGATCTGGTGCTGTTCGGCGAAGTTCAGGAGATCCGTGCGGCTTTTGAAGGCCCAGTCGCGCCAGGGCGCGATGATCTTGATATCGGGGTTCAACGCATAGGCCGACAGCTCGAAACGGACCTGGTCATTGCCCTTGCCGGTGGCGCCATGCGCGATCGCGTCTGCGCCGGTCTTCTTGGCGATGTCGATCAGATGCTTGGAGATCAGCGGACGGGCAATCGAAGTGCCAAGCAGGTAGACACCTTCATAAACGGCATTGGCGCGGAACATAGGGAAGACGAAATCGCGGACGAACTCCTCGCGCACATCCTCAATGAAAATCTCGTTGATGCCGAGCATCTCCGCCTTCTTGCGCGCCGGCTCGAGCTCTTCGCCCTGGCCGAGATCGGCAGTGAAGGTCACCACTTCAGCACCG
The DNA here is from genome assembly GCF_005860795.2 of Peteryoungia desertarenae. Lineage (GTDB taxonomy): Bacteria > Pseudomonadota > Alphaproteobacteria > Rhizobiales > Rhizobiaceae > Allorhizobium > Allorhizobium desertarenae. The sequence continues at coordinate 733,284 of NZ_CP058350.1, forward strand.
AGTTCGGTCTGCAACCATTTCAGGATGATCGAAGTATCAAGACCGCCGGAATAGGCGAGAACAACTTTCTTTACGTCTTTTGGAAGAGCCATGAGGGAGATTTCCGTTTTACTGCGAGCATGAGGCCGCCCAACCCGGCCCCTTGGTTTTGGGCACTTTTAGCTGGTTTCCTGCACGGTGCAAGGGGAAGTGGATCGACCGAAGCCGGTTTGACTTGTGCTTGCCTGCTGCCATATCCCGATTCAACAAGACCATCCAAGGAAGGGACACCCGTCATGTCTAAGCTCCAAACCGTCATGAAGTCCGGCAATGTGGCCGTCATCACCGGCGCCGCATCCGGCATTGGTTTGGCGATGGCAAAGGCCTGCGCCGGGAAGGGAATGGCAGTTGTGCTTGGCGATCTGGGAGGCGACCGCCTCGCAACAGCATCCGAAGAGGTCGCAGCCCTTTCGGCAAATCCTCAGTCGGACATTGCAGCCATTGAGACAGACGTTTCGAAACTGGATGACCTCGAAGCGCTTGAGCGAGCCGTGATCCAGAGGTTTGGTCGTGTTCATCTTATGATGAACAATGCAGGCATCCAGCCGGGGAGCAGCCTGTTCGGGCCACAGGCCGCCTGGGAAAACATTCTGGCCGTAAACCTGATGGGCGTGGTCAACGGTGCCCGCACCTTCGGCCCCGGCATGATAGCCCACAAGGAGCCCGCACTGATCATCAACACCGGGTCAAAACAGGGCATCACCACACCGCCCGGCGATCCCGCATACAATATTTCGAAGGCAGGCGTGAAGGCGTTTACCGAGGCCTTGCAACATGAACTTCGCAATACGCCAGACTGTAATGTCACGGCACATCTGCTCATCCCCGGCTTTGTCTTTACAGCTCTGACGGCCAATGGTCGCACCGAGAAACCAGAGGGCGCCTGGACCGCCGAAGAGACTGTCGCGTTCATGCTGGAATGCCTGGACCGGGGCGATTTTTACATCCTCTGCCCGGATAACGAAGTGACCCGCGCGCTGGACGAAAAGCGCATTGCCTGGGCTGCGGGGGATATCACCGAAAACCGGCCTCCGCTATCGCGCTGGCATCCGGAGTTTACGGACGCCTTCAAGACCTATCTCTCTCTTCCCAAACAATAGGCTGCGAGCTAATGAATGAGGATGACAGGATCGCGCTACGGCATCCTGCGGACCTTTTGATGTGGTGCCTCCAATGGACTTTCTGCCGAGCCTTCCCGTCTTCCTCGCCTTCAGCGTGGCCCTCCTGCTCTTGGCTATCACACCCGGACCCGACATGACGCTCTGGATCAGCCGCTCATTGCGGGACGGGCGGGGCATCGGGCTTATGACGCTCGCCGGAACCAGTTTCGGCATTGCGATCCACACGATGCTCGTCGCCTTCGGGATTTCGGCACTGATCGTTGCCTCACCAACGGCGTTCTTGTTGCTGAAAACCGGCGGAGCTGCCTACCTTCTCTGGCTGGCGCTACAGGCGATCCGGCACGGCTCGAATTTCGTGATTAAAGCGGACGGGGCGGCGGTTGTATCGAAGAAGGGCGCCTTCCTCAACGGGCTCTGGGTCAATCTCCTGAACCCGAAGGTCATCATCTTCTTCATGACCTTCCTGCCGCAATTCGTCACCGCCACCGACCCGAACGTGACAGGCAAGCTAATCTTCCTGGGCCTCTGGTCGATCATCCTGTCGCTGCCGATCGGGATCGGCATCGTCTATGGCGCGGATTTCATGTCGAACTGGCTGCAGAATAACCGCAAGGTTCTGCGCGGCATCGATTACACCTTTGCCGGCGTCTTCTCCATTTTCGCGGTGAAAATCTTCATGACGCAAGCGAGGTAGGCAGAAGGCGGGTCTGCTTGACCCACCATGTTCCTTCAATCATCATCTGCGCCGTGATTGGCGATCATCATGGCCTCGAAAACCAGTCTTTCCGTCTTCCGCATGCGCTCGGATTCGGACTTGAGCTGCCCGCAAGCCGCCAGAATATCACGACCGCGCGGGGTCCGGATCGGCGAGGCGTAACCAGCGGCATTGATGAAATCGGCAAACTTCTCGATCTGTTCCCAGTCTGAACACTGGTAGTTGGTTCCCGGCCAGGGATTGAAGGGGATCAGGTTGATCTTCGCTGGTATGCCCTTCAACAGCTGTATCAGCCCCTTGGCATCTTCCAGACTGTCGTTCACATCTTTCAGCATCACATATTCGAAGGTGATGCGCCTGGCGTTCGAAAGTCCCGGGTAGCGCCGACAGGCTTCGATCAGATCCTTGAGCGGATACTTCTTGTTGATCGGAACCAAAAGGTCGCGCAGATCATCGCGCACCGCATGCAGCGAGATCGCCAGCATGACGCCGATTTCGTCACCCGTGCGGTAGATTTCCGGAACAACACCGGAGGTCGACAGCGTGATGCGACGCTTGGAGAGCGACAGCCCGTCGCCATCGGAGGCGATCAGGAGAGCTTTCTTGACCTCTTCGAAATTATAAAGCGGCTCTCCCATTCCCATCATCACGATATTCGTGACTTTGCGGTCGCTGGAAGGCACCATACCGCCCTGGGGCACGTCGCGATCAGGAAAGTCACCCAGCCGGTCGCGGGCGAGCAACAGCTGGGAAAGAATTTCTTCTGCCGTCAGGTTCCTGACGAGCTTCTGCGTTCCCGTGTGACAGAAGGTACAGGTCAGCGTGCAACCAACCTGACTTGAGATGCACAAGGTTCCACGGCCTTCTTCCGGAATGTAGACGCTTTCAACCTCGACCGGTCGACCGGCACCACGCGGGGGAAAGCGGAGTAGCCACTTTCTAGTGCCATCATTGGAGATCTGCTCTTCGACAATCTCGGGGCGGGCAATTGTGAAATGCGTCTTGAGCATCTCACGCATATCCTTCGAGACATTCGCCATGGCATCGAAATCCGAGACGCCACGCACATAGATCCAGTTCCAGATCTGAGCGACACGCATCTTGATCTGCTTATCCGGAACGCCCTTCTCGCGCAGTGCCGTCGCAAGTTCATCACGATCCAATCCGATCAGGCTCGGCTTTTCACCGGCAACGGACCTGTTGATGGCCGGAGCCGGGCGGGGACGCTCGGAAACGATTTCAGTCAGCGACATGGGCAACCTCTTGCCACAGACAGCGCCCTGCTCGCTTGGCAGTGCCTTGATCCTGTGGCGATGTATGAATTCGGGACATTTTGATGCGGACAAACACCGCAAAGCCTATTAGTGTCGGCCCAATAGCAGCTTTTTCGCCGCTCGTCACCTATTGGCAAAGCGAGGCATTGGCCCTGAAAAGCAAAAGGGGTCGACCGAAGCGACCCCTTCTCGCTTGGCTGTTGCCAGTTCCTACTTGCAGTCTTCGATCTTGTTGAGAGCAGCCGTGATGCCAGACAGCGAATAGGTATAGGTCGTTGCAGTACCCCGTGCAGAGGTTGCTTTCACTGTCATGGACTTTCCTGCCCTCATGGCAGCCACCATTGCGGGCTCTTCAGCCGCATTCTCCACCCACGCGGAAGAGTCCTTCACAAACAGAACAAAGGTCTTCGAGTCGATCGTCACATTGACCTTAGAATCCGGTCGCATGGGATAGCCCATCATCGCCTGCGGTTCATAGGAGATGTTCTGGCCAGGCCGCTGTGTCACCACGAAAAAAATATCGCCATGGTTGACGTTCTGAGGTTCCTTTGCCGTAGGCACCGAGAGCACGTAACACACGGTTCCGCCGTTGGACTTATACGAATAGGCTCCCCAAGCATTGAACTGTTCAATGCGTGTCGGTGATTGTGCGGACGCGATGCCGCTGCTTGCCAGGATGAGTGCCAGTGCGGTTACGCTACTTCTTACGAACATGTCTTCCTACCGGTTGTTTCCATCCATCGTCCGACCACAAAGGAGCGGACGTTCATTGTCAAACCTTACTTCAGTATGACTTAATTTACCTTACCAAATCATGAACAGGCAGCGGTTTCTTCACCAAAACACAAAGCCCAAATGGCTCGGATAAGCCTCTTTGACGGTCCTGACGTTCAGCAAATCTCGACCGTTTTGCGATGTAGAAAGAAGGAATCGGGCGAGAGTTTGGCTAACACTGGAGGACTGATCACGGCAGATCAATTAACCGTCAAAGGCCCGATGATCCTCGTCACGCAAGGCATCGTCTGCAGCATCGTAATGTCGCTGCTTGATGTGACCGTTGATGAGAGCAACCGCAGTCGTCAGCACTGCGATGTCATCCGTGAAGCCGACAAAAGCGAGAATATCCGGCACTGTATCAAAGGGTAGAACGAAATAGCCAAGCGCTGCCAGCAGGATACCCCGGACCCGCAGGGGCGTTTCTCGGTCGATCGCGCAGTAATAGGCGGCCACAACATCACGCGCGAACGGAAGACGGCTGATTGCGCTCTTGAAAGTTGGCCAGAAGCGGTTGCGAACACGCGCTTCCTGCCGTTCCTGCGTTTCCTCATCGCCGGGCAGGAGTATCTCACCAATCTTGACGTCATCCATCGCGGGCTCCTTTCCTGGCAAGGTGGCAATTGCAGCCAAAGATATGGTGGGCACGAGGACCAAGTTCAATTCGTTCCAGCGGCTTCGTCCATGTAATGTGCCAGTTTGAAATCCAGTTCCGTCAGGCCTCCCGCCGAATGTGTTGTCAGGCGGACATCGACCTGGCGATAGACATTCGACCATTCAGGATGGTGATCGAGCTTCTCTGCAGCCAGTGCAACCTCGGCCATGAAACCGAAAGCTGCGCGGAAGTTCACGAAGACAAACTGCTTGCTAATCGCATCGCCATCTTGTGAAAGGCGCCACGCGGCGAGATTTTCGAGCTGTTCGGCAATTGAGCCAGGATCGAGTTTCTCAGGCCTCATGGCACTGCCCTCCGAAGGTGTGTATCATGGATGACATTTCAATTCAGTTTGTCTGCCTTGGCAACATCTGTCGGTCTCCGCTAGCGGAAGGTGTATTTCGCCATCTGGCCGGAACAAGCTTAGCAAAACGAAGCTATAGGGTATCATCGGCAGGAATTGGCGGTTGGCATAAAGGCAATCCCCCCGACCCCCGGGCAATAGCCGTCGCAAGATGCAACGGAATCGACATCAGCAGACAGAGGGCAAGACAGTTTGCAGAAGCAGATTTCGCCAATCATGATCTGGTAGTCGCCATGGACAAGGCGAACCTGGAAACGTTGTCTGCCTTGGCAAAACCGCTGGATCGCGAACGGCTTCACCTGTTTTCGACTCTCACCCACGGCCAGAGTTTTGATATACCAGACCCCTATCACGGAGATAGCAATCGGGTTCGAAGCGGTCTACAGCATGATCTTTTCGGGTTGCGAAGCCCTGTTTGAGAAGCTGGAGGCGGAGCGGGGCTCGTGAAGCGGAAAGACCTCTTCCGTCAGATAGGGTCCACCACCCACGGAATCACGCGAGGAGAGCAGGACGAAGCGCGACACCAAGAACGGCAGAGACTGGAAGTCACTGCGGCCCGATAGGTAGTGTACAACTTCGTCAACGCGGCTCACCTTGAGCCGCGCAAGGGTCACATGCGGAACGAATTTGCGCGGATCCGGGGGCAGTCCGATCCTCTGGCAGATGCGCTCGATCTCCCCCTGTAACGCAAAGAGTTCGGGGGCCGGCGTAACACCCGCCCATATCGAATGCGGCTTCTTCGAACCGAACGAGCCGATACCGTTCAGGCTTAACTGAAACTCAGGCCGGTCGATCCGGTCCAGGCGATCAACAACTTCGTCGGCAGTACGACCGTCGACGTCACCGATGAACCTCAGTGTGATGTGGTAATTCTCGACATCGATCCAACGCGCTCCAGGGAGACCGCCGCGAAGCAATGAGAGGCTCATGGCCGCATTGCGCGGAATTTCGAGGGCAGTGAACAATCTCGGCATGGCGAGCTCCCCGAATCTCTTGCAGATGCGAACAGCGAATCATGCATGGACCTCGGGCGCAAGGGCTTATTTTTGCGCCTGCTCAATCCGTGCCAAGAGCTCCTCGACTTTCGGAAGCATTCGATCGGCCATCACCGCAAGGCCTTCAGTGTTCGGATGCATGCCATCCTCCAGCAAGAGATTGGCCTGAGTGACAACGCCATCGAGAATGAAGGGGTAGAGCGGTATGCCGTATTTCTCAGCCAACCTGGGATAAATCGCATTGAATTCTTCTGCATACTGATCGCCCATGTTGGGAGGCGCCAACATGCCAACCAGAAGAACCTGCACTTTCCGTTCAGTGAGGCGTTGCAGGATCGCATCAAGATTGCGCTCCGTCTGGGCCGGAGGGATCCCTCGAAGCGCATCATTGGCTCCAAGTTCCAGGATCACACCATCCGTATCATCCGGGACGGACCAGTCGACCCTCGACAATCCCCCCGCCGTTGTATCGCCTGAAACCCCCGCATTGGTAATGGTGACGTCGTGGCCCTTGGCTCGGAGTTCCCGCTCGAGCTGGGCAGGGAGTGCATCTTCCTGCGGTAGCTGATAGCCAGCCATGAGACTGTCACCGAGCCCTACGAGCTTGACGGTTTCCGCCTGTGCAAAGCGATATCCGCCGGAAAAGGCGACCATAATCACGGCTAAATGAAGAAGCGCAGCTTTAAAATTCATATTGCCTTCCCTAGATCTGCCAACAATGTACATCGGATCATAGGCCTGACCCGGGTCTCATATAGGACGGCTGAGTGTGAGAAAAACCATCATCGAACTGAAAAATGCTGATTTGACCTTGGGCAATGCAGCGGCGTCCGTCCATGTTTTGAAAAACATTGATCTTTCCATTTCTGCCGGCGAAGCTGTAGGCATCGTCGGCCCCTCCGGTTCAGGCAAATCAACCCTATTGATGGTTCTCGCCGGCCTGGAGCAGCTCGACAGCGGCGAAATCAATGTCAACGATACACCGCTGCACAAGCTCAGCGAAGACGCTCTTGCCGATTTCCGCGGCAAGAACATCGGGATCGTGTTTCAGTCCTTTCACTTGATCGCGAACATGACGGCTCTTGAAAATGTTGCGGTTCCGCTTGAGCTGGCCAATACGACAGGTGCCTTCGACATCGCTCGTCGGGAGTTGGAAGCTGTCGGTCTGGGCGAACGGCTCAACCATTATCCGGGTCAGCTGTCCGGTGGCGAACAACAGCGCGTTGCCATAGCACGGGCATTGGCTCCTTCCCCCGCAGTCCTGATTGCGGATGAGCCGACGGGTAATCTCGACACCGATACGGGCCGTCAAATTGCAGATCTCTTGTTCAACAAGCAGGCCGAACGCGGGATGACACTTGTCCTTGTCACCCATGACCCTTCACTGGCAGCGCGCTGCTCTCGCCAGATCCGCGTTGCCTCAGGTCGTATTGCAGGTGACAGCGTGCCATTGAAAAAAGTCCAGGAGACGTTGAGCGCATGAACGGCTCCCTGCAAAAGATCAAGGTGGCCTTCCGCATTGCTCTGCGCGAGCTGCGAGGCGGCCTGAAGGGTTTCTACATTTTTCTAGCCTGTATAGCACTTGGAACAGCCGCAATCGCAGCGGTCAATTCTGTTTCCATGGCGATCACCGAGGCTATTTCCTCTGAAGGCCGCACGCTTCTGGCAGGTGACATTCGCTTTGAACTGGACAATCGAGAAGCGGATGCAGACGAACTCCGTTTCCTTGAAAGCATGGGCACTGTCTCGGTCTCAACCGGGTTGCGATCCATGGCTCGGTTGCCGGACGGCTCAGACCAGTCTCTGGTCGAGGTTAAGGCAGTCGATCAGGAATATCCCCTTTATGGCACCTTTGTCGCAGACCCCGACTTGCCGCTTTCTGATCTTTTGGCAGAACGCGACGGTGTTTGGGGTGCAGTCGCAGCTCCACTGTTGCTGGAGCGGATGGGGATGCAGGTAGGTGACGAGATCCTGCTTGGGAACGCCCGCTTCCGGATCACGGCCTCCATCGTGACAGAGCCGGACTCGATTTCCGATGGCTTTGGTTTCGCTCCAAGGTTCTTGACGAGCAGAGCGGGCCTCCAATCCTCGGGCCTGATTGCAACGGGAAGCCTAGTTGAGCATGCCTATAAGATCAGGCTTGACGATCAGGCAATGACCACCGAGCAGATCCGTAAGCAGGCGCAGGACCAGTTTCCGAGTGCGGGTTGGTCCATCAGGGGAAGCGACCGGGCAGCGCCTGCACTGACCGAAAACATAGAACGCTTCTCGCAGTTCCTTACCTTGGTTGGCCTTACGGCACTCGTCGTTGGCGGCGTTGGTGTCGCCAATGCCGTGCGTGCCTTCCTCGATTCAAAGCGAACAGTTATTGCAACGCTGAAATGTGTAGGTGCACCTGCCGCCGTGGTGGTCATGGTCTATCTGATCCAGATCACGCTGGTCGCTGCAATTGGCATTGGATTTGGTCTTATCCTGGGTGCTATCGCACCGATTGCTGCCGCAAGCTACTTGTCGGGCATATTGCCGATCTCAGCCGAGCCAACGCTTTACCCAAGGGCTCTCTTGCTGGCAGCCATGTTTGGTGTTCTGGTAACGCTTGCCTTTGCGATCTTGCCTCTCGGTCACGCCCGCAAGGTTCCGGCGACGGCGCTCTTCAGGGAACAGGGGTTTGACACAACCGGGCTTCCGTCTTGGCCTTATGTTCTGGCAACAGGTATCGCACTTGCGCTTCTTGCAGCCCTCGCAATCTTTACGTCTGAACAGCAGAGAATCGCGACAATCTTTCTGGCAGCGATGGCCGGTGGCTTCATCTTGCTGCGCGCTGTCGCTTATGTGATTGCTATGGCAGCACGCCGCAGCCCCGTCGTTCACTCCGCAGCACTACGGCTCGCGATCGGCAATATTCACCGTCCCGGCGCTCTGACGCCCGCAGTGACGCTGTCACTTGGTCTCGGTTTGACACTGCTCGTTGCGCTCGCTCTCATTGACGGAAACCTGAGGCGAGAACTGACCGGCAATCTTCCCGAACGCGCTCCCAACTTCTTCTTTGTCGACATTCAGGGGTCGGAAATCGATGCCTTCAGAACACTCGTCGAGGGACAGGCACCTGAAGGCAAACTGATCGAAGTACCCATGCTGAGAGGCCGCATCCTCGAACTGAACGGCGTTGACGTTGCCAAGGTCGATGTTCCGCCAGAAGGACGTTGGGTTCTACGAGGCGATCGAGGCCTGACCTATGCGCAGAATGTGCCAGAAAACAGCGCCGTTACCGAAGGAAGCTGGTGGGCACCCGACTATACCGGTGAGCCGCTGGTCTCGTTCTCGGCACAGGAAGCCAGTGAACTTGGCCTGAAGATCGGCGACACGATTACGGTCAATGTGCTTGGTCGCAACATCACGGCCCGGATCGCCAACTTCCGTTCCGTTGAATGGGAAAGCCTGTCCATGAACTTCGTGATGGTTTTCTCTCCCAATACCTTTGCTGGTGCTCCGCATGCCTGGCTCGCAACCCTGATTGATGGCGATGCAACAGCCGCAGAAGAGGCAGCCATACTGCGGTCCGTTACGCAAACCTTCCCGACCATTACGACCGTGCGCGTAAAGGACGCTCTTGAGGTGGTGGACCGAGTAGTCGGGCAACTTGCAACGGCGATACGGGCCGCAGCAGCGATTGCTTTGATTGCATCGGTCCTGGTTCTGTCGGGAGCACTCGCAGCCGGCAACCGGGCCCGCACCCACGACGCGGTGGTGCTGAAGACACTCGGGGCGACCCGATCTATGCTCATTCGCGCCTTCACCTATGAATACTTGCTTCTGGGCGCAGCAACCGCCGTATTTGCCCTTATCGCAGGAGGTGGCATAGCGTGGTTCGTCTTGAGCCAGATCATGAACCTGCCGTCAAACTTCCTGCCAGATGTTGCCGCTATGACTCTTGCTTTGGCACTGGTCGTGACCATCGGTGTAGGACTGGCGGGCACCTGGCGTATCCTGGGACAAAAAGCAGCTCCAATCCTCAGGGAGCTATAAGACCAATAAGCAGGGAGTGTCCGGCTTATGGACCTCCCTGCTCCTCATCTCAAGCATCTCCAAGGCATACGAAGCATCAACTATTACATCGAATTAAGGTACCGGGCCTTGTGGCTGGAGCCTTAAAACCTCATATTCTTACTACGCATGCTGAACTCCGCAGCGGCGCCGGGTCACCCGTTGACAACCCTCGGAGCTTCAAAAGAGGAAAAGATGTCTGAACTTCGTAACTATCAAAGCCGGGCGGGCCAAAGCCAGTCGGCCCAGATGATCGACGAAGGTCTGCGCGCCTATATGCTCAAGGTTTACAACCTCATGGCGCTCGGCCTTGCGATCACCGGCATCGCGGCTTTTGCAACCTTCCAGATGGCGGTTTCCAGCCCCGCTTTTGCCCAGGCGATTTACGGCTCGCCTCTGCGTTGGGTGGTCATTCTGGCCCCGCTTGCAATGGTGTTTTTCTTGAGCTTTCGCATTCACAAGATGAGCGTGGCGGCGGCGCAGACAACCTTTTGGGTCTATGCTGCACTCATGGGCCTGTCCCTGTCGTCGATCTTCCTCATCTATACCGGCGCTAGCATTGTACAGACATTCTTCGTGACAGCGGCTTCCTTTGGTGCGCTGTCGCTTTATGGCTACACGACCAAGCGTGATCTGTCGGCCATGGGCTCGTTCCTGATGATGGGTCTGTTCGGTCTTATCATTGCATCGCTGGTGAATCTGTTTATGGCGTCCTCCGCGCTCGATTTCGCGATCTCGGTCATTGGTGTTCTGATTTTTGCCGGTCTGACGGCCTATGACACGCAAGCCATCAAGGAATCCTACCATGAATCCGCTTCAAGCGAGATTGCAGGTCGAAACGCGATCATGGGCGCCTTGAAGCTCTATCTGGACTTCATCAACCTGTTCCTGTTCCTGCTGCGTTTCCTTGGAAATCGCAACTGATCAAGAGCATCATCAAACGATCTGAACCCCGCTCCGGCGGGGTTTTTTGTGCCTATTGCCCAACAAAAGGGGATAACCTTAGGCGAACAAAGAAAAACCTCCGGCGGGAACCGGAGGTTTTGCAAATAGTCTTATAAGAGCAGCTGCAAAATTATGCGGCTTCTTCTTCCTGCGCATCGTCCTCGTCAAGCGTCTTGCCACGCTTGGGGCCCTTGGCAAGATTAACCTCTACGAGACGCACAGCCTCGGTCTCGGACATCTTGTTGACAGCTGCAATCTCACGCGCCATCCGGTCGAGGGCAGCTTCGTAAAGCTGGCGCTCGGAATAGGACTGTTCCGGCTGGTTTTCAGCACGATAGAGATCGCGCACCACCTCAGCGATCGAAATCAGGTCACCGGAATTGATCTTCGCGTCATACTCCTGCGCACGACGGGACCACATGGTCCGCTTGACGCGAGCCTTGCCCTGCACGACCTTGAGCGCGCGATCAACAAAGTCCGTCTCGGACAGCTTGCGCATGCCGATGCTGACAGCTTTTGCGACAGGAACTTTCAGACGCATCTTGTCTTTTTCGAAATCGATCACGAAAAGCTCAAGCTTCATGCCAGCGACTTCTTGCTCTTCGATAGCGCTGATGGTACCCACACCATGTGCCGGATAAACGATCGACTCGCCTGTCTTGAAACCATGGCGCGTGGGGGATTTCTTCTGCTGGGTCGTCATTCTAGTCAAAAACTCCCTGTTTTGCTTCCGGCTTTCTGCCGGCGCCGGGTCGGTCAGGCCCGGATGAGACGGGGGAAACCGTCAGGTCACTCCATCCTGATCCAGCCCGTCACGCGCAAACATAACGACCATCGCGACAGCGACACGACACATGAACGTCGTTAATGTCACGGACACCGCGGTTGGTTGTAAGTGTGCTTTCGTGATGGTTCAGGGCATATCTATGCCGCAAAGTGGAACAGTTTTAATAAGCTAGCACAAAAAGACGCGGAAATCAATATTTTACTGCATCGCGCCTTGCACGTGACGAATCAGCGGCACAAAGAAGGAAAGCCATGGGCAAACAGTGGACCATTTGGGTGGAGCCACAGACCGAGGGCCGTCCCTGTAGCAATCAATCACCAGAGCCGGGCTTTTCAGAGAAGTAGAGTTCATACTTCCCTTCAACTCCGTCCATCTCCTTGGCCTCAGGCATGGGCTCCTTCTTGACGGTGATGTTGGGCCAGATCTTCGCGAATTCGGTATTGATCTTCAGCCACTTGTCGAGCCCCGGCTCGGTGTCGGGCTTGATCGCCTCGGCGGGACATTCCGGCTCACACACGCCGCAGTCAATGCACTCGTCGGGATGGATTACGAGGAAGTTTTCACCCTCATAGAAACAATCAACCGGGCAGACTTCCACGCAATCCGTATACTTGCAGCGAATACAGTTGTCAGTGACGATATAGGTCATGCAGCACTCCAGAAGGGCGTCTCGGGTCCGGCTCAGGGTGAATCTCATTCGAACCGACTGAGCAGGGGCGTCGGATATCCGACCACCCGGTTGGAAATTTTATACAGGCTTGTGAGCTACTGCGTTCTAAACGCCATGGCAAGGATAAACAATTCGCCATTGAGCCGCAGGAGAAGAGATTTTTCTAATCCTCCAGCCAGTCGTTTCGGGAGCGGAATTCATCCAACGCACGCCGCTCACGCTTGGTCGGCCTGCCGGCGCCGGGAGCTCTCACGGCTTGATCTAACGCTGACAGTTTCTCCTGCTCGGAGGGAGCTGGTGTCAGATCTTCGTAAAGACGCCTTGCTTCTTCGTAAGGTCCTCGGCGCTCTCCGGGCGCTACCACGACCAGAACAAGATCGCGCCGCTCAAGCGCAACCTCAATTTTGTCCCCAGCCTTCAAGAGATGGCTCGGTTGGCGCACCGTCTGGCCGTTGACCTTGACATGACCGGCAGCCACACGCTCCTGGGCAAGACTTCTGGATTTGGTGACACGGGCAAAGAAGAGCCACTTGTCGATGCGCTGGCGCGAACCGCTCTGTGCCGCTTCCTGGCTCATCTCACTTCTTCATCTGCTCCTTGAGCGCGGCAAGCTTTGCGAAGGGTGAGTCCGGATCCACGGGCTTTTCCTTGCGCGGTGGCTTGGCTTCAAAACGGTTGCCTTGAGCCTTTGTATCCCGGTCCGGTCGAGGTCCGCGATCGTTTCGGTCGCCCTTGCCACTGAAGCCACCCTTGTTGCTGTCACGGTCACGGTTCTTGCCGAACTGCTCCTTGCGATTGTCGCGAGCGCGCTCGTCGCGGCGCCCTTCACTGCGCCCGTCTGTACGCGCATCGCCCTGTGCACGCTGGCCCTGGCCACGACGGTCAGGTTGACGAGCACCACCACGCTGGTTGTCATTGCGTCCGCCCGGACGCCACAACAGGACTGGCTTCGGCTCAGCCGGCGCTTGATCTTCGCCAAGTGCAGCATCGACGATAGCGGCTGCCGGCGTCACATCCTGCGAAACGTCTACGGGCTTCTGCCCCTCATCAACCACAGCAGAGGCATCGCCAGCATCCTCCTTGTCCGCATCATCGGCCTCCGCATCATCGGCGGCAGTGGCGTTATCAGCGGCTGCTGAAGCGGACGGCGACTGGGCAGCGAGGAATGCCGCGGCTTCTTCAGCCGTCACGCTGTCAGCCCGATAACCCAGCCCTTTCAAAATCTCTTCCATATCATCCGGCGTGGCGCCCAGAATGGACAGCATTGCCGTCGTCGTTGTAAAGCGGCGCCCGTCATACGCCCCCTCAGGACGCGCGCTTGTGCCGGGTTTCCACTGGAGAAGTGGGCGAATGAGATCGGCAAGCCGCTCAAGAATGTCAATTCGAACGGCGCGCTTACCAAGGAAGCGGAAACCGGCAAGCTTGTAAAAGGTCCGCTCGAAGCTGGTATCCGTTACGACTGACGTACGACCGGCAGCCAGAATTGGAATGAGATCGCCATAACCGGGCTTGTCCAGGCCGTCGTTCTTCAAGGCCCAGAGCAGTGTAATGAGCTCGGCCGGAGCAGGCTTGAGCAGAGCCGGCATGAAGATGTGATAAGCACCGAAGCGTACTCCATAACGACGCATTGATGCGCGCGCATCCTGATCGAGCGTCTTTACATCATCGGCAACATCGCGACGGAAAAGCACGCCGAGATTTTCAACGAGCTGGAATGCCAATCCCTTGGCGAGACCCTGGAGGTCTTCCGCACGCGATAAATCATCGAGCGGCTTCAGGACCGTCGAGATATGGTGATTGACGAAACGTTCGATGCGGGCAACCACGTGATCACGTGCGGTGCCCGACAACTGCTCATCAGCAAGCAGGATAACGCGGGGATGCAACATGTGATCGGTGCCGGAAAGTCGCGCCACGGGATCGCCAAGCCAACGCACCAAACCATCGGAACTGATCGCGAGATCGCCATTTCCTGACGCATGGAGCCGCGCAGCACGTGCTTCGAATTCCAGCGCAAGTGCCTTATACGCGGCAGCGAGAACGGCCTTCGCATCAGACCCCTCTGTCCCAGAGATCGGCGTGAACCGGAAACCGGCAAGTTGACCCATGGCATGGCCTTCTACGAAGACATCGCCGTTCACACTGATTTCAGCTTCCAACATCGCATTCTCTCTCAAGCGCTTCATGAGCACAGATGTCCTGCGATCAACAAAGCGTTTCGTCAACCGTTCATGTAGCGCATCGGACAATCGATCTTCGATTTCCCGCGTCTTTTCTTGCCAGTGTGTCGGATCGGCAAGCCAGCCTGGCCGGTTCGACACATAAGTCCATGTTCTGATCTGCGCAATACGCGCTGACAAGGTATCGATTTCACCATCGGTACGATCTGCCCGGCGGACCTGCTCAGCGAGGAAATCCTCGTTCACGGTACCATAACGCACGAGATCGAAAAAAAGGCTCTGAATCAGATCTGCATGTTGTGCAGGCGTTATGCGGCGATAATCAGGAAGCGCACAGGCTTCCCACAGTGTTTCGACTCGATCAGGCCGATCAGCGAGATCGATGATTTCCGGGTAGCGAGCAAGAAACTCCAGAGCCTGCTGGTCGATCGCTGGCAAGGCACGTGTGAGACCCTCAACGCGAGGCGCGGCATCAAGACTGCGCTGGAGCGCTGAAACAGACGAAAAATCGAATTGAGCAGAGCGCCACTGTAAAACCTTGACGTTGTCAAACTCGTGCGACTGCAACCGCTCAACAAGTTCGTCGTCAAATGGGTCAACCCGTCCCGTGACACCGAATGTCCCATCCTTGAGGTGCCGACCTGCGCGTCCGGCAATCTGGCCAAGCTCGCCCGGGTTCAGATTGCGGAACTGGTAACCGTCGAATTTGCGATCCTGAGCAAAAGCGACATGATCGACATCGAGATTCAGTCCCATGCCTATGGCGTCAGTTGCCACAAGATACTCAACGTCACCCTCTTGATAGAGACCGACCTGGGCATTTCGCGTGCGTGGGCTGAGCGCCCCCAGGACGACGGCGGCGCCACCGCGCTGACGTCGGATCAACTCGGCAATGGCGTAAACCTCATCAGCCGAGAAGGCGACAATCGCAGTTCGCTGCGGAAGGCGGGTGATCTTCTTCTGACCGGCATAAAAGAGCTGCGACAGTCGCGGCCTTTCTACGATGGTGATCCCTGGCAACAGTTGCAGCAGGATCGGCTTCATCGTCGCCGAGCCGAGAAGCAGCGTTTCGTCGCGCCCTCGCAGATTGAGAAGTCGATCCGTGAAGATATGACCGCGCTCAAGGTCCCCGGCCAGCTGGATCTCATCGATGGCGACAAAGGAAGCTTTGGTCTCCCTCGGCATCGCTTCGACAGTACAGACCGAAAAGCGGGCATTCGGAGGACTGATCTTTTCCTCCCCCGTCACCAAGGCCACATTCTGCGGCCCCACCCGTTCGGCAACCCGTGTATAGACCTCTCGCGCCAGCAGGCGAAGTGGCAGGCCGATAATGCCTGAGCCATGGGCAACCATCCGCTCGATCGCATAGTGCGTCTTGCCGGTATTCGTCGGTCCCAGCACAGCTGTGACGCTGCGACCGCTCAGGATCATGGGGTGGGTGTTCAATGACCGCTCCGCTATTGAGGATCACCAGCCTGAAGGAGTTGAGCCTCCAGGTCCTCCTGACCCTGCCGCAACACATGGCGATGAACTAAGGCAAAGGCAAGCCGGGAAACCGGATGGCTCAAAAAAAGCAGCCCAAATCCTTGAACAGAATCAGTTTTCCGGTCCCGCGCAGGAGCCTGGAACACTGAGCGAACGAATCGGCGACGAATCGTTGACTCCCGCCGATTCAGGTTTTGTTCACGGCTAGATATCGCCAGCATCAATGATCTGATGCACTATATCCTGAATCACCCAAGTCCAAGCTTTCGGACATGTCTGACGCCGCTACGCCGGAACAATCTGGTAAATCGACACGTTTGCAGCGGCGAAGGACGACAGATGAAACCGAGCCCACCGCCAGCCACCTGGATCAGTCAAGAACCCGGCGAGGAACGCTATGTCCTCCTGCATGGCATGGTGATGGCACCCTGTTTCTGGCAAACCTATGCGCCTCCAATTACGAGGAGAGGCGCGACGGTGGCCTATCCTTTACCTGGCCATGCGCCATGGCTTCTGGAGGGGGCGCAAACGGCAATCACCCGTGAAATGTTGACGGATCAGCTCGCTGCAGCGATCAGGCGAGACTTCGACGGCAAACCGGTTGTCCTGATCGGTCATTCCACAGGCGGGTTTACCGCCCTGCTCCTGGCACTGGCCCATCCGGATCTGGTGAAGTCTATTGTCCTGATTGGGGCATTCGCCTGTGGTCGCTTTGACGGTCAGGAGCGCTTAGCCGCAAGGCTTCTGCGAATACCCCATCTCGGTCCTCTGCTTTTTCGCCAATTCTTCAGGCGCTGGACAGCGACCAGCGAACGTTTTCGCTGGGGCTCGATCGAATGCGTCTTCGACAAGTCATGTCCATGGGAAGATGAGATAGCGATCCGGACAATGGACGCAGTCCGCCACCATTTGCTGCGGGCGAGACCAGATGAGATTGCAGCCTGCATCCAGTTCATGTCCAGCACCTCGCTCCTGCAGGAACTGTCATCAGTCGCCAAACCTGTCTTGAACATCATCGGGGCCAATGACGAAATCGTACCCCCTCCCCATCAGTTGCGACTGTCTCGACTGATCGCCGGAGCGCAGACTGTGATCCTGCGAAATTGCGGACATCTGCCGATGGTTGAGCACCGCGAAATGACCGACACCCTGATCGAAGGCTTTCTGCGCAGCCCACCCGGCTCCAGGGGATTTCGTGACGCGGCAATTGGCGCGACTTTCAGACTGACAGATTTGGAACTGCAAGATGGTCAGGTGCTGCACCAGCCCGGGAAGACGGAACAAAGCCAATCTGATGGCGTTCTGAGAGCACCTCGTCGCGCAATGACGCAAGGTTAGGAGAGGGTCCCCATGAACACGATTATCGTCATCATTCTCATTCTGCTTCTGATCGGCGCCCTGCCGAGTTGGGGGTATAGCCGGGGCTGGGGATATGGACCGTCAGGTGGCTTGGGACTGATACTGCTCATCATCATCATCCTGATGCTGATGGGGCGAATTTAACAGACCGTCGAAAGGTACAAGATGATGAAAAAAACGCTTCTCGTTCTCGCACTGATTTCCCCACTGGCCGCATGCACCGCGACCGAACGCGGCGCCTCCATCGGCGCGGCATCGGGTGCTGCCATCGGCGGTATCGCAACTGGTGATGTTCGTGGCGCAGCAGTCGGCGCAGCAGTCGGCGGCGTTGCTGGTGCCCTTGTCGGCCAGTCGCAGGAGCGCGCAGGATACTGCATCTATCGCGACCGCTACGACCGCACCTACGAAGCGCGCTGCCGCTGAGTTTGGCATTTTCCCAAAAGCCGTCGGACCGCGCGGTTCGGCGGCTTTTCGTTGCTGGCATTAACGTCTAGGCCAAAGCCGGAACGAATCGACGACGAATCGCGCACCGAAGCATCTTCCCGGTTTGTTCACGACTACATATTGTGGAATAACAAATAGTTAACCATAGGGCGTGGTGGATATTAAGAATTTCGTCCCCGATTCCAGAGTTCAATCCTTAACAGGAAGCCCGAGTCTCTCACGCAAGGCACGATACTGTGCCGGATTGGTATCGGACATCGCTTCGTCCCGGTCCGAAGGTAAATCGTGGTACTCGATCGGTTAATGAAACTGATCCGCCGTGAAGTCGAAGCGGCGACCATCAATAGAGTTGTAGAAGTGCGGTCCCTGCGGAAGTGGCGTCTTCAAGATCAGCCCGCCAAACACGTCCTGTACGACGAGGCTGGTGACACCACACTGCCCCCTCGCCGGATTGCCTAATGACCAAAGGCTGGAGGTCTCGCGCGACCAAGCTTTGGTAAGCCGGTCGGCAAATTTCTCGAGATCGACAATCTAATAAGCCATGCTGCTGCCCGAGAACGAACAAGGCCGGCGCAAGGCCGGCCTCTAAGTCAGAGCCTCTTCGTCGGTTAGACGAAGAACTGGCCACCATTGGCGGAGATTGTGGAGCCGGTGATGAAGCCGGCATCGTCGGAGGCAAGGAAGACAACGCAGCGTGCAATCTCTTCCGGCTCGCCTAGACGACCAACCGGGATCTGCGGGATGATGCGCTCGTTCAGTACCTTTTCCGGAATGGCGCGGACCATCTCGGTTCCAATGTAACCAGGGCAGATCGCATTGACGGTAATGCCCTTGGCAGCACCCTCTTGGGCAAGCGCTTTGGTGAAGCCCAGATCACCAGCCTTGGCTGCGGAGTAATTGGCCTGGCCCATCTGACCCTTCTGACCATTGATCGAGGAGATGTTGATGATCCGGCCAAAGCTGCGGTCTCTCATGCCGCTCCACACCGGATGCGTCATGTTGAAGAGACCCGTCAGATTCGTACCGATCACCTCGTTCCACTGCTCCGGCGACATCTTGTGGAACATGGCATCGCGGGTAATGCCGGCATTGTTGACAAGCACCTCGATCGGCCCCAGCGCCGCCTCGACCTGCGCAATCCCGTCAGCGCAAGCCTGATAGTTCGAAACATCCCACTTGAAGACGGAGATGCCGGTTTCGGCTTCAAAAGCTTTTGCCTTCTCGTCATTGCCGGCATAGTTTGCCGCCACCTTGTAGCCGGCTTCCTTGAGAGCTACCGAGATTGCCGCCCCGATGCCGCGTGTACCCCCTGTCACGAGTGCCACTCTGCTCATGTCATTCCTCCCCTTTTTGTTGTTGCAGTTGCACGTGTCGCGTTTGCCAAGTCGCGTTGACCCGGGCTGACGATTCGCACCTTGAGGCCGTGCACCGCATGAACCCTCCTGGCCGGCATTGTCAGCCCAGTTTCGCCGTCGTCAGATCAGAAAGCCTCAACACACATGGCAATGCCCATGCCGCCACCGATGCAAAGGGTTGCCAGACCCTTCTTCGCGCCACGACGCTTCATCTCGAACACCAGCGTATTGAGGACGCGAGCACCCGAAGCACCTACAGGGTGACCTATAGCGATCGCGCCGCCGTTGACGTTCACGATCGACGTATCCCAGCCAAGGTCCTTGTTGACCGCGCAGGCTTGGGCGGCGAAAGCCTCATTCGCCTCAACCAGGTCGAGATCGGACACCTTCCACCCAGCCTTCTCGAGTGCCTTGCGGGAGGCCGGAATTGGTCCGGTACCCATGATCTTCGGGTCGACACCTGCAGTAGCCCAGGAAACGATACGGACCAGCGGTGTGATACCGCGCCGTGATGCCTCCGCTTCTGTCATCAGAAGTGCAGCGGCCGCCCCGTCATTGATGCCCGAAGCATTGCCGGCAGTAACCGTTCCCTCCTTGTCGAAAGCAGGTTTCAGCTTCGTCATGCTGTCCAGCGTCGCGCCATGGCGGATGTATTCATCGGCATCAACCGTCACGTCGCCCTTACGACCGGGGACGACAACTGGAACGATCTCATCCTTGAAGCGACCTGCAAGCTGGGCAGCCTCTGCCTTGTTTTGCGAAGCGACCGCAAAAGCATCCTGCTCATCGCGGGACAACTGCCACTGACGCGCGACATTCTCCGCAGTCGTTCCCATGTGATAGCCGTAGAAGGCATCGGTCAGACCATCCTTGATCATTGTATCGATCATCTTGAGGTCGCCCATCTTCGTGCCGCCGCGCAGATGGGCGCAATGCGGTGCCATCGACATGGATTCCTGTCCGCCGGCGACGATGATCTTGGCATCGCCTGTCGCGATCTGCTGCATACCCAGGGCCACGGCGCGCAAACCGGAACCGCAAAGCTGATTCATGCCCCAGGCGGTCGCTTCTTGCGGAATACCTGCCTTCATGGCCGCCTGACGCGCCGGGTTCTGGCCGGCCCCTGCCGTCAGAATTTGTCCAAGAATGACTTCGTCCACTTCCGCAGCATCAACCCCGGCGCGGTCCAGCACCCCCTTGATAGCGACAGCGCCCAGATCATGGGCGGCAACATTGGCAAACGCACCGTTGAATGAGCCAACCGGCGTTCTAGCTGCACTTGCGATTACGATGGATGGGCTGCTCATGGATATTTCCTCCAACTCTTCGATGTTGAGACGAAACTGACAAAGGTTGTCCCCGCTGTCAAACGCCATCGACACCAACCTTTCCTTCTTTGGTTGCAGGCTCGTGACTTTCGTCAATTGCCGGTCTTGCAACGCACAAAGAGATTGTCACCGCACTTCATTTGCGCTTACATTCATTGCGGGAAGAGCAAAAAAATTGACGAAATTGGACGGGGTTAGGAGACTGAGCATGGCAAAAGCCGATGGCGAGATCGTGATCAAGAAATATGCCAACCGGCGCCTCTACAATACGGGCACGAGCACCTACGTGACGCTGGAGGATCTGGCGAAGATGGTGAAGAAGGGAGAGGAGTTCACCGTCCAGGATGCCAAGAGCGGCGAAGACATCACGCACTCTGTTCTAACCCAGATCATATTCGAACAGGAATCCAAGACCGGGAATACTCTACTCCCAATCTCGTTTTTGCGTCAGTTGATCAGCTATTATGGCGACCAGATGCAAATGGTCGTGCCGAGCTTCCTCGAACACTCGATGAAGGCATTTACGGAACAGCAAGCCCAGTTCCGTGAACAGATGACCACTGCCTTTGGCGAGACGCCGCTTTCCAAGAACCTTCATGTGCCGATGCAGTTGATGGAAGAACAGGTCAAGCGGAACACGGAGATGTTTCAGCAGGCGATGAACATGTTCTCTCCTTTCCTGGGCGCCCAACCGCCCAAGGAGACGCGCAAGGCGGAAGCGAAGGACATTGACGAACTGAAGGAACAGCTGCGGAACTTGCAGAACAAGCTCGACAGCCTCTAGAACTGCATCTTTAGCGGCTTCAAGTCCTCTTTATCCGGCATCATCGACCGTAAGCTGCACGGCGGGATGGTGCTTGTCTGCAGCCGACTAGGTTTTCATGTGTCAAAGACCGATCGACACATCGCGGCTGGCGGATCTGATCGAGATCGAGAAACCGGCGACCACATCGATCAGTGCGATCAGCATGAGGATAAAGAAGATCTGTGTCGCTGCATCGCGGACCAGAAGGAACTCGACCAGAAATCCGATGAACACCAGCATTGAAAGCATGTGATTGAGGAGTGATCCTGATGCATTGGATGTCGCCTTGAGGATTTCGATGAACAGCAGCAGCAATGCCACGATCACCAGCACATCTGCCAGGGTGAGAGACCATATCGCACCGGACAGCATGGATACGGAGAAGACTGTTGCGGACAGCGCCGCGATACCCCCTCCTCCGAAGAAGCCGATCATCACCAGATTGTAGAGGATCAGCGGTATAATCATCAGCGGGACGGCAGCGAACATCAAGAATCCTTTCAGATGGTGATTGGTCTTGGACTATATCAGCATCTGAATTGTGTCGGATATACTGAGGTAGGCTTCGCTAAAAAGAAAAGGCCGACAAAAAGCCGGCCTTTTCAAACAAAACTGCACAAGTCGATGTTATACGTTTTCCTTGGGCGTCAGCACCTGACGACCGCGATACATACCGGTCTTAAGGTCGATATGATGCGGGCGGCGAAGTTCGCCAGAGTTCTTGTCTTCCACATAGGTAGAAGCCTTCAGACCGTCTGCAGAGCGACGCATACCGCGCTTGGACGGGCTTGTTTTTCTTTTTGGTACAGCCATTTTCGTTACTCCACGTGACGGGCAAAACAGTTTTGTCGGCCTCATTGAGGCCGGACAGTCTCTGTCTCGATCTCGGATTTTGGCGGGCTTATACATGCCATGAGGGGCTTTGACCAGTCCCCCGGACATTTTTTTGAAGAACGCGGCGGGGACGGCCCTGATGATCAGCGGCCACCATCGCCATAGAGACAGGTGACGTATGCGCCGGACTGCCGGGCTCGGCGCTCCACGACATTTGCCAGGCGGCGCATGCCATTGCCGGGCTTGCTGGCCACTCGTTCGAGGGGGTTGGGCAACGCAACTGCCAGAAGTGCTGACTGCTTGGGTCCAAGCTCCGAAGCCGAAACATTGAAATGATGTCGGGCTGCAGCCTCAATCCCGTAAATGCCCGGCCCCCACTCGGCTATATTGAGATAGATTTCCATCATGCGTTCTTTCGACCAGACAAAGTCAGAGGCCATGGCGAGAGGCAGCTCCAGCGCCTTTCTTACAAAAGACCGACCACTCCAGAGAAAGAGGTTCTTCGCCGTCTGCATGGGAATGGTGCTTGCGCCCCGGGTTGTCTCTCCAGCCAGCGCGTCATCGACCACCAGCTTCATCTGCGCCCAGTCGATACCATCGTGAGCACAGAATTGACCGTCTTCCGACATCATGACCGAGCGTACCAGATGCGGGGAAATATCCTCAAACTCGACCCATTGTCGGTCATAACCCCGTAACATGACGAGATCCGCCAGCATCGGCGTCGAAACCGGACGGATTAACTCTATGCGGTAGAGGAGAATGAGCAGATAAGGTGCCAAAAGCACAAACAGGAGAAGTCCAGCAATTCTGCGGAACCATCGTGCCCCACCAGCCGATCTTTTTCGATAACCGTTGATGGGACCATCCCTTTCCATGCCGGCCTCTGTCACCATTGATGCTTGCAGTCTTGATAACTTGGCCGCATCTCATATCGGGCGATGGCCGGAAATGCCAGACTGGAAGCGACCAAAGCTGCGTCAGCACCAGATGCCAACCGTCCGCTGCCTCTCATATTCGGCATTGTCAGTACAAAAACGCCATGCCAAATAGGCTCATGAGCCAGGAAACGATATCTTTTGACCACCGCCTTTCGAGCTTTGCAAAAAGCGTTGAGGCAAATCTCGACCTTCTCCTGTCGACGCACCCGTTGCCTGGCGAACTCGCACGACCGGACCAACTCATCGAAGCAATGCATTATGGCGCCTTGAATGGCGGCAAGCGCCTTCGACCCTATCTCGTGATGGAAAGCACACGCCTTTTCGGCGGCAATGAAGAAGCGGCAATGCGGGTGGGTTGCGCACTGGAATGCCTGCACAGCTATTCGTTGATCCATGACGACTTGCCGGCGATGGACAATGACGACCTGCGTCGTGGCAAGCCGACAGTCCATATCGCCTATGACGAAGCAACAGCCATTTTGGCCGGTGACGGCCTCTTGACCTATGCCTTTGACATCGTCGCGGCACCGGAAACAGAACTGGCGGATCAGGCCAAGGTCCAGCTTGTCCTGGAGCTTGCAAGAGCTGCCGGCATTGGAGGTATGGCAGGCGGTCAGTCGCTGGATCTCGGCGCAGAGAAAGCAACACCGGATGAAGAGGGCATCATTCTCCTCCAATCGATGAAGACGGGAGCATTGCTGCGTTTTGCCTGCGAGGCTGGCGCCATCATCGCCGGAAAATCGGCTGAGGACCGCAGGCGTCTGAGGACATTTGGCGAAGTGATCGGCAGGGCCTTTCAACTGGCCGATGACCTTCTGGACGTCACCGCCGATGCCAAGACCATGGGCAAGGCAACAGGCAAGGATGCCGACCGTGGCAAGGCAACGCTTGTCGGGCTCCACGGCATTGCCTGGGCCGAAGCGCGTCTCGACCAGCTGGTGGAAGAAGCCATTGGCATTCTGGCACCCTATGGCGATAAGGCCCAGATCCTGAAGGCGACCGCGCGCTTCGTAGCCGATCGCAAGAACTGAGCCTCGAACAATCAGCGTCTTGCCATCAGGTTAAGTGATGGCATCCATCAAACCTTCTTGCTCGACATGATCGGGGATGAAGGCGCAATCTGCTGTGCATCATCCGGGGACACTCAGCATGTCAGATTTGATTGGACACTGGCCACAGCTCTTGGCCGCATACACTGTCTATCTTGTAGCGGTGATTACGCCAGGGCCGGCCAACCTCGCCATCATGGGAACAGCAATGAGTGAGGGCCGCAAGCGCGGCCTCATCATCGCCCTTGGTATATTCACCGGATCCTTCACCTGGGCCATGGCTGCGGCGCTGGGCCTTGCTGCCATTCTGACCCGTTATGGAGAGGTGCTCCAGCTCCTGAAACTCGCAGGCGGCATCTACATGCTGTACCTGGCCTATAAAGCGATAAAGAGCCTTTCACGGCCTACATCGACCAGTGATCTGGAGCGGCCAACGGAAGGGAAACGTCTCTGGCGGACCTATCTTGCGGGCTATGCCATCCATATGACCAATCCCAAGGCCATCTTCGGCTGGTTGGCCACCATTTCCCTTGGGCTTCCTCCGGAGGCTTCGGTCAGCTCCGTCATGCTTGTGGTTGGCGGATGCCTTCTAACCGGCTTTACCGTCTTCATGAGCTATGCACTGCTGTTTTCGACAAACAGGGCCGTTCGTCTCTATAAGAGCGCACGACGTCCGCTGGACGCCGTCATGGCAATTTTCTTTGGTACGGCTGGAGCGAAAACGATCTCGACCGCTTTCTGATACTGAAAGAAAAAAGGCGCCGCTTGCGCGACGCCTTCTTGCTTTGCTTGACAAAATTGAAAATCAGCCAGCCGTGACAGGAGCAATCGTGATCTCGACACGGCGGTTCTGCGCGCGGCCTTCCGGCGTCGCATTCGAGGCGATCGGCTGGCTTGGGCCGAAGCCAAGGGCAGAGACACGACGCGGGTCGATGCCCTGCGCGTTGAGATAGCCGGCTACCGATTGCGCGCGGCGCTCCGAAAGCGCCTGATTGTAATCAAGGCTACCGGTGGAGTCCGTGTGACCATTAATGTCGATCAGTGTGCGATCGAACTTGCGCAAGACGATCGCGACCGAATTCAAGGTCGGATAGAACTGCGGCATGACCTGGTCCTGATCCGTCGCAAAGGTAATGTTGGACGGCATGTTGAGAATGATCCGATCACCGGCGCGCGTGACCGAGATGCCCGTGCCCTGGAGCTGCGCGCGCAGTTCGGCTTCCTGCTGGTCCATGTAATTGCCGATGGCGCCGCCCGCGAGCGCTCCGACACCGGCACCGATCAGAGCCGCGTTGCGGCGGCCTTCTGGCGAGCCGCCGACAGCCAGACCACCGAGGGCACCCACAGCAGCACCCAGCGCCGCACCACCGGCAGTGTTCGAAACCTTTTGCTGACCAGTGTAAGGGTCAGTCGTTGTGCAGGCAGTGAGGACAGTTGCGGAAAGCGCAACGATAGCGATCTTCTTGATCATGATGGATGTTCCTCCAAGAACAGGCTGTTAACTCCTGAACAGCGGAAATGCGGCAACATAAAGTTGCCCGCATGCCTATTCCGCCGCCGATTTGCGACCGTAACGCTTCTCGATGTAATCTGCCACCAGCGCCTCAAAGTCACCAGCGATATTCGGTCCACGAAGGGTCATGGCCTTCTGCCCGTCAATAAACACGGGCGCCGCCGGATTTTCGCCCGTACCTGGCAGAGATATGCCGATGTCGGCGTGCTTGCTTTCGCCGGGGCCATTGACGATGCAGCCCATGACGGCAACGTTCAACCCTTCGACCCCCGGATACTTCTCGCGCCAGACAGGCATGTTCTTGCGCAGATCCTCCTGGATCTTCTGAGCCAGTTCCTGGAACACCGTCGAAGTGGTGCGACCACAGCCGGGACAGGCGGCGACCACCGGCACAAACTGACGGAAGCCCATGACCTGCAGCAATTCCTGCGCCACCTGCACTTCGCGGGTCCGATCACCATTTGGTTCCGGCGTGAGGGAGACACGGATCGTGTCGCCGATCCCGTGTTGCAGCACATAGCCCATGGCGGCTGAGGACGCGACAATGCCTTTCGAACCCATACCCGCTTCTGTGAGACCGAGATGCAGCGCATGGTTCGATCGCTCGGCGAGCATGGAGTAAACGGCAATCAGGTCCTGAACCTGACTGACCTTGGCCGAAAGGATGATGCGGCTTCGGGGAAGTCCGATCTCCTCTGCCAATTCGGCCGAAAGCAGCGCCGACTGAACGATTGCCTCACGGGTGACTTCGCGGGCAGAAAGTGGAAAGCCCTTGGCCTGGTTCTCATCCATCAGCCGCGTCAGAAGCTCCTGATCAAGCGAGCCCCAGTTCACCCCGATGCGAACCGGCTTGTCATAGCGGATCGCCATTTCGACGATCTCGGCGAACTGCTTGTCTTTCTTGTCCTTGAAGCCGACATTGCCGGGATTGATGCGATACTTGGCAAGAGCCTCTGCGCAGTCGGGATGATCGGCAAGCAGACGGTGGCCAATATAATGGAAGTCACCCACCAGCGGCACGTCGATACCGAGGCGCATCAGTCGGTCACGGATGCGCGGCACGGCAGCCGCGCTTTCATCGCGATCAACGGTGATGCGGACAATTTCGGAGCCGGCTTTATGCAGCGCTGCAATCTGGGCAACCGTGGCGTCAATGTCGGCAGTGTCGGTATTCGTCATCGACTGGACAACGACAGGTGCACCGCCACCGATAATTACGCCACCAACATCGACCGCAATGGAAGCCCGTCGCGGTTTCGGATCATGATCACTAGAAGCCATTGGCATGTCTCTTGGGGTGAAACTCGCTATGGAGGTGGATCAAACCGCCTGCCTTGTCAACCATATCAGGTCGGCAGGCGGACAAACCTTGGTGTTCGCCACTCCCTCAAAACGCGACAAATGGCGTCAGTGGGAAACGGCGCGATCGGCATGTCGCGCAAGCCCGGCCATCATGAATACAAAGAGAATGGGGAGCGATATCACCGTGTAGACCGTCGAAAGCGACACATACTCTGCAACAAAGCCAATCAAGGACGGTGCAAACAGGATTCCCGAATAGCCGAGCGACGTTACGACGGAAAGCCCGATACCCGGAGCCAGACCCGGTATATTGCCACCAGCCGAAAATGCGATCGGAACCATGTTGGAGATACCGATACCAGCAATCGCAAAGCCGATGATGGCAACGGTGACATTTGGCGCCTGCCCGGCGATGATCAGGCCGACAAACGCCGCCACGGAACACCAGCGAAGCGTCTTCACGGCTCCCAGGCGATCTCGGACAAAATCGCCAGCGAAACGCAGGATCGCCATCGTTAGCGAGAATGCCGCAAAGGCGAAGCCGGATATTGTCGTCGATGCACCCAGTTCATTGCCAAGATAGAGGGCACTCCAATCAAGGACGCTCCCCTCGGGCACCATTGAAAACAGGGCGATCAGACCGATGAGCCACGGAAGAGGCGAGCGCGGCAGCTGGAGTTTCTGGTGCTTTTCACTCTCCTGTGGCGGGTCCTTGATAATCATGGGCCTTGCGGCAAGGAAGAGCACCAGACAGACACCGGCTACCAGAAGACTATGAGAGAGCACGCCTAGGTTTGCGATGAGATAGCCACCGGTCGCCGAACCGACGAGCCCGCCAAGGCTCCAGAATGCATGACAGGATGACATGATGGACCGACGGACATGCCGCTCTGCGACTACCGCATTGGCGTTCATCGCGACATCCATTGCCCCGGTCAGGCCACCAAAAAGAAAGATAGCGACAGCACCGAGCCAGACCGATTCAACAATGGAGACGCCTATGACGGTGGGTATGAACAGAATGGTCGTGGCCTGAACGACTCGGTTTGAACCGTGACGGGCGATCTGTGCGCCCGCGAGTGGCATCATCACAAGCGAGCCGACCCCGAAGACGAAGATCATGATCCCAAGCGCAAATTCCGACAGCGCCAGTGCTGACGCGAAAAAGGGTATCTTCGTTACCCAGGCACCGATCACCAGACCATTCAGGAAAAACAACAGGGAAACAGCCGCGCGCTCTCGGGTCACAAGGGGAATGCTTCCGGCAGTTTCCGGCGTCTGCGCATATTCGGTCATGGGATCTCCTGCAAGGTGGGCCTAAACTAATTAAATCGATTAGATTGGCAATTCCCTTCTGTGCTGAAATGCTCACATTTTATTTCGTCAGACATGATTGCTGAAGATCAAACCGGCGGCCCCGGCTGTGGGCTATCCTGCGTTTTGACAATCGAACCGCCACCACTTGCAATTCCGGTCGTCCACAATATATATCAATTCCACTATGTATTAAGGAGCCTCTCATGACCCTCGACCGCGTCATTCTCGCATTTGCCGGCATCATGGTTTTGCTGTCAGTCCTTCTGACGGTCTTTGTCCATCCGCTCTTCATCTGGTTCACCGTCTTCATCGGCGTGAACATGTTTCAGTCCGCCTTTACCGGTTTCTGTCCGGCAGCCATGATTTTCCGCAAACTCGGGATCCGGCAGGGCACGGCGTTTTAAGGCCACAAAGGGGGATCACCATGAAGAAATATCTTCTGGCGGCGCAAATGGCCGCGACCATAGCATTTCTCTCCTCACCCGTATCGGCTGAGAGCCTGTCTCTGCAAATGACAACTCTGCCTGAATGGAAGGCAGTCTACGGGCGCGTGGAAACCCGTGACAGCGTTCCTGCAAGAGCGCGCATTGGCGGCACGCTGATCGAACTGAATGTCGCCGAGGGGGACACAGTGGCCGCCGGCGATGTCGTGGCCACCGTCAAGGATGACAAGATCGACTTTCAGGTCGCAGCCTTGGATGCGCAACTGAAAGGTCTGCAGGCCTCACTTGAGAACGCACAGAGCGAGTTGGCGCGTGGCGAAGAACTGATCAAGCGCGGCGTGACGACAGCCCAGCGGCTCGACGCGCTGCGTACGCAGGTGGATGTCCTGAACAACCAGATTGCCGCGACCGAGGCTCAACGCCTCGTCGTCGTTCAGCAATCCCGCGAGGGCGAGATCCTGGCACCAGCAGCTGGCAAGGTGCTGTCCGTGCCTGTCACCCGCGATGCCGTCATCATGCCGGGTGAAGCGGTGGCCACAATTGGCGGCGGCGGCTTCTTCCTGCGCCTCGCAATTCCCGAACGTCACGCCGATCTTCTGGCAGAGGGCGCTTCAATCGAGATTGAAGACGTCACCGGCAATCCCGGTAAAGGACGTTTGGTGAAACTCTACCCGGAAATCGACAATGGCCGCGTCATCGCAGATGTCGAGGTCAACGACTTGCCCACGTCCTATGTCGGCAAGCGCCTGCTTGTGCGGGTTCCGGTCGGCGAACGGAACGCTTTGCTCGTTCCACAGGAGGCTGTTTCCAATCGCCATGGTCTGGATTTCGTAGCAATCCGGAATGGTGAAGACACATTCGAGAAGGCCGTCGTGACAGCCGCTCCCCTCACTGTGAATGGTCAGGTCATGGTCGAAATCCTAACCGGACTCGAAATCGCCGACGAGGTGGTCCTGCCATGAAGAGCCCCGGTCTTGGTATTGCCGGCGGCCTGACGAAGAGTTTCATCTCGTCGCCGCTCACGCCTCTCTTCCTTCTGGCCTCGCTTGCCCTGGGACTGGTCGCGCTTGTTTCGCTGCCGCGTGAGGAGGAGCCGCAAATCTCCGTTCCTATGGTCGACATCATGGTCCGTGCCGATGGTCTGAAGGCCGAGGATGCGGTCAAGCTGGTCACCGAGCCGCTCGAAACCATCGTCAAGGGCATCAACGATGTTGAGCACGTCTACTCGCAGACAAGCGATGACCAGGTCCTGGTCACCGCTCGCTTTGTCGTCGGCACTTCCAGCGATGCGGCGGTGCTCAGGATTCATGACGATATCCGCGCCAATCTTTCGAGCATCCCCGTCGGCATCCAGGAGCCGGCGATCATCGGTCGAACAATCGATGACGTCGCGATTGTCACACTCACACTGACGCCTTCCGAAGAGGCAGCAGAAAGTGTGGATGCCGAGACGCTGACCCGCATTGCCCGCGAATTGCGGGTGGAGATGGCGAAGATCGGCGATGTTGGCCAAAGCTATCTGGTAGGCGAAAACGGCAACGCCATTCGCGTCAATCCGGATCCCGAGCGCCTTGCGCTTTACGGCGTCACACTACAGCAACTCTCCGGCAAACTTCAGTCAGCCAATCGCTCCTTCTCCACCGGCAGGGTACGCGACGGCGGGCAACAGATTGAAGTGGTTGCAGGCGAAACACTCTCGACGCCGGCAGAAATCTCCAACCTTCTCTTGACGACCCGCGACAACCGCCCCGTCTACGTCCGGGACGTCGCTGAAGTCTCGTTCGTAACGGACACAAGCGAAGCGAAGGTCTCGACGGTCACCAGAGCCGAAAACGGCAGCCTTGAGAGAGTCCCGGCTGTCACACTGGCTTTGGCCAAGCGCGCTGGCGCCAATGCCGTCGTTGTATCGGAAGAAATCCTGCACCGGGTCGAAGAACTGAAGGGAAGCCTCATTCCCGACAGCGTTGCCGTCGAGGTCACCCGGAACTACGGGGAAACCGCCAACGAAAAGGCAAACGAACTCCTTTTCCACCTTGCGCTTGCGACAATATCGATCATTGCGCTCGTTTGGGTATCGATCGGCCGTCGTGAGGCATTGGTCGTCGCCATCGTCATTCCGGTCACGATCCTGCTGACACTCTTTGCCGCCAACCTCATGGGCTACACGCTCAACAGGGTTTCGCTGTTTGCACTGATCTTCTCCATCGGCATCCTGGTGGACGACGCCATCGTCGTGATCGAAAACATTGCTCGACACTGGGGCATGAATCCCTCCGGCGACCGGCGACTGTCGGCCATTGAAGCAGTGGCAGAGGTCGGCAACCCGACCATCGTCGCGACACTGACCGTCGTGGTCGCGCTGCTTCCGATGATGTTCGTCTCCGGCATGATGGGCCCCTATATGAGCCCGATCCCGGCCAATGCGTCGGCGGCGATGATCTTCTCGTTTTTCGTGGCGGTGATTGTCACACCATGGCTGATGCTGAAGATCGCCGGCAAGGCGCAGTTGCATCATGATGATGCGCATCGAAATGGCGGCATGCTGGGACGCGGATATACAGCGGTGGCAGCGCCAATCCTGGCCTCCAAGAGTCGCAGCTGGATTTTTCTGATCCTCGTCGGGATCGCCACAATCGGCTCTTTGGTGCTCTTCTACACGAAGGATGTCACAGTCAAACTGCTTCCCTTCGACAACAAGTCGGAGCTGCAGATCACGATAGACCTGCCGGAGGGCTCATCCGTCGAGGCAACAGATGCCGTCGCCCAGGCAGCAGCGGCAGTTGCCTTGTCCATGCCGGAGGTCATGACGACCCAGACCCATGCCGGCACGGCCGCCCCGTTTAACTTTAACGGACTGGTCCGCCATTCATTCTTCCGCAACCAGCCACATCTGGGTGATGTACAGCTCAATCTGACACCCAAAGGCGAACGTGAGCGTTCAAGTCACGAGATTGCTCTTGATCTGCGCCAGCGCCTGCTGTCCGAATTGACCGTTCCAGAAGGTACAAGCCTCAAAGTCGTTGAACCGCCACCCGGCCCGCCGGTCATGGCAACGCTGCTGGCCGAGATCTACGGCCCGGATGCGCAAACGCGGCGCGCGACTGCCGAAAAGGTGAAGCAGGCCTTCCAGTCCGTTCCCTTCATCGTGGATGTGGATGACAGCTATGGTGAACCGACCCGTCGCCTGAGGCTAACCATTTCAACAGACGATCTCGACTACTACGGGGTCTCGGAGGCCGATGTCTTCGATACGATCTCTATCCTCAACGGATCGACGACGGTCGGTTATTCGCACCGCGGCGATGGACGCTATCCCATCCCGATTACGGTTGAGCGATCCAAGGGTGAGAAAGTCCTCGACGAGACCTTCCTGTCGACACCGATCCCGGCCAACCTGCTGCCCGGATCACGCGCCGTGGTCGAGCTTGGCGACGTTGTGCGGATAGAGGAGGAACAGGCTTCCTATCCGATCTTCCGTCACAATGGTCGCTATGCCGAAATGGTGACGGCTGAACTTGCCGGAGACTTTGAAGCCCCGCTCTATGGTATGCTGGCCGTTCATGAAGCGCTGGATCAGCAGGACTGGACCGGCTTGCAAAAGCCCGAAATCGCCCTGCACGGACAGCCGACAGACGAAAGCAAGACGACCTTGCTCTGGGACGGAGAATGGGAAGTCACATGGGTGACCTTCCGGGACATGGGAGCTGCCTTCATGGTCGCCCTGCTCGGGATCTACATTCTTGTGGTCGCCCAGTTTGGCTCGTTCAAGGTTCCTCTGGTGATCCTGACGCCGATACCGTTGACGTTCATTGGCATCCTTGGCGGCCACTGGCTGTTCAATGCACCCTTCACGGCAACTTCGATGATCGGCTTCATCGCGCTGGCGGGGATCATCGTGCGGAACTCGATCCTCCTGGTGGACTTCGTCAAGCACGCTGCCTCCCCGGAAAGGCCGTTGACGGAGGTCCTGATCGAGGCAGGCGCCATTCGCTTCAAGCCGATCCTGCTCACCGCTTTGGCGGCGATCATTGGTGCGATCACCATCCTGTCAGACCCGATCTTCCAGGGGCTGGCCATCTCGCTGCTCTTTGGCCTGATCTCATCGACCTT
Organism: Peteryoungia desertarenae; assembly: GCF_005860795.2. GTDB lineage: Bacteria > Pseudomonadota > Alphaproteobacteria > Rhizobiales > Rhizobiaceae > Allorhizobium > Allorhizobium desertarenae. The sequence continues at coordinate 766,132 of NZ_CP058350.1, forward strand.
GCTGACTGTGCTGGTCATACCCGCGATCTACAGGGTGCTTCGCACCTGAGAACAGCAAAAGGCCCCGAAAGCACAAGCTTCCGGGGCCTTTCTCCAATCTTGAGTCCTCAACGCGGCGCCAGCCACTTCTCGGCCAGTTCCACCCAGAAACTGGTCCCGATCGGCAGGATATCGTCGTTGAAGTCGTAGCGCGGGTGATGAAGAGGCGGATCCTCGGGAGACTTCTGGGTGCCGAGGAAGAAATAGGTGCCCGGCCGCTCAGCCAGCATATAGGCAAAATCTTCGCTGCCCATGGTCGGACGCGGCATGTCATAGACCTTGTCTTTCCCGGCAAAGCTGATCGCGAGATTGCGGACGAAATCGGTCTCCGCCTTGTGGTTTACCGTGGCGTTGTAACCGCGCTCATATTCGATCGTGACGCCCATGCCGTAACTTGCCGCCTGCCCTTCGGCAATGCCGCGAATGCGTTCCTCCAGCATATCGCGGACCTTCGGATCGAAGGAGCGTATTGTCAGGACCATTTCCGCGCGCTGAGGAATGATGTTGCTGGCAGAGCCGGCATGGAAGCCACCGACCGTAATCACGGCTGGATCAATCGGATGCAGATTGCGCGAGACGATGGTCTGCAACGCCATGATGATGGAAGCACCACAAACGATCGGGTCAGCCGTGGACTGCGGTTCGGCGCCATGCCCGCCACGGCCATTGACGATGATCTTGCACTCGTCGACAGCCGCCATCACGGGGCCTTCACGAACCACGATATGACCGAAGGGAATCTCGGGTTCATTGTGGAGCGCGAAGACAGCATCACAAGGGAAGCGCTCGAACAAGCCATCCTCGATCATCAGGCGTGCGCCGCCAAAATTCTCCTCGGCCGGCTGAAAGATCAGGTGGATCGTGCCATCAAAATTGCGACGTTCGGCAAGAATTTGTGCCGCACCAAGCAGCATGGCGGTATGCCCGTCATGCCCGCAGGCATGCATCAGGCCTGGCGTCTTGCTGGCATAGTCGAGGCCCGTCTCCTCGTGGATCGGCAGGGCGTCGAAATCAGCCCGGATGCCGATGCTGCGCCCGCTATTGCCCAGCTTAAGCGATGCAACGACGCCTGTCTTCGCAAGACCCCGTGTGACCTCGTAGCCCATTGCCTCGAGACGTGAGGCGACATAGTCAGACGTGTAAAATTCGGAAAGTCCGAGTTCGGGATGTTCATGCAGATGACGGCGCGTGGCAAGCACGTCTGCCATGACGTTTGAATACTGAATCGTCACAGGACCCTCGAATGTAGATGAGACGAAGCGGAAGCCATGTTCCACCCTATGACCAGTCTGACATTTGTGGTCTGATCGATCAATTGTATAAAGCCCACAATAAAGGGCGCCAAAGGGAGTAGGCCATGGCACGCCGCAGCTTTCAGCGCGCCGGCGAGAGCGAGAGACGTCAGGATCTGATCAACGCAACGCTGGCAAGCGTTGCCGAACATGGTCTGGAAGGCGCGACCGTTCGCGATATCGCCGCTCGTGCCGGCGTTACCGGTGGCCTCATCCGCCATTATTTTGCCGGCAAGGACCAGATGCTGCAGGCGGCCTATCGGGAAATCCTCTCGAACATGACGCGCACGGCGATTGCGGCAGCAGAAGATGCCCAGCATCATCCGCGGGTGCGTCTTCATGATTTCATCGTTGCCAACGTCTCTCCCCCTGTGACCGATCCGGCTGTTCTTTCCATGTGGGCGGCCTTCATCAGCCGAGTGCGGGTGGATGAGGAATTGGCAAGGATCCATCGCGAGAACTACTTGACCGTTATCGCTGTTTTCGAACATCTTCTCGCTGAGTTTCTAGCCGCGGAAGGCCGAAAGCTTGATGCTGTTGGCATCCGCAGTCTTGCGATTGCCATCAATGGCTTGATCGATGGGCTCTGGCTGGAAGGGTCCATGGCGAGTGACCTTTTCGTCGATAAGCCCCTTTCGGAAATTGCTCTCGATTCGGTAGAAGCCATGCTGGGCGGTATTTCTCTCCGCCGTTCATTCTCACAGCGATAGACCATCTATTCTATGGTGTGTCATGTCGGTACTTCAGACAAGTCCAACAACGGCCAACTTTAATCAGGTCCCCGAAAGCCAGACTGCAAGATTGCCTTCAGGCAGCGTCTACCGTATCAGCCGCGCTGATGGGAGGATCGCCATGATCGATGATAGAATGCCGCCGAAAGGGAAACAGGCCGTGAGGAAAGCCGAAGAAGCGCGCCGGGCACAACTCCGCCAGGACCCTCATGCGGTTAGAGATCCACAAGAAAACAACCTCGAGATCGCCATCGGTCATGAGGTGCGAGCTTTTCGCAAGAAGCTGGGTATCACGGGAGCTGATCTGGCAGCTGCAACCGGCATTTCACTTGGCATGCTTTCCAAAATCGAAAATGGCAACACCTCACCGTCATTGACAACCCTGCAGGCGCTTGCACGGGCACTTGGAGTACCGCTCACCACTTTCTTCAGACGTTTCGAAGAGCCAAGAAGTGCGATCTTGGTCAAGGCTGGTGAAGGGGTTGAGATCGAGCGCCGCGGGACCCGTGCCGGCCACCAATATAGTCTCCTCGGCCACATCGCACGAGGTGGCAGCGGTGTTCAGGTCGAACCCTACCTCATCACCCTGACGGCTGACTCCGATGTTTTTCCGACCTTTCAGCACCCGGGCCTTGAGCTGATCTATATGCTGGAGGGCGAGGTGAAATACCGTCACAGCGACCAGCTCTATACGTTGAAACCGGGTGACAGCCTTTTCTTCGAGGCCGACGCGCGTCACGGGCCGGAAGTCCTGGTAACTCTACCAATCCGGTTTCTATCGATCATCTGCTACCCCGATAGACCGGACGAACCATGAAGCTTGCAATTCAAGCGAAAACATCAGCCCGGACCACCAAAAACTACCACTTGGCGGCTGCCGCGAAATAAGGCATAGAATTCCAACTTCCATGACAGTCTTTCGAAGCTTGCTTTGACCGGAGCAAGCCCGCCCGCCAATCTATGTCGCAATACAGCCGCTTTCTGTTCCGATGGTTGAACGGAGCGCTCAAGACATGTGACGCAATTGGTCTGCGATGAACAGCGCTTGGCAAGTTTTTGAAACGTCGACCATCGATACAACCGAGAATTCATCTGAAAAATGACGCTGCATATTCCTTTGCGCGAGCTTGAAACAAAGCAAATCGACCACAATGACTCGATCAGAGCCAGTTATCTGACAATTGATGAGCTTGCCGAGGTCGCTGCCTCTCTCGCGAAGGAGGGAATTGGAGAGCTTCCAGGCTACACCGAATTCGACTTTTTCCGTCGCAACCGTGAGAACGAACGCGAAATCCTGAGAGTCTATCGGGCAACCGCAGCAGATGTCGAGCAGGGTGCAACGATCACGCCGGCGGCGGAATGGCTTCTGGACAACCACTATGTCATTGAAGAGGCAATTCAGGAAGTTCGGCGCGACTTTCCCCGCAAGTTCTATCGGCAGTTGCCGACGATCCAGATCGGACAAACCCTGATCCCGCGGACCATGGCTCTGGCATGGCTCTACGTGGCCCATACCCATTCGACCGTCTCTCAAGAAAGCATGACCGCTCTGGTCGAGGGCTATCAATCCCATCAACCGCTGGAGATTGGTGAACTCTGGGCACTTCCGTCTATCGTACGTTTTGTCCTGACAGAAAACCTCCGGCGTATTGCAACCCGGGTGGATCGCTCGCGCCGGATGCGTCGCCGTGCAAATGAAGTTGCCGATGAAATCATCCGGCTGAACGATCCCCGGAGTGCCGCAGAATACCTGAAGCGGATCGAGCAACTCGCCGAGGACAATACTTTTGCGACCCAGTTTCTCTATCGGCTGCGTAATGGCTCGCAGAACACTGCATTTGCCGTCAACTGGCTTGAGGAACGCCTGGAGGCAGCCGGTCGTACCGCCCAGGAAGCGATGGATGCTGAGCATAATCGCCTGTCATCCGGCAATGTTACGATGGGCAACATCGTCAAGAGCCTCCGGGAAATCGACGACAAGGAGTGGAGCGTCTGGGTCGAGAACGTCTGTCACGTCGACCGTATCCTGGCACAACACACCGACTATCGCGCCCTCGATTTCGGCTCAAGAAATCTCTATCGCAGCCAGATCGAAAGGATGGCGCGTCGGTCGAACCAGACCGAAATTGAGATCGCCCAGACGGCGGTAGAACTCGCACGGGGGATGAAAGCCGAGACCGACCACGGACCTGCAGATGTCGGAGCATACCTTGTCGGCACGAACCGCAGTGTCCTCGAAAATGCAATCGGTTATTTGAAACCGGTTTCTCGCATTCTCATCGAAGCCTTCAAAAAATTGCATTGGCTCTCGATTGCAATCCCGGTCATCGCCTTGACGATCTTTGCGCTTGGCGTTGTAGGCTATTTCTTGGCTGACGCCGGCATCCCGACAGCCCTCCTTGTCATCTTGCTGGCACTATTCGCACTTCCGGCGTCGGAGGGAGCGACAGGCCTTTTCAACACGCTGGTCACTTTTTTCGTGAAGCCGGCACGACTGACAGGCTACGAATTCAAGGAGGGTATCCCCCCAGAGGCGCGAACCCTTGTCGCCGTGCCCTGCATGATCACCAAACGGGACGACGTCGACGAGCTCATTCGCAATCTGGAAGTCCATTACCTGACAAACCCGCATGGCGAGATCTACTTCGCGCTTCTCAGCGATTGGAAGGACAGCCAAACGGAAGAGGCACCCGCCGATCTTGATGTTCTCGAATACGCGAAACGGGAGATGGCACAACTGAATGCGCGCTATGGCGGCGAAAGCCAAGCACGCTTCTTCCTTCTACACCGCAGGCGACTTTACAATCCGGCAGAAGGTTGCTGGATGGGCTGGGAACGCAAGCGCGGCAAGCTGCATGAGTTGAACCTGCTTTTGCGCGGCGACCGCGATACGTCCTATGTCGCAGGTGCCGCTATGGTACCGGAAGGCGTCCAATATGTCATGACGCTTGATGCCGATACGCGCCTCATGCGCGATGCCGTCACCAAGCTTGTTGGCAAGATGCATCATCCGCTCAATCGCCCTGTGCATGATCCGGATACTGGTCGCGTCGTGAGCGGTTACGGCGTATTGCAACCGCGGGTCACACCTTCGCTCACAACAGGCAAGGATGCATCGGTCTTCCAGCGCATCTTTTCCATGAACCGCGGCCTCGACCCCTATGTGTTCACGGTTTCCGACGTCTACCAGGACATCACCGGCGAAGGTACGTTCACCGGCAAGGGCCTGTATCACGTCGATGCTTTCGAAGCGGCCTTGAAGGGCCGTATTGATGAAAATTCGGTGCTCAGCCACGATCTGCTTGAGGGATCGCTCGCGCGTTGCGCGCTCGTGACGGATGTCGAACTCGTCGAAGATTTTCCGACCCGTTACGAAGTCGAGATTTCCAGACAGCATCGCTGGGCCCGCGGCGACTGGCAGCTCTTGCCTTACATCGGCGACAGCAAACGTGGCATTACCGCGCTTGGCCGATGGAAGATGATCGACAATCTTAGACGTTCGCTGACACCCATAGCCTGGTTCATCGCCTCGGTGCTGGGTTGGGCCACCATGAACCCGATTGGCGCCTTGATCTGGCAGCTCCTGCTCATATTCAGCCTTTTTGTCGCTCCGACGCTCTCATTGCTTTCTGGCGTCCTGCCGCGCCAGACGGACATCGTCCCCGCAGCACATTTTCAAACCCTGTGGTCGGAAGTGCGATCCATCAATGCGCAAGTGGCTCTCCGGATCATCTTTATTGCGGACAACGCAGCGATGATGACGGATGCCATCATTCGATCGCTTTACCGAATGATGGTCAGTCGAAAACTTCTGCTCGAATGGCGCACAGCCAGCAGCATCCAGTCCAGCGCTCAGGGCGATGCCCTGTCCTATTATCAGACCATGCGCCATGCCCCCATGCTGGCCATTGTTGCGCTCTGCCTCGCTGCATTGTTTGGCGCCGATGAATATGGCTACCTGACCGGCATTCCATTCGTCCTGCTCTGGCTCGCCTCCCCACTGGTTGCCTGGTATGTGAGCCAGTCGGCGGAGACTGAAGACAGCCTTGAGGTTCCCCCGCATGTAGCAATTGAACTGCGGAAGGTAGCCCGACGGACCTGGCGCTACTTCGAGACATTCGTCACCGCTGGCGACAACTACCTGCCACCCGACAATTTGCAGGAAGTCCCCGAACCGGTGCTCGCACGACGAACGTCACCCACGAACATCGGGGTTTACCTTCTGTCCGTGGTCTCAGCTCGCCACTTCGGCTGGCTTAGCTTCGAGCAGACGATCGAGCGTCTGGAGCAGACAATCTCAACGGTCGAACGGATGGAAAAGCATCGCGGCCATCTGTTCAACTGGTACCATACCGACTCATTGAAGACCCTGGGTCCACGCTATGTGTCAGCGGTCGACAGTGGCAATCTAGCCGGACATCTGATCGCCATCGCCTCCGCGTGTCGGGAATGGGCGGAGGCGCCATCAGCTCACCTTCAAGGCAATCTGGATGGTATCGGCGATGTCGGCGGAATTCTTCTGGAGACGCTGGCTCAGTTGCCGGACGACCGCAAGAACCTTCGACCTCTCCGTCGTCGTCTTGAAGAACGTATCAATGGCTTCAATACGGCTCTGGCGGCAGTCAAGCGCGAGCATGAATTTGCGTCGATCCGGATCATCAATCTGGCCGTGCTGGCGCGCGACGTGCAAAAGCTTGCGACCAATCTCCATCATGAGATTCGCACAGAACAGAGCGCCGAAATCACCCGCTGGGCTGAATCACTCGTCTCGGTCTGCGAGGCACATATTGCCGACACTGCCTTCGATCTTTCGACCATCGAACCTCTCCGCAAGAGATTGAGTGTTCTGGGGGAAAGGGCACGCAATCTTGCCTTCTCAATGGACTTTACCTTCCTCTTCAGACCGGAGCGGCGTCTGCTGTCGATAGGTTACCGGGTGGAAAGTCGCGAACTCGACGAGGCATGTTATGACCTGCTGGCATCCGAGGCACGGCTGACCAGTCTTTTCGCAATCGCCAAGGGCGATCTGCCAACCGAACACTGGTATCGCCTGGGTCGCCAGGTGGTGCCAATTGGTGCCCGTGCTGCGCTGATCTCCTGGTCAGGGTCGATGTTCGAGTATCTGATGCCACCACTGGTGATGCAGGAGCGCCAGGGCGGTATTCTGAACCAGACGAACCATCTGGTCGTGCTTGAGCAAATGAACCATGGCCGCCGTCTGGATACGCCATGGGGCATTTCAGAAGCGGCCTTCAATGCGCGAGATCATGAGCTGACCTATCAGTATACCAATTTCGGGGTGCCGACCTTGGGCTTGAAACGGGGCCTCGGACAAAACGCAGTTATCGCGCCCTATGCCTCGATCCTGGCGAGCCAGTATTATCCGGAAGCCTCTCTCGAAAACCTCGAGCGCCTGCGTGCACTCGGCGCGCTCGGCGCCTATGGCTATCACGATGCCGTCGATTTCACGCCGACACGTGTCCCCGACGGCAAGAAATGCGCCGTCGTCTACAACTACTATGCCCACCACCATGGCATGTCGATAGCAGCGGTTGCCAACGTCGCCTTCAATGGTCTCCTGCGCGCACTCTTCCATGCCGATCCGGTGATTGAAGCAGCCGAACTCCTGATCCAGGAAAAGGCACCGCGTGAAATCCAGGTGATGAGTGCAAAGCATGAGCCGCAAGCGCCTGGAAAGGGCCAGGCGGACCTCTTGCGAGCAGAGATCCGGACGATCGTGGATCCGGCATCCAAGGATCGCGAAGTGGTCTTCCTTTCCAACGGTCACTACTCTGTCATGCTGACTGCGACCGGCTCGGGCTTTTCCCGGTGGAATGGCCAGAGCGTATCCCGTTGGAAAGCGGACCCCACCGAGGATCGTTGGGGCAACTTCATCTTCCTGCGTGACACCGCCACAAACCAATGGTGGTCGGCGACCGCCACACCACGTCGGGCGCAGGATGAAAAGACCAAGACTATCTTCGGCGATGACAAGGCCGAATTCTTCAAGACTGTTGGCGACATCTCGACATCCGTCGAGTGTATCGTTGCGACAGAGCATGATGCAGAAGGCAGGCGTCTGACGATCCTCAACACCGGAACGGAGGACCGGTTTATTGAAGTAACGTCCTATGTCGAGCCTGTCATCGCGTACGAAGATGCCGACAGCGCTCATCCGCTTTTCTCGCGGATGTTCATCAAGACCGAGTTTGGTCGCCGCCGCGACGTGATCCGCGCTGAGCGCAACAAGCGCAGCCCGAGTGATCCGGACATGTGCGTCGCCCATCTCGTCGTCGACAATGCTGGTCCTGGACGCGAAACAGAATTCGAAACGGACAGACGGAAATTCATCGGACGTGGCAGAGATCTTGCCAATGCTGCCGCCTTCGATCCGGGTGCAACACTTTCCGGTTCCGAAGGCTACACGCTCGATCCGGTTCTCAGTCTGAGGCGCACGGTCCGTGTTCCGGCTGGCAAAAAAGTATCGGTGATTTTCTGGACCATCGCAGGCGCGATCCGCGAAGATATCGACAAGGCGATAGAACGTTACCGTCACCCCGACGCTTTTAGCCATGAACTCATTCATGCCTGGACCCGCGCACAGGTCGAGTTGCGTCATATTGGCATCACGTCACAGCAAGCTGCAGCCTTCCAGCACCTTGGCCGCTATCTGGTATACCCGGATAACCATCTGCGCGCTGACCCGGAAACCGTGAAAAATGGCCTGGCCAGTCAATCAGCTCTGTGGCCCATGGCGATTTCGGGCGATTTGCCGATATTTGCTGTCCGCATCAACGACGACATGGATATGGAAATTGCTCGGGAGGCGATGAGCGCCCTTGAATATCTGCGCCGCCGGGGTGTGATTGCGGACCTCGCAATCCTTAATGAGCGCGCGACATCCTATGTGCAGGACATGCAGCATGCGCTGGAGCATATGGCCGAAAACCTTCGCCATCGACTGCCAGTTGGTCGCCAGCATGTCTTCGTCGTGCGTGACGACCTTATGGATGAAGGCCGCGCCCAGGCGTTACTCGCCGCCTCACGCGTCGTCGTTCATGCCAGGAATGGCAAGATCGTTGATCAGGTGAACCGTGCCGTCACGCTTTTCGCCAATCCGCTATCGCCCGATAGCGGAGAAGGTGACTGGCAGGGCCTTCCGCCAATGACGAGCCTCGAAGAGACGACCCAAACGTCTGCAAATGGCGACGATCTGCTCTTCTGGAATGGCTTTGGTGGTTTTGATGCGGCCACTGGTGAATACGTCATACGCCTGAACGGTCGGATGACCACGCCGCACCCATGGATCAACGTGATCGCTAATGAGCAATTCGGCTTTCACGTCTCGGCAGAGGGAGGCGGCTTTACCTGGAGCCAGAACTCCCGCGATTATCAGATCACCCCCTGGAGCAATGACCCGGTGGTCGATCGTCCCGGCGAGGCATTCTACGTCGTCGATCCGGAAAACAACCGGAACTACGCGACAGTTGCCGGGCTGAACACGGACCCCTCGGCCCGCTTCGAAACCCGTCACGGCATGGGTTACTCCATCCTAGCCAGCCAGCACGAGGATATGGAGATCCAGATCTGCCAGACGGTAGCGCGTGATGCGCCGGCGAAGTTTTCGAAGATCACTTTGAGCAACAAGACCGCAACTACGCGTCGGCTTAAGGTCTACGGATACGCGGAGTGGGTTCTGGGCAATAATCGACAAAAGACGGCGCCTTATGTCCTGGCGAGCCATGATGAAAAAAACGGCGCCCTCTTCGCGACCAATCCCTACGACACCAACTATCCGGGCCGTTTTGCCTTTCTGATGGGTCAAGGCACGCTTGGCGCTTTCACGGCGAACCGTCGAGAATTTATTGGTCGCAATGGTACAATTGCGCTGCCACAAGCCATTGCCCAGCCAAGGGTACTGTCCGGCTCCCTGGAAACCGATGGTGATCCATGCGCGGCTCTGATGTTCGAGGTCGAGCTCCCTGCGCACGGGTCGGCGGACATTACCTTTGTTCTTGGCGAAGCGGAGAATAAGGACGCGGCCATGCGCATGGCCACAGACATGCGGCTGCGGTCTTTCGACGCCACCCTGGAAGCGTCGAAGTCCTTCTGGAAAGAGTTCACCGGCAAGTTTCAAGTGCAATCGCCAGATCCGGCATTCGATCACCTGGTCAATGCGTGGCTGCCCTATCAGGCACTGAGCTGCCGCCTGTTTGCGCGGGCCGGCTTCTATCAGGCGAGCGGTGCCTATGGCTTCCGTGACCAGCTTCAGGATACGCTGGCCTTCCTGACGGTCGAACCGCAGCTTGCCCGTCGCCAGATCCTGAAGGCCGCAGCCCGCCAGTTCATCGAGGGCGACGTCCAGCATTGGTGGCTGCCGCAGACGGGAGCGGGTGTCCGCACCATGATCTCCGACGACGTTGTCTGGCTCGCCTATGCGATCGACCAGTATGTCTCGGCGACAGGCGACGAAACCATCCTTACCGAACCGGTCCCCTTCCTGGACGGCCCGGATCTGAAGCAGGGGCAGCATGACAGCTTCTTCCTGCCGAACACGGCGGCAGAGACGGCAGATCTCTACGAGCATGCCGCCCGCGCACTGGATCTGGCCATGGCCCGCACCGGCGAACACGGCCTGCCGCTGATCCTCGGCGGTGACTGGAATGACGGCATGAACCGTGTGGGCATTGAAGGCCGCGGCGAAAGCGTCTGGCTGGGCTGGCTTTTGGCCGCAACGCTGGAGCGCTTCAAGGCGCAGGCCGACAAGCGCGGCGAACGTGAGCGCAGCGCCCGCTGGAGCGACCATATCGCAAAGCTTAAAGCCGCTCTGGAAACGACCGGCTGGGACGGTGACCACTATCGTCGCGGCTATTTCGACGACGGCTCACCGCTGGGATCGAATGAATCCTTGCAGTGCCAAATCGACTCCATCGCCCAGTCCTGGAGCGTGCTCTCCGGTCTCGGAGATCCCGCGCATACCGCAAAGGCTCTCGAGTCCGCAGTCTCCAAACTGGTCGACTCAGAGACGGGCATCGTACGCCTCCTCACGCCCGCCTTCGAGAAGCCTGAGGTCGATCCGGGCTATATCGGTGCCTATCCGCCGGGCGTGCGTGAGAACGGTGGTCAGTACACCCACGCGGCGATCTGGCTCGGCCTTGCGCTGGTCAAGGCCGGACGCTGCTCGGACGCCTGGCGCGTCTTCGAGCTCGTGAACCCGATCAACCATGCCCGCACGCCGGAAGAAGCAGAGCTGTACCGCGTCGAGCCTTATGTCGTTGCGGCCGATATCTATGGCGGCGAAGGCTATGCCGGTCGCGGTGGCTGGACCTGGTACACGGGTTCTGCCGGCTGGCTCTACCGCTTTGCGGTCGAAGGCTTCCTCGGCATCCGCCGCAAGGGCAATGACATCGTCGTAACCCCCGCGCTTCCCGAGCACTGGCAGGGCTTCAAGGCAAAGGTCGAGATCGATGGACGCATGGTCGAGGTGGCCGTCTCGCGCAAGGCCGAGGGCTATGACGTGACCCTGGACGGCAGGGCCCAGGAGATCGGCCAGGATCTGCCAGAGCCCCCGGCCCCGCCGTCGGCGAAGAAGGCAACGCGCAAGCCGAAGGCCAAGGCGGCCGAGTAACCGATCCCAACAGGCAAGACGAAAGAGGCCCCGCCAGCAGTGGCGGGGCCTCTTTAGTTTCCAGTGATGAGAAAGCGATCAGGCAGAATAGACGATCAGCAGATCCTTGGCGTCGATCTGATCGCCGACGCGCACGAGAACTTCCGAAATTGTCCCATCCCGGTCGGCATGCAGCGCCGTTTCCATCTTCATCGCTTCGATCGACAATAGCACGTCACCCGACTTGACCGTCTGGCCGACGGAAACGGCAACCTGCGAAACCACGCCTGGCATCGGCGCACCCAGCTGTGCGGTATTGCCAAGGTCGGCCTTGCGGCGGATGGCGCTACCCGAGGCACCATGGGCGCGGTCCGGCACCTTGATGCGACGCGGCTGACCGTTCAGCTCGAAGAAGACGGTGACCATGCCCTTGTCATCGGTGTTGCCGATCGCCTGATTGACGATGACGAGCGTCTTGCCCTTTTCGAGATCAACGAACAGCTCTTCGCCGGCCGGCAGACCGTAGAAATACTGCGGCGTCGGGATGACCGAAACCGGGCCGTACATGTCGGCTGCCAGCGCATAATCCGTAAAGACCTTCGGGTACATCAGATAGGAGGCGAACTCGAAATCCGTGACTTCGCGGCCGAGCTTCTCTTCGATTGCCTTGCGTTCGGCATCAAGGTCGGCCGGTGGCAGCAGCGAACCGGGCACCTCCGTATAGGGCTGCTCGCCCTTCAGCACCTTCTTCTGCAGCGCTTCCGGCCAGCCACCCGGGGGCTGACCGAGATCGCCCTTCAGCATCGAGACGACGGAGTCCGGGAAGGCAATATCCTTGTTGGGGTTCTCGACATCGGCAACGGAAAGATCCTGGCTCACCATCATCAGCGCCATGTCGCCGACGACCTTGGAGGACGGCGTCACCTTGACGATATCGCCGAACATCTGGTTGGCATCGGCATAGGCCTGGGCCACTTCGTGCCAGCGGGTTTCGAGCCCCAGCGAACGGGCCTGCTCCTTGAGGTTGGTAAACTGGCCACCCGGCATTTCGTGCAGATAGACTTCCGAAGCCGGTCCCTTGAGATCGCTTTCGAAAGCCGCGTACTGCGTGCGCACAGCTTCCCAGTAGAAGGAAATGCGGCGGATCCAGTGCGGGTCGAGACCCGGGTCACGCTCGGAGCCACGCAGGGCTTCGACGATCGAGCCAAGGCAGGGCTGGGACGTATTGCCCGAGAAGGCGTCCATGGCTGCATCCACCGCATCGACACCGGCCTCGACAGCCGCGAGAACCGTCGCAGCGGCGATGCCCGAGGTATCGTGCGTGTGGAAGTGGATCGGCAGGCTGGTCGCTTCGCGCAGCGCCTTGAACAGCACCTTGGCCGCAGCCGGCTTCAGAAGGCCGGCCATGTCCTTGACGGCGATGATATGCGCACCGGCCTTTTCCAGCTCGGTGGCGAGGGTTGTGTAGTACTTCAGGTCATACTTCGGACGCGTCGAGTTCAGGAGATCACCCGTGTAGCAGATGACCGCCTCGCAGAGCTTGTTCTCCTCGATCACGGCATCCATCGACACGCGCATGTTGTCGACCCAGTTCAGGCAGTCGAAGACGCGGAAAAGGTCGATACCGCCCTTGGCTGCCTGACGAACAAAATACTTCACGACATTGTCGGGATAGTTCTTGTAGCCGACACCGTTGGCGCCGCGGAGCAGCATCTGCAGAAGCAGGTTCGGCGCACCCTCGCGCACCAGTGCCAAACGCTCCCAAGGATCTTCCGTCAGGAAGCGCATGGAGACGTCGAAGGTCGCCCCACCCCAGCACTCCAGCGAAAAGAGGTTCGGCAAGGCCCGTGCATAGGTATCGGCGATCCTGGCGATATCATGCGTGCGCATGCGGGTTGCCAGCAGCGACTGGTGACCGTCACGCATTGTCGTATCGGTCATCAGGATGCGTTTTTCGTTGCGCATCCAGTCGCCGAACTTCTTCGGACCGAGCTCGTCGAGCAGTTGCTTGGTGCCCGGCTTGATGTCCGCCTCTATGAAAGGAAGGACTGGTTCAGCCGCATCCGCCGGCGGCTTCGGGCGGCCCTTCACTTCCGGATGCCCGTTGACCGTGACATCGGCGAGATAGGTCAGGAGCTTCGTCGCACGGTCCTGGCGCTTCACCTGCTGGAAGAGCTCCGGCGTCGTGTCGATGAAGCGGGTCGTGTAGGAATTGTCGCGAAACTTCGGGTGACCGATGATCGCCTCGAGGAAGGTGAGGTTGGTGGCAACACCGCGGATACGGAATTCGCGCAGAGCGCGGTCCATGCGGCTGATCGCCTCCTGCGGCGTGCTGCCCGACGCCGTGACCTTGACCAGCAGCGGGTCATAATAGCGGGTGATGATCGCGCCCGAATAGGCGGTGCCACCGTCGAGACGGATGCCGAAGCCGGCCGCCGAACGATAGGCGGTGATGCGGCCGTAATCCGGAATGAAGTTCTGCTCCGGATCTTCGGTCGTGATGCGGCACTGCAGGGCATGGCCGTTGAGGCGGATATCCGCCTGCTTCGGCACGCCCGATTCCGGCGTACCGATCGCGTGGCCGTCGAGAATGTGGATCTGCGCCTTGACAATATCGATGCCGGTGACGACTTCGGTGACGGTGTGCTCGACCTGGATGCGCGGGTTGACCTCGATGAAGTAGAATTTGCCGGTGTCGGCATCCATCAGATACTCGACCGTGCCGGCGCCGATATAATTCGTCGCCTTGGCGATGCGGAGCGAATAATCGGCCAGTTCCTGGCGCTGCGCTTCGTTCAGATAGGGGGCCGGCGCGCGCTCGACGACCTTCTGGTTCCGGCGCTGGATGGAGCAGTCACGCTCGAAGAGATGCACGACATTGCCATGCGTGTCGCCGAGCACCTGACTCTCGACGTGGCGGGCGCGCTCGACGAGCTTTTCGAGATAGACCTCGTCCTTGCCGAAAGCAGCCTTTGCCTCGCGCTTGGCTTCGGTGACTTCGCGGATCAGGTCCTTCGGATCGCGGATCGCGCGCATGCCGCGACCACCACCGCCCCAGGAGGCCTTGAGCATGACCGGATAGCCGATCTCGGCGGCGAGGCGATGAATTTCGCCTTCGTCATCCGGCAATGGATCGGTTGCCGGTACGACCGGCACGCCGACACTGATGGCCAGGTTGCGGGCGGCAACCTTGTTGCCGAGCTGGCGCATCGTGTCGCTCTTCGGACCGATGAAAATCAGACCTGCATCGTTGCAGGCATCTACGAACTCCGGACTTTCCGACAGCAGTCCGTAACCCGGGTGAATGGCATCGGCACCGGAAAGCTTGGCGACACGGATGATTTCATCGATCGACAGATAGCTTTCGATCGGCCCGAGATCGCGAGCAAGATGTGGCCCCCGACCAACCTGGTAACTCTCGTCGGCCTTGAACCGATGCAGGGCGAGCTTGTCCTCTTCCGCCCAGATGGCAACGGTCTTCAGGCCCAGTTCATTGGCCGCTCGAAAAACACGGATGGCAATTTCCGAGCGGTTTGCGACGAGAATCTTGGATATTGGCAATTCGATCTCCCCAAAACGATATGCCAGGGCATTGTGCACCTGCGAAGAGAACTCATAGCGCGTTGTTTTAGGAAGTTCAATTTGCGCGGCATGCCAACCGCGCTTTTTGTCATATTCGGCGCTGCGATCAGTTGATCAGACCAAGTCGGAAAGCGATTGCAACGACGTGCTGTCTGTTTTTGGCCTCCAGCTTGTCCTGAATTCCATTCATGTACCAGTCGACTGTATGGTTCGATATCTTCAGGATTCGGCTGATTTCGTTCGAGGTCAGGCCATCTGCGAGGTAACTCAATACTTCCATTTCGCGCCGCGTCATCTTTGCATCAATAACGCCTACGGCAGGGCCGATTGAAATCTTGCGCAACTCGAGAATGCGCCAGAAAGCCTTTTTCGCAACTGCATCAAACATGGCAATTTCAGCAGGCGAAAGATCGACCGTCTTGCCGCCAACAGTCATATTGCCGACCAGTCCCGAGCGTCCGTGGACCGGGAAGATATATCCGTCGAAGAGACCGAATTTTTGGCTCTCCACCATCATGCGCTCCATGCGCTTGCGATGGGGATCGGTCTTGAACGCACTGACGGATTCGCGCCAGCGAAAGCCCTTCTGGGCATGAGAAAGATAACGGACCGTTGGATCGATCAGAACATACTTCTTGCCGATATAGGTTTCCGGCCAGCCCTTGGGCCATTCGCCGCACAAGACAAGATCCATGGGGCTTTCATGAGGTCTTGGCTGACGCACAACACCAAAATAGTCAAACTTGTAGCTGCGAATGACCTTCACAAGTTGGGTTATGACCTCATCCGCAGTCCGGCACTCATCAGCGACCACCAGAAACTGCAGCAGATTGCTAACGTTCACACCCCACCTCCTCGCATAATTCCGAATAATTTGATCATCAAAAAGCCATTTGGCTCGGGTTTGGAATCGCGAACCGTCAATTGAACTATGACGAGCAAAATGCGTTAACGAGTAGATAGCGACCATACCCGAATTCTTGTAGGGCTCGCAGATCGTGCACTGCGGATACGGTATCCGCACAGGAAAAAATCCGTATATGCCAAGTGTTCAGCCGTGATGACAAACAGGCTATTGTCAGCTGCAAGAAAAAAAGATTGAAGCTGCAAACGTGTTGCGTTGCATGAGGACCATCCTTGTCGCTGATCCAAGTCTATCTAAAAGCGCTGAAATACCTGGCCGCCTATCGCCTGAGGGTCGCGTTGGTGGTAATCGCCAATGTCGTGCTTGCCGCGATCACAATCATCGAACCGATTCTCTTCGGTCGCATCATTGACGCCATTTCCGGCCAGCAGGATGCGACGGGGGTCCTTCTGGCATGGGCCTTCTTCGGTGTATTCAACACGATCGCCTATGTTCTCGTTGCGAGACAGGCCGATAGAATGGCGCATGGTCGCAGAGCCGACCTTCTGACCGAAAGCTTTGGCCGCATCATCTCCATGCCACTTAAATGGCATCATCAGCGCGGCACATCGAACGCTCTCCATACCTTGTTGCGCGCCGCCGAAACCCTCTTCGGTCTCTGGCTGGAATTCATGCGGACCCATCTGGCAACGGCAGTGGCGCTGACCCTTCTCGTGCCCACCGCCCTCTCCATGGATGTGCGCATGACAGCCGTTCTGGTCGTTCTGGCCGTTCTTTATGTGGTCATCGGACGAACGGTCATGAACCGCACGAAGGAAGGCCAGGCGTCTGTCGAGAAACACTACCATACGGTTTTCTCGCATGTCAGCGATTCCATCAGCAATGTCTCCGTGCTGCATAGCTACAATCGAATTGAGACGGAGACCCGAGCATTGCGCAAATACACGCAGGATCTGCTTGCCGCCCAGTATCCGGTGCTAGACTGGTGGGCGATTGCCAGCGCCCTGAACCGTATTGCTTCTACTCTTTCCATGCTGATCATCCTCGTCATCGGAACTCTGCTCGTACAGGCCGGGGAATTGAGGGTTGGAGAGGTAATCGCCTTCACCGGCTTTGCGGGTCTGTTGATTTCGCGCCTCGACCAGATGATCGGCTTCGTCAATCAGATTTTTGAAGCCCGCTCGAAGCTTGAGGACTTCTACAACCTTGAGGACGCGGTACAGGAACGGGAAGAGGCACAGGGCGCGATCGAACTCTCGGATGTGAAGGGCGATGTCGAGTTCTCCGGGGTCTCTTTCGATTTCGCCAACACGACACAGGGCGTGAAAGACATCTCCTTCAATGTCAAAGCCGGTCAGACAGTCGCGATCGTCGGCCCAACTGGGGCGGGCAAGACGACCCTGATCAACCTCTTGCAACGCGTCTACGAACCGCAGGCGGGTCGGATCCTCATTGACGGCACGGACATAGCCTCAATCACCCGCCGGTCACTGCGCCATTCGATAGCGACGGTATTCCAGGACGCCGGCCTCCTCAATCGATCCATCAAGGAAAACATCGAATTCGGGCGGGAAGGTGCAAGTGACGAGGAAATCCTGCAGGCGGCGGAGGCAGCGGCAGCAACGGACTTCATCGAAAGCCGCCTTGCCGGCTATGAAACTCTGGTCGGGGAACGAGGAAACCGGCTCTCAGGGGGCGAGCGTCAGCGCATTGCGATTGCTCGCGCAATCTTGAAAAACGCCCCGATCCTCGTCTTGGACGAAGCCACCAGCGCACTGGACGTAGAGACAGAAGCACGGGTCAAGGATGCCATTGACCGGCTTCGCCGAAACCGTACCACCTTCATTATCGCTCACAGGCTCTCCACGATCCGGGAGGCTGATCTCGTCGTTTTCCTAGATCATGGTCGCATTATTGAAATGGGCAATTACGACCAACTGAGCGCCATGGGTGGTCGTTTCACATCTCTTCTTCGCACGAGCGGCCTTCTGACCGAAGAAGCATCCGAAGCCCTTTGAGACGGCTCACAGCTCACCTGCCTCGAGATCCCGCAGGACAATTTTGGCATGCTTGCGGATGGCATCCTGCTTGAACGGGTCCATCCGCCGCCAGGTCGCATACATGTTGGACAGGCGCGGGTTGCGCGCCAGCTTCTCCGTATTGCGATCGAGGAAGTCCCAGTAGAGCGCGTTGAACGGACAGGCCTTCGGCCCGGTCGTCAGCTTGGGATCGTAGCGGCATCCGCCGCAGAAATTGCTCATCCGGTCGATGTATTTGCCGCTCGCCGCATAGGGTTTGCTGGCCATGATCCCGCCGTCCCCATAAAGCGCCATGCCGAGCGTGTTCGGCAATTCGACCCATTCATAGGCGTCGGAATAAACCGCGAGATACCAGTCGCAGACCTCTGCCGGATCGATCCCGGCGAGCATCGCGAAGTTGCCGGTCACCATCAGCCGCTGGATGTGATGCGAATAGGCATGCTCGATCGTGTCCCCGATCGCCCCCCGCATGCAGGCCATGTCGGTCTTTGCCGTCCAGTACATCTGCGGCAGTGGGCGGGAGGCCGAGAGATGGTTTAAGTGCACATAATCAGGCATTTCCGTCCAGTAGATGCCGCGCACATATTCGCGCCAGCCGAGGATCTGCCGGATGAAGCCTTCGACGGCATTCAGCGGTGCGCGCCCCTCGAACCACGCGGCCTCCGCCCGGCGAATGACATCGATCGGCAGAAGGAGTCCGGCATTGATATAGGAGGAGATCAGGGAATGGTAGAGATAGGGCTCGCCCTTCACCATCGCGTCCTGATAGTCGCCGAAATTGGGCAGGATCTCGTCGATGAACTGCTGCAGCTCAATCTGCGCCTGATCAGCGGTCACGGCAAAATGGAAGCTGTCGAGCGAGCCCATGTGACCGGCGAAGCGCTCTTCGACGAGTGCCAGCACGGATTTCGTGATCTGGTCCTTCTTATGGCTGATCCGCTTTGGCCCTTTCAGACCCGCGGCGGGCGGCTTGCGGTTTTCGGCGTCGAAATTCCACTTGCCACCGACCGGCTCTTCGCCCTCCAGCAGCACCCGGTGCCGCCGGCGCATGTCACGATAGAAATACTCCATGCGCAGCTGCTTGCGGCCCTTCCGCCAGGTGCGGAAGTCCTCGATCGAACAGAGAAAGCGATCGTCTTCGCGGATCTCGACGGGCACGCCGAGATCCGTTTCCCACCCCCGCATCTCCTCCGCCAGACGCCATTCCCCGCATTCCGTGATGATGACGGCGGAAGCGCCGCTCTCGGCAAGCGCGCGGGTAAGCTCACCTTTGAGGCTCTGTGTGTTCTCGGGATCATCCAGCGTCACATAGCGGACCTGGAACCCCTTCTCCCGCAATTCGTCTGCAAAGTGCCGCATGGCGGAGAAGAGAAAGGCGATCTTCTTCTTGTGATGCTTCACATAGGTCGCCTCGCTCATGACTTCCGCCATCAACACCAGCGAGGTTTTCGGATCAGCATCGGCAAGCGCAGACAGGGAATGGCTGAGCTGATCGCCGAGCACGAGATGGATGCGGATTGACTTCACCATTCGATCGGCTGACCGTCATAGGCAAAGAAGCCACCGGTCTGTGCGGGCTCAAGGCGGTCCAGCACCGAGAGCATCATCGCAACGCTTTCGCCCGGCTGGGTCCGATCGTGGCCCTTGGAGAATCCGCCCGAAAAGCCGGTGTCGACCGTTCCGGGATGCAAGGCGACCACCACGCTTTTCGACCGGAGGCGGGCAATTTCGATGGCTGAGGTGCGAGTGATCTGGTTGAGCGCCGCCTTGGCGGATCGATAGGAGATCCAGCCACCAAGCTTGTTGTCGCCGATCGAGCCGACCCGTGCCGACAGCGTGGCAAACACGCTCTTGCCCTCGTTGGTGAGCAGCGGCGCAAAGTGCTTCAGCGCCAGCGCCGGACCGATGGCGTTCAGCGCAAACTGCGCTGCCATCACATCCGCCTGAATCGCCTTGATCGTCTTTTCCGGACCATTGCCATTGATGACAAGCGCACCCGTCGCACAGAGGATGAGATCGAATTTCTGGCCCGCGTCCGACAACCGGGCTGCCGCAGCGCCGACAGAGGCATCATCGGTGATATCGAACCCGTCGCGGCTGCGCGACAACCCGGTCACACCACCACAGGCAGGATCGGCCTTGATGGCGGCAGCAAAGGCGCCGCCTATGCCTCCGCTCGCCCCGAGCACAAGCGCGCGGTAGCCGGGATTAAGGGATGTCATTCCGGAAAAGTCGGACATCTGGATCTCCTACAGGTCTGTGCTACCCAATACGGCAGGCAGTCAAACCGGATCAGGCACAGATTGTCTCAGAGGCGCTCCACGGTCCCGCCAAAGGCCGGCATGTCGCCGGGATCGATGTCCATCAGCCGGCAGACGAGGCCGGCAATCTGGATCTGCTGCAGCAGGGCCGCTTTCTCGATTCGGAAGCCCACCGTGTAGAAGGGCACTTCCGTTTCCTCCGGTGTCGGCCCTGCATGATTGCCGTCGTCACCCATGCCATGATCGGCAGTCACGATCACGCTGTAACCGGCCTCGACCCAAGCAGGCACATGCCTGGCAAGCAGATCGCCCTGCATCCGCGCCGCATTGCGATAACCGATGCTGCCACCACCATGCTTGTGGCCGGCATCATCGACATTCATCGGGTGCAGCAGCAGAAAATCGGGCGATTTCGACCGGATAAGCCATTCGGCATCGGCAAAGAGATGGTTGTCGGGATAGGCATCGTCCCAGTAGAAGACGCCGTGAGTGATATCGCCTGTGCCATCGACGAGAATGCGGTCGCGATAGCGGTCGAACGGGCAGGACACATAAAGCTCCGACACCCAGTGATAGGCGGCAGCAGCCGTCACGCCACCCTGCGCCCGGACCCGCGCGAAGAGATTGTTCCCGATCGAGCGGCGCACCACGCCATTACTGACCACGCCGTGGTCCACGGGCTTTCGCCCGGTCAGCAAGGTTTCATAGAGCGGCCGCGACATGGCGGGCAGTTCGCAGGTCAGCTTGCGCACATCGGCCCGGCCTGCCGCCACGAGACCTTCCATGTAGCCGAGACAGGAGCGGGCCACGTCGTAGCGCAGCCCGTCGAGAACGATCAGGATCACTTTGTTCATGGCGCGCACCATGCCACGCCGTGCGCCAAAGGCAAGGCCGTCTCAAATGATCGGCTTGCCGCCTGTGACAGCAATTGTTGCGCCCGAGACGTAGCTTGAGAGCGGATCGGCGAGCATCACATACGCGGTCTGCAATTCCGCCGGCTGGCCGGGGCGCTGCATCGGCACTTGTCTGCCGAAATTCTTCACGGAGTCCTCCGGCAGCGTGGACGGGATCAGGGGCGTCCATATCGGTCCCGGCGCGACAGCGTTGGCACGAATTCCCTTCCCGGCAAGCATCTGTGCCAGACCGGCAGTGAAATTCTGAATGGCACCTTTGGTCGTTGCATAATGAAGGAGCGATGGATTGGGACTATCCGAATTGATGGACGCCGTATTGATAATCGAACTGCCCGCTTTCATATGCGGAACGGCCGCCTTCACCAGATAGAACATGGCATGGATATTGACGCGGAAGGTCAGTTCCCATTCCGCATCGGATATCTCGGTAATCTCCTTGAAAGATGCCTGATGGGCGGCATTATTGACAAGGATGTCGACGCCACCGAATTCCCTGACTGCTGTATCGATGATTTCACGGCAATGATCTGCAGACTGGATATCACCGGGCATCAGAATAGCACTTCGACCTTCCTTCTCAACCCAGTTCGCCGTTTCTTTTGCGTCTTCCTCCTCCTCAAGATAGGAAATGAGGATATCGGCACCTTCTCTTGCATAGGCAATCGCAACGGCACGACCGATACCGCTGTCCGCACCTGTGATGATCGCCTTGAGGCCCTGAAGCTTACCGGAACCCTTGTATGTCGTCTCACCATGGTCCGGTACGGGATTCATCTCCACTGTCATGCCCGGCATGGCAATCTTCTGCTGGTCGAAAGGGGGCACCGGATAGTCGGCCATGGTCAATCTCCTGTTGAAACTGCCTGCCGAACAAAGACGAGCAAGAGAGGTTCCAGGAGATCACACACGGGCAAACGGAAAAGGGCCGGCAATGAGCCGGCCCCAGGTTTGACGGTCTGTTGGCAGGACGGCTACCAGATTGCCAGATTCTGTGGCTCCAGCACGCGACCACCGAGTCGTGGTGTGACACCTTCAGGCAGCGTCCAGTCCTCGGTTCCGTAGTTGAAGGCAAAGAAAAGGTCACCACGACGACGAATGCGGATGAAGTCGGGCACGCGCAGCGTCGCAACACCGGCCTTCTTGGTTGCCAGTTCCAGCACATCGCCCAGAAGGCCAGCATCGGCCCAGCAGGCGAGATAGAGAACATTGCCCTTCTCGGTGAGTGCCGGATCGCCGTTGTCGAAGGTCGCGAGCACTGAAGCCGAGGTTTCCAGATATTCGCGCCAGCGGATCGCATGCCCCGAAACCGCGCCGGAAACGCCATCCGAGAGACCCGGACGCAGGGAGGAGACCTGAATGACCCGATTGCCCGTGAATGCGCCCAGCGGACCAGGCGGCAGGTTTTCCGGTATGCGGAAATTGCGGTCGCGCGAACCGGTGCGCGCACCGATCACGACGACACCCGTAGCCTTTTCAAGCTCGGCGCGTGCCGCTTCGGTCACTTCCGTCATGCAGGGCACGACAACCAGCGGATAGCCCTCGAGCGACGCGCCAGGACGGACGAAATCGACATTGAGGCCGAGATGGCGCAGCGCCTCGTACCAGCGGAAGCAGAGTTCCTCGTAGCGGAAATCCTTGCCCTGCGGCTGGATCATCGTCGACCAGTAGCTCTGATAGTCAAAGACCAGCGCGACAGGTGCCTGGCTCGTTTCGGGAAGCGCGCCGAGAGCCGCCAGCTCCTTGGAGACCTGCATCGCCTCCTTGCCGCCCGGCGACCATTCGTCGAGGCCAGGGAGGTTCAGGCCCGCATGCATCTGTTCCTGCGCAAACGGCGCCTGGCGCCAGCGAAAGTAACTCACGACGTCAGCGCCATGCGCCAGAGCTTCCCATGTCCACAGACGCACCATGCCGGGCTTCGGCACGGGGTTCCACGGCGCCCAGTTCACCGGACCCGGCTGCTGTTCCATCACCCAGAAGCGCCCCTTGCCGACGGCGCGGTAGAGATCGTGATGATAGGGCGCGATATCCGGATGCGAGGTCTCGGCCCAGCGATTGCGCTCCTCTTCCGCGAAGGGGAACTTCTCGACGAAGCCGATCGGATAGCTGTCCCAGGAGGCCAGATCGAGATTGTCGCCGACCTTGAAGTGGTCGAAGTCGGACACGAAGCCCATGAAGTTATGGGTGACCCAGCGACCGGGCGAATGCTTGCGGATGATCTCGCACTGCATCTTGTCATAGGCTGCGACCTGGTCGGAATGGAAGCGCCAGAAGTCGAGACGGGTCGCCGGGTTCGTCTCGGTCACCGTCAGGTTCGGCAGGGCGACGTCGTCGAAGCTCGAAAGCTCCATCGACCAGAAGACCGAACCCCAGGCTTCGTTGAGCTGGTCCGTTGACTGGTAACGCAGCCGCAGCCAGCGCTTGAAGCTCTTCAGATCTTCAGGACCCCAGGAAACCGTCGTGTCGTGGCAGCCATATTCATTGTCCGTCTGCCAGCCGACAATGCCGGGGTGCTCGCCATAGCGCTTGGCGACGATCTCGACGATCCGCGCACTTTCCTTCCACCAGGTTTCCGATGAAAAGGTGTAGTGACGACGCGAACCGAAGCCGCGCGGGCGCCCCTGCTCGTCATAGGGAATGATATCGGGGCATTCGTCCACCAGCCACTTGGGCGGGGTGGCCGTCGGCGTGCCGAGCACGACCTTCAGGCCCGCTTGATGCAATACGTCAATCGCCCGATCGAGCCATTCGAAGGTGAAGCTGCCGCGCGAGGGCTCCAGACGAGACCAGGCAAACTCGCCGATACGCACGAAGGAAATGCCGAGTTCGCGCATCCGGCGCGCGTCGGTTTTCCACCGGCTTTCGTCCCAGTGTTCCGGATAGTAGCAGACGCCCAGCATTATCGTGTCAGATCCCCATTGATGACAGCCTTGCCGTCCTTGTCGAACAGATGGCAGGCCTTGGTATTGATGCCGAGGCGCAGCGTCTGGCCGGGCTTTTCGCTGGCAAGACCATCGGCCTTCACCGCAAGCTCCGAGCCATCGGCAAGTGTGACGAAGAACAGCGTCTCCGAACCGAGATATTCGGCAAGCTTGACAGTCGCCTCGATGACGACATCGCCCTGCCCACCTGCATCGATATGTTCGGGTCTGATGCCAAGCGTCATCTCACCATCTGACAAGGCAGCACCAGATGTCGGTATCGAGATCGTCGCCCCCGCAAGCTGCACGGTCGTTGCTTGTCCCTCTCCTTTCACCTGAACCTTAAGGAAGTTCATCTTCGGCGAGCCGATGAAGCCGGCGACGAAGAGATTGTTCGGGCGGTGGTAGAGTTCGAGCGGCGAACCGACCTGCTCGATCTGACCGGCGGATAGAACCACAATTTTGTCCGCCATGGTCATGGCTTCGACCTGATCATGGGTCACGTAAATCATCGTCGCCTTCAGGTCCTGATGCAGCTTCAGGAGTTCCGTTCGCATCTGCACCCTGAGCGCCGCATCGAGGTTCGACAGCGGTTCGTCGAAAAGGAAGACTTCCGGATTGCGGACGATGGCACGCCCGATGGCGACACGCTGACGCTGACCACCTGATAGCTGTCCAGGCTTGCGCTTCAACAAGGGCTCAAGCTGCAACATCTTTGCAGCCGCCGCCGTTCGCTCTGCAATCACCGCCTTCGAATGGCCCGTCATCTTCAAGCCAAAGCCGATATTCTCCTCGACAGACATATGCGGATAAAGCGCATAGGACTGGAAGACCATGGCAACACCGCGTTCGGATGGACCGAACTTTGTCATTTCCTTGCCACCGATGGAGAGGCTGCCGGCACTGATCTCCTCAAGGCCCGCAATCATGCGCAGAAGCGTGGATTTGCCACAGCCGGAGGGGCCGACGAAGACGCAGAACTCACCGTCCTTGACGTCGAGATCCACACCCTTGATGACGCTGAGCGCGCCGAACTGTTTCTTGACGCCACGCAGGCTCACGTCAGCCATGGGTCTTGCCTCCCTTGATCGGTTCCAGTTCGAGGAGAAGAGCGCTTTCGGGCGTCAGCATCGGCAGCGGCAGGCCGGAAAGTCCGGCACTGGAAAGCGCGAAGGTGACGGCACCGGAAAGCAGCGCTTTCTGGCCCTCGGAGATACGGATGAATTGCGGTCCTGCCGGCAGCACGGTCTTGATCCGCCACTGGCCGCCAAACTGCGTCACGTGATCGGGCAGACGCAGAGGTGCTGGCTGTTCGCCCACCATCTGCGGCCCCTGCGCGACGATCACCACGATTTTCTCGGCCGAAGCCGCACCCCAGACATAGCGACCGTCGAGCGGTTCCATGCGGAAACTGGCGCCGGGCGCATGGAAGAGATCGCGCAGCCGCTTGTAGGTCTCGATATAGACCTTGAGTTCGTCGCGTTCCTCATCGGTGAGTTCGAGCGGGTTCAGCTCCACGCCGAGATGATAGGCGATGGCGACGAGCGCCCGGAAGGCAATCGTGTGGCGGCGACCGGTCTGATGGTTCGGCGAGGCCGAGATATGGCTGCCAAGAATTTCCGGCGGCACGAAGACCGAAGCGCCGCGCTGGATTTCCAGCCGCTCCAGCGCATCCGTGCAATCGGACGTCCAGACGCGATGGGTGCGCTTCAAGGCGCCGTAATCGATACGTCCGCCACCGGAGGCGCAGCTTTCGATTTCGACATTGGGATGAGCGGCACGAATGCGGTCCATCAGCCCATAGACGGCACGGGTCTGGGCGGCAGTCTTCGCCTTGCCGTCGCGACCGGCCGCATGCGTCAGATCACGGTTCATGTCCCACTTGATGTAGGAGACGGCATGGTTCGACAGCACCGCATCGATCTTGCCGAAGAGATAGTCGGAGACTTCGGGACGGGTCAGATCCAGCACCAGCTGGGTGCGCGATTCGAGGACCGGACGGCCCTCGATCGTCAGCGCCCAGTCGGGATGCGCCTTGTAGAGCTCCGAAACCGGGTTCACCATCTCAGGCTCGAACCAGATGCCGAACTGCATGCCAAGCCCGGTCACGTGATCCACCAGCGGCTTCAGGCCATCGGGATATTTGCGTGCATCGATATCCCAGTCGCCAAGGCTGGTCGTGTCGTTGTCACGCTTGCCGAACCAGCCGTCGTCGAGCACGAAGCGCTCGATGCCGAGTTCGGCAGCGGCTGTTGCCTGGGCTTTCAGCGAGTCCATCTGGTGGTCGAAGTAATTGCCTTCCCAGGTGTTCAGCGTCACCGGGCGCGGGCTCATCTTGCCGCCGGGCCATTGGGTCAGCTCGTCACGGACAAAGGCATGGAAGTCTTGGCTGTCGGCTCCGGCATAGGCGATCGGACTGTGATAGCTTTCGCCCGGCGCAAGGATAATTTCGCCGGGTTCGAAGAGCTCGCCGAGATGCACCAGCCGCTGGCCGTCATCGGTGCGGTCGATCACCATCTGGTGGTTACCGCTGAAGCCAAGCGTCACGCCGAAGATCTGGGTCTCGCTTTCGATGAACAGCATCGGAAAGCGATCATGCGAGGTGCGCCCGCGCCGGCTTTCCTGGATCCAGGTGCCATTGCCGAGAAGCTCGCGCCGCGTCTGGAACTCGCGCCCCCAGATGCCGGTAAAGCTCATCACCTGCACATCGCCGGCCGGCGCCAGGAATGTCGCCGCCATGCAGCGATCAAGCTGATAATCCGCCTCGCCCAGATTGCTTAACGCCGTCGCCATCGAGATCAGGCCGGAGTCATGCGCGGTGAGCGTAATGGCGATGCCGAGCCTGGCGACCGAATCGACAGCTTTGAGCACCGTCTGATTGCCGTCACGAATGACCGTCCAGCCACCGAACTGCGCGACGAAATCGCGGCCCCCGCGGTGACCTGCAATCGCCGGCCAGCCGAAGAAGCCCATGCCGCCCGTCGGCAGCAGCACATTCGAGGGCACGGCGATGTCCATGCCGTTGACCCGGCTGGAGCGCTCGATCTCGAACAGGGGATCGGCTTCGACGGGTTCAGCGCCGAAGGACAGGATCTCCGGCATGCCAAGTTCCGGCAGGCGCAGGCTCAGCGCCAGCTGGCCCGAATCGATGATGACGATCTCACTCATCCCTTTGTCGCTCCAAGGGTCAGCCCGGCGATGAAATGCTTCTGCATGAGGAAGAACATCGCGACCGGCGGCAGGGCCGCGACAATGGACCCCGCAGACACGAGATGCCACGCTGCAACCCATTGACCATTCAAGGCGTTGAGCCCCGCCGTCACCGGCATCGCATGCTGGCCCTGAACCAGAACGGTTGCCCAGAAATAGTCATTCCAGACAAAAGTGAAGACCAGCACAGACAGAGCGGCAATCGCAGGCCGCATCAGCGGCAGCACGATGTGACGGAAGATCTGCCATTCGGAGACACCTTCTACACGCGCCGACTCAATGAGCGCAAAGGGCAGTCCCTTGATGAAATTGCGCATGAACAAGGTACAGAAACCGGTCTGGAAGGCGACATGGAAAAGCACCAGGCCCATCGTCGTGTCGTAGAACCCCATTTTCAGGGTCAGATCGCGAACCGGTACCATCAGGATCTGGAACGGAATGAAATTGCCGGCAACGAACAGGAAGAAGAGGAAGAGGTTCGATTTGAACTTGTAGACAGCCAGGGCGAAGCCGGTGAGGCAGGAGAGCGCCACGGCCCCGATCACCGTCGGAATTGTCACCTTGAAGGAATTCAGGATGTAGTAGCCGATTGGTGAATTCTGGAAGACTGCCGAATAGTTCTCAAAGCCGGCAAAGCCTGAGGGAATGCCGAAATAGTTGCCGGCAGCGAGATCGCCAGCCGGGCGCACTGACGTTAGCGCGACGCCAATCAGCGGCAGAAGCCACAGGAACAGCGCAATTGGCAGCATCACCTTGTAGCCGGAACGGACGAGCGGAGACGCCTTCTGGATAGGGGTCGGGAACATCAGGCGTTCCTTTCCTGCGAAAGCATGCGGACGATGAAGAGAGAGATGAAGACCATCATGATCAGGAAAAGGACGACGGCGATGGCCGCGCCATAACCCATGCGGAAGCCATATTCCGAGAGCGCCTGCTCGTACATGAAATAGGAGAGAACCTGACTGGAGCCATAGGGACCGCCGGCCGTCATGATCGAGACAAGATCGAATGAACGCAGCGATCCAATGACTGTCACGACCATGGCAATGAACGTGGCCGGCGCGAGCTGCGGAAGGATGATGTACCAAAGGAGTTTGAAACCCTTGGCCCCATCCATCCGTGCCGCTTCAACCTGCTCGGTGTTAATGTTGTTGAGGCCGGTCAGATAGAGGATCATGCAATAGGCGGTCTGCGGCCAGAGGCCAGCAACGATGATTGCATAGGTCACATAGCGCTCGTCGGCGAGAACGGCGACCTGGGTCCCCGTCAGCCATTCGATCGACTGCGAGAAAAGTCCGAAATTCGGCGCGTAGAACCAGGTGAACATCAGGCCGACAACAACCTGGCTGATCACGAATGGGAAGAAGAACAGGGATTTGTAGAGCCTTATTCCGGTTACCGTCTGGTTGAGAAACAGCGCAACAGCAAGGCCTGCGGGGATCGAGAGAAGATAGAGAACGAGCCACAGGACATTGTTGTGCAGCGACACATAGAACGTGTCGTCATCCATCAGCTCGACATAGTTCTGCAAGCCGATCCATTCCTTTGCACCCAGCCCATCCCAGTCATGAAAACTGATCCAGATAGATTGAAAGATTGGAACCAGAACATAGATGAGAAACATCAACATGCCCGGCGCAAGAAACAGCCACGGGGCCAGTTTCTGCTGGTTGCGCTTCCAGTTCTGCGCAGCTGAGATGGTGTTGCTCATGGCGGCACCTTTTCGAGGTCGGGAACGGCAACCGGATGCCACG
Source organism: Peteryoungia desertarenae (assembly GCF_005860795.2). Taxonomy (GTDB): domain Bacteria; phylum Pseudomonadota; class Alphaproteobacteria; order Rhizobiales; family Rhizobiaceae; genus Allorhizobium; species Allorhizobium desertarenae. The sequence goes on from NZ_CP058350.1 coordinate 795,344, forward strand.
GACCCGAAGGTCCGCAGCACCCGGCGCAGGGAGCTCAAAGCTTAGTTGTAGACGCGGGCACGCACCTTTTCGAGGCGCTCCAGGATGGCATCAAGCCGGTCCGGCTTGACCATGAATTCCTGGAAGGCTTCCATGCCGGCCTTCGCCATTTCCGCATTGGCGTCGCGGTCGTAGAACTGCGCCAGGGCATAGGCGTTGGAGAGCATGTCAAAACCCTGCTGCAGGAAGACGTCCTCGGGCTTCTGGGCCTGGTTGTTGACCGGCAGCTGGCCGAGTGTCGCATTCATCTTTGCCTGGGCCTCTGGCGATGCAACGAAGGCCAGGAACTTCTTGGCATCATCCTTGTTCTTGGCGCCCGACGCGATGTGGAAGGTGTCGGTCGGCGCATCTTCTGCCATCGGTATACCGGGGGTGATTTCCGGGAACTGCATGAAGCCGATCTGGTCTTCGGTCAGACCACCGTCCTTCATCGTGGCGACGGCAAAGTTGCCCATAAGATACATGGCGGCCTTGCCCTGAACCATCTGCGGAATGGCATCCTGCCAGTCGATGGCCGCATGGCTCTCAAGGAAATAGCCGGCATTCACCAGTTCACCCCACTTTTCGAAAGTCGCACGAACGCGAGGATCGGTGTAGGGAACCTTGCCAGCCGTCAGCTCCATGTGGAACTCATAGCCATTGACGCGCAGGTTCAGGTAATCGAACCAGCCGCCCGTCGGCCACAGCGCCTTGGTGCCGATGGTGATCGGGGTGATACCGGCGGCCTTGAGCTTCTCGCAGGCCGCCAGGAATTCGGCCCAGGTCTTCGGCGGCTCGATGCCCTGCTCGGCGAAGATGTCCTTGCGGTAGTAGATGCCCCACTGGTAGTAGGTATAGGGAACGCCCCACTTCTTGCCATCGATCGTCATGGCAGACGCTGCGGACTTTAGCTGTTCATTGAGCCCATTGGCATCCCAGACGTCGGTGACATCTTCGAACAGGCCAGCCGTGACGAATGGCTCCATGCGATTTCCGGCAAACCAGGCCACAACATCAGGCGCATCGGCAGTCAGGAAGTTGCGAATGGCGGACTTGTAGCCCTCATGGTCGAAGTTGTTCCACTTCACGGTAATACCCGGATGGGCGGCCTGGAAATCCGCGATCAGATCTTCCATGGCCTTCTTCGGCGCAGGGTCGGAATGGTTTGAATTTAGAACGATCTCACCGGCGAAGGCGGTGGTCGAGAACAGGGCAGCACCGAGAGCAAGCCCAGTCAGGCTTTTGAAAAAGGTCATGTTTTCCTCCCTATGACCGTTATGCAAGCGCATTTCATTGGGAGCCAGGTGGCAGACCGGATCCCGCCGGTCGGCAGTCCCCAAGGGCTCGGCTTGATCATCTGATTCAATTCCGTAATAATCTACCGCCTTCTCATAGAACTTCTCCGGGATCCTAAGCTTTGGACCAATTCAGTACAATCATGCGTGATGAGTCTGTGCCGGTTCACCCCGACAGTGACCCACGACACCCACTCGTCGTGTTTGGCGACCACCGTTTTTGTGCAGGAGAGGCGCTTGCCGTGCAGCGTATGGCTGGTCCGCATATGCATAGCCAGATCGAACTGAACTTTGTTCTCGAAGGCGATATGACCTATTGGTTTGACGGGCGCGAACTGACAATCGGCGCAGGCCGCCTTTCCCTCTTCTGGGGCATGATCCCCCACCAGGTCATTGACAGGCGGGAGGGTACGCGCTTTGTCTGCCTTTATGTACCGATGTCGGTCTTTCTCGGTCTGGCAAGCCTCAGCCGCTTTCGCGATGCCGTCTTTCGGGGGGCCATGATCGAGGCGCTCGAAGTACGCCCCTATGATCGGGACATCTTCCTACGCTGGCGCGAAGAGCTTCTATCCGGAGACGTTGGTCTTGTCGAAATCGTCCGAAATGAACTGACCGCACGTGTCCTGAGAATCGAGCGGGATGGCTGGCGGGACCTCCGGGAAGAAGGCTCGGCGATCGCCAGTCTCGGCGCGAGTGATAGCGAACGTGTCGAGCATGTAGAACGAATGCTGCGATATATTGCAGAACACGCACTCGAAGATATTTCAGCCGAAGATGTCGGGCGCGACGCGGGCCTGCACCCCAATTATGCCATGGGAATATTCAAGAGAGCTGTCGGCCACACAATCAATCAGGCAATCATCCGTCATCGACTCGACACGGCCCAGTCACTGCTCATCTCAACCGATTTGCCGATCACCGATGTTGCCTTTGAAAGCGGTTTTGGCTCGGTCTCCCGCTTCTACGAAGCATTTGCCCACAGGTTCGTCGAAAAACCGACGACGTTTCGCAAGCGCATGCGCTCCAAGAGCATCATGCCGGCATGACGAACCGGTTAGAGCATTTCCAGCCGAAGCGTGATCGCTTCGGCGTCGGACAATGCGTTAAAAAACAAAAACATAGAGCATTGAAGGTGATCCCGAGATCACCTTCAATGCTCTAGTGCAACCTGTCGAGAGGCAGGACTTCAACCGCGATCAAGATCAACGCAGCAAGGAAAAGCGTTTCTGCGACCAGCAGGCCGATGGCACGGCGACCGACCTGCATGACCTTGGGCAGTGAGGTCTTGACCCCGACTGCTGCAATCGCAGCCAGCAATGCCCAGCGGGAGACACCGCCAGCAAATTCCGTGACCACGTCCGGTAAATTGACGGATGAGTTGAGAGCCGCAAGCGCGAGGAAAACGACGACGAAGAGAGGGATGATCGGCGGGCGTTTTGTCCCGGAAGGCAGCGAGCGCCGATAGGCAAGCGCAATAACGAGGACTACGGGAGCCAGCAGGGTCACTCGGATCAGCTTGACCAGGACCGCCATTTCACCGGTAGGTTCGGAAACGGAAAAGCCTGCACCAACCACCTGCGCCACGTCATGGATCGTGGCACCCAGGAAAAGACCCGTCACGGCCTCATTCAAACCAAGCGCGGCAGCGATAACCGGATAGAGGATCATCGCCAGTGTTGACAGCATGGTGACACCGAAAACGGCAAACACCATGTCACGTTCTGCCTCTTCCTTGTTGCGTCGAGGCAGGACGGCCGCGATCGCCATGGCGGCCGATGCACCACAAATGGCAACAGCGCCACCAGTCAGAACTCCGAACTGTGTCTTCTGGCCGGCCATACGCGCTGCGACCATGCCGAAAGTGATTGTCAGAACCACCGCCCCGACAAGCACGGCAAGAACCGAAAAACCGAGATCGGCAAACATGTCGAAACTGATACGCAGACCGAGAAGCGCGATCCCGAGCCGCAGCAGAACCCGCGCGGCAAATTCCAGGCCGATCAGGGTCCGTGGATCCTCGGCGAGGAAATGAAGTGCCAGACCGATCAGGATGGCCAGCAGCATTGCAGGAGCACCGTAATGCTCTGACAGGAAAGCCGACGCCAGTGCGATCAAGGCGGCAATGGCAAGGCCCGGAAACCTCAGTTTCCAGTAGGCGGGAGACATGGCAGAGGCCTGTTCCGGCACGGCATCGGGTGCGACCGGATGATCGGATGACATGGGTAAACCTGATGTAATTCTTGGATTTCGCAAATTGCACGCATACCGGCATGACCATCGGTAGCGCGAGATTGGAACCGGACGCGCCTGATATCCGGCGCGTCCGTATTTTTCGTATTAGTTCAAGTCTGCCGCACGCTCGGCATCAACCTTTGCCTGTGCCTCGGCAACCGCCGCCTGGAACTGATCGAACACCTCTGCGCCACCGGTGACGTTCGTCTTGAACCAGTCAAACACCGGTGCAACTGCGGCCTGGAAAGCTGCCTTCTCTTCGGCTGTCGGAACATAGATTTCGCCACCGGCCTTCAGAAAGTCCTGATAGGCAGCGATTTCCTTGCGCTTCGGCGAAGCAAAGGTTGCCTGCTGGAGCGCGGCAAAACCGTCGACAACGATCTGCTTCTGCTCGGGCGAAAGGCTCTGGAAGCGGTCATTCGACATCCACCAGAAGGCGCCCATATAGCTGTGACCGTCGAGCGTCAGGTACTTCAGGCCAGCATCCGGAAACTTCATCGACATGATGTCGGTGATACCGTTTGCGGTTCCTTCGACAACACCGGTCTGCAGCGAGGTGAAGAGTTCCGGCCACGGGATCGGCGTCGGAGCAGCACCAACGGCGGTCGCAACCTGCTGCGGCAGGTCGGCAGGCACGGTGCGCATCTTCAGGCCCTTGAGATCGTCAGGGCTCTTCACAGTCCGTTGGGTATTGGCATAGTTGCGCCAGCCACCGGTGTTGCCGATCGTCATCAGGCGGATCTTGTTGTCGCTGTCAGCCAGAGCCCTTTCACGAAGCTGACGGGTGAAGTTGCCAGTCAACACGGTTTCGGCCACCCGGTCATCGCTCATCAGATAGGGCAGGTCCAGCACCTGGATGTAGGGGAAAAGACCTGCGGCCCCGCCAGACGTCGAGATATAGATGTCGATCGAGCCGTCGGCCACACCCTGAAGGCATTCCTCGCCGGTGGCGCAGAGCTGCGTTCCGATGAACAGTTCGACAGCGATGGCACCGTTCGAAGCGTTCTCGACATAGTTCTTGAAGACAACGAGGCCATCATAGTCCTCGTCATTCTCGTTGGAATTGGCTGTGGCGCGCAGCGTGATGTCTGCCGCCTGCGCAATGCTCGCAACGCTTAACGCGCTGGCGACCAGTAGCGTAGTCATCAGTGATTTCAGCATGTCAGTCCTCCCGGTTTTTGGTTGGGTTAGTCAATGAAGCCCGCAAGACGCGGGACAGTCAATGTGATGGCGGGGAAATAGGTGATCAGGAAGATCACGGCGATTTCCACCGCAAGGAACGGCAGCGTCGCCCGCGCAATCGTCTCGACCTTGAGGCCGGAGACGGACGAGGACACAAAGAGCACAAGCCCCATCGGCGGCGTCAACAGACCAACGGTCAGGTTGACCGCCATGATGATGGCAAAGTGGACCGGATCTACCCCCAGTTCGAGGAAGATCGGCCCGAGGATCGGTCCCAGAATGATGATGGCCGGTCCCGCGTCGAGGAACATGCCCACGACAAAGAGCAGGATGTTTATCAGGAACAGCAGAATGAGCGGGTTTTCGCTCAGGCTGAGGATCAGGTCTGCGAGCATTTCCGGTGTATGAGAGAGGCTGGCGACCGTCTTGAAAGCCATGGCGGCACCGACCAGAAGCAGGACCACCGCCGATGTCATGCTGGCTCTTGCCAGGATGTCGGGGATTTCGCCGACACGCATCGAACGAAGGACAAAAAGGCCGATAAACAGCGCATAGCCAACCGCGATTGCCGACGCCTCGGTAGGCGTGAAGATCCCGCCGAGAATGCCGCCCATGATGATGACCGGGGTCATCAGCGGCCAGAAGGCCTTGAGACTTGCCTGGCCCCTCTGACCCCAACTCGCACGCTTCGTGGCAAGCGGAAGGTTCTCCTTGTCGGCAAGCAACCAGACGACGCCCATGAGGCTCACACCGATAAGGACACCCGGAACGATGCCCGCCAGAAACAGGGCAGCGACACTTTCACCCATGACATAGGCATAGATGATCATGATGCCGGATGGCGGGATGATCGGACCGATGATTGACGAGGCTGCAGTCACGGCGGCGGCAAAACGCCGGGTGTAGCCCTGCTTTTCCATGGCCGGGATCAGCATCGACCCGAGCGCCGACACATCCGCCACAGCGGAACCGGAAAGGCCGGCAAACAGCATGGAAGACAGGATGTTGACATGGGCAAGACCACCCCGCAGATGTCCGATCATCGCTTGGGCGAATTCGACCAGCCGAAGGGTAATTCCAGCCCGGTTCATCAATTCGCCGGCCAGCATGAAGAACGGGATTGCCATCAGCGGGAAGCTGTCCATGCCATTGTAGACATTCCGGTAGAGCAGGACGATGTCCCGTTCCTGACCGTTCCACCACAACAGGATGGCGGGTGCTGCGATCAGTCCGAATACGATCGGCAGGCCAAGAAGCAGGAAGACGAGAAACAGCGGCAGGAAAAGGCTCAGCATCATTCGGCTCCCAGACCGCGCGACATGGAAACGGGTTGAAGACGGTCTTTTTGGCCAAGAATGCCGACCACGGCGCGCAGGATAAGCTCGATGCTCACGACGAACATCAGCGTCACGCCCACGGCAAGCGAAGACATCATCCAGCCTCGTGGCACCTTCATCCAGGTGCTGAGGTCAAGCGAGGTCGGAACGGCAATTGCCGACATGGCAAAGCGCCCACCAAGGCCATTCACCTCGTTCCAGCCAATGCGCATGCCGAAATAGAGAAGCGTGGCCGTAAGAAGCAGGAACGTAAGATTGACGAGTGCCGCCAGCAGACGCGGCATCAGGTCGAGGATCATGTCGATCGCGACAAACCCACCTTGGCGAAAGGCGGTCGGCACCATCAAACCCGTCATCCAGAGCATCAGAAAGCGCGCGCCCTCTTCGCTCCACGGCAGCGCCTGACCGATCACGTAGCGGAAAAAGACCTGTATGAGGATGAAGACCAGCATCACCCCAAGGCATGCTGCCCCGAGCCAGACCCCAACCAGCAGCACGGCTGCGTTGATCCGCCCAATCAGGTTGGTCAGCCCAGTCAATAGGTTCATACTCTCCGCCCATTCCGCGTCGTCGGTTCCAGGCTGACAATTGAGCAAAATGCCACGACAGCAAAAAGACAAAGTCTTTGAGGCTTTTGTCGACATGCGCGAAATCTTTGCGCCTGCCGAAGCCACATCATGACCAGTGCCTCTCAATTCTCCTCCCGGAGTGCGGGCAAGCACTCCGACGACGACCTCCCATTTTCAGCCCTGATGGGCAAAACGCCCGAAACGACCTCCGGAAAAGCACAGGGGTTCTCCCTCCCGATGTGCCACCCGCAAAACCCGACCGATGATGATCGTGTGATCACCTGCGTCATGCAACTGCGCCTTGACGCATTCAAACCGCGCAAGCGTGCCGGCAAGAACAGGCACGCCTTCTGCATTCAGCGCCCAGACCAATCCCTCAAACCCGGCCCCGCCCCGCGTGAAAGCTGTACTCAGTCCATCCTGATCTGCGCCCAGGACGTGGATTGCGAAATGCTCGGCCTGCGAGAAGGCTCCATGCTTGGAGGAGCTTTTCGCGGGAGACCAGAGCACCAGCGGTGGATCGAGCGAGACCGAAGCGAAGCTGTTGACGGTCATGCCGATCGCACCCTGATCGGCCATCGCCGTGACCACGGTGACACCTGTGGTAAAGCTGCCAAGCGCATTGCGGAACGCCCGATGATTGGACGCTTCCGGAACAAATACCTGCTCCGCTGGCATCGAAAGCTTGCTCCCCGCCATCATCACGCCACCTCTCGTCCGATGGCCAGTGTGTAAAGTTCAAACCAGGTCTGCCGGTCCATCTCGACCTTTACGGCATCTGCAAACGTGGCAATGCGCGACAATGAATTGGTGCCCATGACCGGGAGGATCGTTGCCGGGTGCCGCAAGAGCCAGGCAACCGCAACCGCTGTCTCGTCAACCCCCTGCTCATTGCCAATACGTTTCAACGCTGCCAGCAGATCTGGTTTGGAACCGTTAAACAGGGCACCTCCGCCCAAGGGCGACCATGCCATGGGAGCGATTACGCGTTCCTGCAGAAAGGCCAGGTCGCCATTGGTAAAGGCATCGGTCGCCAGAAGGCTCATCTCGATCTGGTTGGTAACCAGCTCATTTTCCATGGATGACTGCAGCAGCGAAAAATCCCACGGCCTGAAATTGGATACACCAACAGCGCTCACCTTGCCCGAAGCGATCAGCCCGTCCAAAGCCGGTCCCGTCTCGTCCGGATCCATCAGCGGGTCTGGACGATGGATCAGCAACAGGTCGACATGATCAGTCCCCATGTCACGCAGCGAAGCCTCGACCGAGGCCGTGATGTGGGCAGCAGTCGTGTCATAATACTTCACCCGCGCTGCCGAGTGCCGACCAACGGGCGCCACGATATCGCATTTGGTGACGATCTCGAGCTTGTCGCGCAGGCCGGGAGCGGCCTTCAGAGCAGCCCCGAGAATGGCTTCAGCCGTATAGCCGCCATAAATGTCGGCCTGGTCCATGGTGGTAATGCCCTGCGCAAGGCAGGATTCGATCTTGGCCTGAACATGTTTCGGCGAGGTATCGGCATCATCGCCAATCCGCCACATCCCGTAGACGATGCGGCTGAAACTCAGTTCAGGGGTAAGATTGACGCGCTCCATCAGCGGCGAACTCCATTTCCAAGGGGTGTGGCAGGCGTTTCGGAGGGAACGCGACCATAGGCGTGGGGAAGCGATACGGTCTTCAGTTCGGGAAGCACTTTGGTGCCGAAATGCACTGCCTCGTCGATATGCGGGTAGCCGGACAGGATAAAGGCGCGGATACCCATTTTGCGGTAGGATTCAAGCTCGGTGAGGATCTGATCCGTTGAGCCGACAAGCGCCGCGCCGCAGCCGGAGCGCGCGCGACCGATCCCTGTCCATAGATGCGGCTCGATATAGCCGAACTGGTCGGCAAGTTCGCGGGCGCGGGCCTGATGGGCGACACCCAGCGAGATCGAATCGTGAGCCCGATCGCGGATCAGCTTGCCGTATTCATCATCCAGCTTTGAGACGATGTAGTCGGCATATTCACGGGCTTCTTTCTCGGTATCGCGAACGATCATGTGAACGCGCAAACCGTAATCGAGCGTGCGCCCATGAGCCTCAGCCCGGGCATGAACTGCTTTCATACGCTCCGCCAGTTGATCCTTTGTTTCCGGCCACATCAGATAGACATCGCATTGCGCGCCGCAAAGCTCGAGCGCATCGGGAGAATAGCCGCCGAAATAAAGAAGGGGGCCACCATTCTGCTGATAAGGCTTCGCCGGATCGGTGGATACGCCCTTGAATTGATAGACTTCGCCGTCGTGGTCGATTGTCTCGCGTGTCCAGGCCTGCCGCAGGATCTGCACGACTTCATGGCTGCGGCGATAGCGGAAGGCGCTGTCAGCCACTTCACCCGGAAAATCGGAGCTTATGACATTCAGCGTCAACCGCCCCTTCAGCATGTGATCGAGCGTTGCCACGGTGCGTGCCAGCATGATTGGCTGCATCTCGCCGCATCGGATGGCTGCCAGCATGTTGATCTTCGACGTGATCGGCGCACAGCCGGCAAGGAAGCTCAGCGTATCCTGCCCAACCTGGTAGGAAGACGGGCACAGGATATTGCGAAAGCCGAGCTGTTCGGCCTTCTGGACGATGTCCGAGCAATGCTCGAAGCTCGATCGAAGAGCGCCATCCGGAACACCGAGAAACTGATAATCGTCAGAGCACAATGCTGCGAACCACGAAACCTCCGCACCGTCCAGATCGGCAGATGTAACGGGTACCACAGTCATCGGAAGTCTCCTCCAGTCCCTCAACTTTCCTCTTGCCTAACATTCGAATTGATGTAGATCAATAGTGTATCAATTTTTTCTTGCCGCGTCATTCCTGCCACAGGAACCGCCCGGATCATCGATGAGCCAGAGCCCCGGAAGTCTTCCCATCTATGTCCAGATCACAGAGCTTCTCGTCCGCGATATCGCGGCCGGGCGGCTGATTGACGGTGAAAAACTGCCGCCTGAGCGGGACATGGCCGAAGAACTGGGGATTGCCGTCGGCACCTTGCGCAAGGCTCTGGCAGAATTGCAGAATCGCGGCCTGCTCGAACGCGTTCAAGGCTCTGGAAATTATGTCCGGGCCATCTCCGATCCAAAGAGCGTCTATGCCATGTTTCGGCTTGAACTGCTGAATGGCGGCGGTCTTCCGACAGCGGAAATCCTCAGCATCGATCGCCTGCCCAAACCGACGGAGCTTCCGGCCTTCGGGTCGAGTGAATTCGCCCATCGCATCCGACGTATCAGGCGCCTTTCAGGCAAACCCGCAGCCCTGGAAGAGATCTGGCTCGACGGAAGCTATGTCGAGACCATCGATCCCGAAGAGGTCTCAGAATCTCTTTATCTTTATTACCGCACCAGGCTCTCGCTCTGGATTGCAAGGGCCGAAGACCAGATCGGCCTCGACCATGTGCCGGACTGGGCACCTGCCATCTTCAATCAACCGATCGGGGCTCCGGTCACGCATATTCAACGGATCAGCCTGGATCAGGAAGGCACACGCGCCGAAGTGTCCCGGACATGGCTTGATCATTCGATAGCGCGCTATGTGTCGCGCCTCAAATAGGGAAGAGAAATCGTGGCGAAACTGAATTATGGGATCATCGGCTGCGGCATGATGGGACAGGAACACCTGCGCAATATCGCGCTCCTGCCGGATGTGGCGGTCGCAGCGATCTTCGAACCGGATGCCGGCATGCGCGCGCTCGCTGCCGAAGCTGTACCATCGGCAAAGATGGTCGATTCGGTCGAGGATGTGCTGGCGGTTGCGGAAGTGAACTGCCTGCTGATCGCCAGCCCCAACTATCTGCATCTGCAGCAGTTGGAAACGATCGCCAGGATCCGCCCGCTTCCCGTCCTCGTGGAGAAACCGCTCTTCACGGCACCGGAAGACGCCCCTCGTCTGGCCGCTCTTCGCGCTGCCTACCCGGCCCCTATCTGGGTTGCGATGGAATATCGCTACATGCCACCCGTCGCCCGCATGATCGAAGAGGCCGCTGAGGCAACAGGCGGCATTCGGATGCTGACCATCCGTGAACACCGCTTCCCCTTTCTCGAAAAGGTGGGCGACTGGAACCGGCTGAACCGCAACACCGGCGGCACTCTGGTTGAAAAATGCTGTCACTTCTTCGATCTGATGCGCCACATCCTGAAGTCGGACCCGGTGCGGATCATGGCTTCCGGCGGCCAGTCCGTAAACCATCTGGATGAGGTCTACGGCGGAGAGAAATCAGACATCTGGGACAACGCCTATGTGATCGTCGATTTCGCTTCAGGCGCACGCGCGATGCTGGAACTCTGCATGTTTGCCGAGGGAGCGCGTTACCAGGAAGAAATCTCAGCCGTCGGACCCAAGGGCAAGATCGAATGCCTGGTGCCTGGTCCCGGCCGTTTCTGGCCGGAGCATCTGGGCGAGCCACCCGTGGCACAGGTGATCGTCTCTCCGCGCGACCCGAAAGGCCCGCGCGTGGTCGAGATTCCTGTTGATCCGACACTCCTGGCAGCAGGCGACCACAATGGCTCCACCTTCTACCAGCACCAGCGCTTCGTTCGCGCGGCACGCGGCGAGGGTGAGGTGGAAGTCGCAGTCAAGGACGGCTGGTGGGCAGTCGCCATGGGTCTGGCAGCCCAGCAATCGGCCCTCACAGGTCAGGTCGTGGACATGACCACGCAAACCTATGCACCTGGCGCACAGAACTGAGGATCAGGCACCCGCTGCGATCTGCTCCAGCCTCGGCATGACAATGCCGGGGCACCAGCGAAGGAACGCTGCAATACGCCGCTCGATCTTTTCACGGTGGTTGCCGGCAATATCCTTGAGCGCATGATCGAGGAACGGGTTTTCGAACCTCGCCATGGTTTGCTCGAGATAACTCACCGCCGCTTGCTCCATCCCATGCAATGCAAAGCCCGGGATGACCTCTTCGCGATAAAGCTGCAACAGCATATCTCTGACCGGAGCCGACGCCAGCATCTCTCGCACCGTCTCGTCGATCCGCCGCGCCTCCTTCAGCCAATGATCCGCCAGAACCGTGTGGCCAAGGTTCAGGATATGCAGCTTCAGTTTTTCATGAGGTGTCAGATCCTCAACGAGATGGATAGAGGGATGCCGACAGGGCATCGTGAGCCCGGTCCGGTTCTCGATGACCCAAAGCGCGTAGGGTTCAGCGATCGCCCCCGCAGGCTCCAGGGGAGCGGAGACGATCCGGTCGACCAGCGTATTGGCAAAGATCACCGATGTCGAAAGCCAGGCGTCGAAGCCCTCGTCCGGAACGAAACGCCGGGACAGATCATGAATCAAGGCCTTCAGCTTATCCCCGTTGCGTGACAGAAGCTCGCAAGGCAGCACCGTCAGCGGTTTGCCCCCGTTTCGGTAGCGCAAGGCAAGAAGCTTGAGCAGTTTCATCGGAAAAGACTTAGGCACACCCGACAGCGCATCTCCCGGTGAGACGACATAACCGGAGTCGCCTGTGTTGGAGACAATGACCTCCGCCTCCTCGACAAAGACCCGGGCGACATCGTCCCATTGGGTTGCTGTCGACAGTGCTCGCGTGACACTCTTTACCCGCAACTCCCGGTCAATTACGCGGCCTTCTTCGAGCCCCCGAATACACACCGGAAAACCATGACGGTCCGCAAGGGCAGCAATCCGCCTCGCTCGCTGCGGATCTCCACTTGTCTGCACAACTGTAATCGGTCCGAGTGCATCCCCTTTTGCCAGAGCCTCGCTCACGAAAAGATCGACATGCGCCTGCAGGAATCGGCTGGTTCCGAACTGAAGGATTGGTGTCTTCATACCATTAAACCGGATCCTGGATGGACTGAAGAAGCGTCTCCCGGGCCGATTTCAGATGCTGGCGGCACGCTTTTTCTACGGCTGACGGATCGCGGGAGAAGAGAGCATGAATATAGTTGAGATGCTCTTCGAGCGCCCTCTGGTTGCGCGCCCGGGCATTCGTCTTGTTCCATTGATAGTGATAGTGAAAGACGATCGCGATGATGTCGTAGAAATCGATGATGAAGCGATTGCTCGACGCCTTCTGGATCAGCAGGTGGAAGCGCTCATCGAGCTCGGAGAATTCCGTGTAGCGGTTGTCGATATCGGCCAGCAGCGCATGATGCTCGGCCTCCACGTCTTTCAGATCACCCCAGGCCGGGTGATCGGCGGCAAGATGAACAAAGCTCGCCGCCGACCGCAACTCGAACATCTCGCGCACTTCTGTCAGTTCAAGGGCAAATTCGCGGGTGAAACCCTTCAGGACCCAATGACTGTTTGGCCGCTTTTCAATCAGACCGAAACGGCTGAACCGGATCAGGAACTCCCGCACTGATGTCGTTCCGATCCCGATGTCGCGTGCAAGTTCCAGCTCGTTGATCTGCATGCCCGGCTGTGCGCCGCCAGCAAGTATCCGTCGCATGAAACTGCGCTCGATGATGTCGGATAGCGAACTTGTTTCCTCGCTTGGAAAATAGTCCTCCTGCACCGGACGCCGAAGAACCGTCTTCTCTCGCTTGTCCCAGGCAATCAGCCCGGTTTCGCCCAGCCGCCCGAGAACGGCTCTCACAGTCGTACGGCTGACCCCCAGGCGCGAACAAAGCTCCGGCTCAGATGGCAGACTATCCGCTTCCTGGATGACGTCCAGCATACGGTTGAAGGCATCTTTGAAGACGGTGTTTTGTTTGGCCATGATCAGTTCAACCGCACAAGAGCGATGGTCCCACAGAGTGAAGGCTTGAGCTTTAAGCGTTCAGGATGCGACTTGCAAACCGGCTTGCGACCGACATCACCGACACCTTTTCACGTCCGCAGCTCTCACCGGGAAACCAGCCCCGGGCTTCCGGCTTCATAATAGCCATTGACGAAAATCTGTCTATTGTCGATAAAAGACAAAAAGCAGAGCGACGAAACACGTCGCAAGGGAGAAACATCCGGTGAATCAAGCGGCCTGTATCCTGTTGTCGCCAGAAGACAATGTTGCCGTCACGACCATCGCCCTGGAGGCGGGATCTGTCCTGCCGGGCGGCGCAATTGCGGCAGTCAGTGTCGACCCTGGTCACAAGATCGCGGTGCGCCCCGTCGCAAAGGGCGAACCGGTCGTGAAATATGCGCAGGCTATCGGCCGCGCGACAACTGACATTGCCGCAGGCGATCATGTTCACTCCCATAATCTGGCCTTTGATCAGGACCGCCTTTCGGTCAGCGGCATCGCCAATCCGGAACAGGCGACGGACGCAGACAAGGCCCGTACCTTCATGGGCTATCGCCGAACCGATGGTCGGGCCGCCACCCGCAATTATATCGGCATCATCGCCAGCGTGAACTGTTCCACCACCGTCTGTCGCGCCATTGCCGACGCAGCCAACCGGACAATCCTGCCCCATTACGAGGGTATCGATGGTTTCGTGCCGATCGTTCACGATCAGGGTTGCGGCATGAGTTCCACCGGCGACGGGATGCGTACGCTCCATCGAACGATAGCCGGTTACACGAGACACGTGAACTTCGGCGGCGTGCTGATGGTCGGCCTCGGCTGCGAGGTCAATCAACTGACGCTTTACGGGCAAAGCGGTGCTGGCGCTTCCAAGCGGCATTTCAACATCCAAGATGCCGGCGGCTCCCGCCGCGCTGTCGAAAACGCACTTTCGATCCTCAAGGAGATTGCCGCCGAAGTCGGCACGATGCGCCGCGAGCCGATTCCTGTCAGCGAAATCATCGTCGGCCTGCAATGTGGCGGCTCTGACGGTCTGTCGGGCATCACTGCAAACCCCGCTTTGGGCGTCGCCGTGGACCTGCTTGCCGGCGTCGGCGGCACGGCTATCCTGTCGGAAACCTCCGAGATCTACGGCGCCGAGCACCTGTTGCGCAGCCGCGCCATCAATGAGGATGTAGCAACCAGGCTTGACGGGTTGATCTCCTGGTGGGAGGCCTATGTTGCCCAGCACGGCGCTTCCCTCGACAACAACCCCTCGCCCGGCAACAAGAAGGGCGGGTTGACGACAATTCTGGAGAAGTCGCTGGGTGCCGTGGCCAAAGGTGGACGCTCTCCACTGACTGCCGTCTATAACTACGCAGAACGCGTGACCGAGCACGGCCTCGTTTTCATGGATACGCCAGGCTACGATCCCGTCTCGGCGACGGGTCAGGTTGCCGGTGGGGCCAATGTCATCGCGTTTACCACCGGTCGGGGCTCATGCTTTGGCTCGCGCCCCGTCCCCTCGATCAAGCTCACCAGCAACACCGCTCTCTACCGATCCATGGAGGAAGACATGGACATCGATTGCGGCGTGATCGCTTCCGGCGATGCGAGTGTCTCGGAGATGGGACGCGCCATCTTCGACCTGATCATCGAAACGGCGTCCGGGCAGAAAACGAAGAGCGAATTGTTCGGATATGGCGACAATGAATTTGTGCCCTGGCATCTCGGGGCAACCCTTTAAAGGGCATGGCAACAGGATTTGACGGGATGAAAACGAGACGCATCGGGAAAACCGACCTCGAAGTGACCGAATACAGCTTCGGGACCGCACCGCTGGGTGGCATGTATCGCGCCTGCCCGCGCGACATCGCCATGGCAACGCTGCAGTCGGCCTGGGACCACGGCATCCGCTATTTCGACACAGCACCGCATTACGGTTTTGGTCTGGCCGAGCGCTATGTCGGCGATTTCCTGCGCGACAAGCCTGAGGGAAGCTACGTGCTCTCCACCAAGGTTGGTCGGCTTCTGAAGCCTGTCCCGAAGGATCAGATTCCGAAGCTCGGCTTCGTCGACCCCCTCTCCTTCAAGCTGGTCTATGACTACAGCTATGACGGCATCATGCGCTCGGTCGACTTCAGCTATGCGCGCCTTGGCCTCAATCGCATCGAAATGCTCTTTGTCCACGACATTGGCGTCTATACCCACGGACGGGAGGCAAATGACCGCTATGTCAGGCAGTTGCGCGACGGCGGCTACAGGGCGCTTGAGGAACTGAAGTCATCAGGGGCGATCAAGGCATTCGGTCTTGGCGTCAATGAAGTTCCAGCCTGTCTGGAGATGATGGCGGACATCGATATCGATGTCATCCTTTTGGCCGGACGTTATTCCCTGCTCGATCGCTCGGCCGTAGACGAACTGCTGCCGCTCTGCGAAAAGCGCGGCACCTCCATCACTGTCGGCGGTGTCTTCAATTCCGGGATCCTTGCAACAGGACCGGTCCCGGGGTCCCATTTCGACTATACACCGGCCAGCGAGGAGGTCTTGAACAAGGTGCGGTCCATGGAGGCTCTAGCAAGCGAGATGGGCAAGCCACTGGCCCAGATTGCTCTGCAGTTCCCGCTCCATCATCCCACCGTCGCCTCGGTGATCATCGGGACCGCCAGACCCGAAAGCCTGAACCGAAACATGGCGCTGACAAAGGAGGAATTGCCGGACACTGCATTTGCCCCCTTTGACCCCTTCACCCTGGTTGCACCTCCGCTCGGCGACGCGCCCGTTCGAGAATAGGGAGAAGACGCATGTTGAAGGGCATTCATCCACTGCTCGGGCCGGATCTGCTCCATGCGATTGCATCCATGGGCCACGGGGATGAAATCGTCATTGCGGACGGCAACTTTCCAGCCAGTACGCTGGGTCCGCCGGTCATCAGAGCCGACGGCCTGGGTGCCGTCGCGATACTGGAAGCGATCCTGCACCACATGCCGCTCGATCAGTTTGTCGATGAGACCGCCTGGACCATGCAGGTTGTCGGCGATCCGGAGGCTGTCCCGGAAATATGCAATGAATTTTCCGGTGTGATCCGGAGACTGGCGGGAGACTTCCATCTGGCTTCGCTGGAGCGCTTCGCCTTCTACGAGCGGGCGGCACAGGCGGCCTACATCGTTGCGACGACGGAGCTTCGGATCTACGGCAACATCATCCTGAAGAAGGGGGTTGTGTACCCACACGAAATCCACGGACAGGCGTCTTCCACGCCTTCGGCAGCCTGAGACAGGAGAGGAGATACCTGCATTAGGAAATGACGATAATCAGGTGACGGAGGGCACTTGAGTCGCTTGCATAAGCGGATTGTCTAGGCTAGCCTGCCTCGAAATGTTTTTTATCGATAAAGGTCAAGACGGTTGCGTTCTGCGGCTTGACCTCGAACCGGAGGAACAGGGCGCATTGTGAGGAGAACCCAAATGTCACTGTTGAAGAGCATGCTTTCTCGTCGTGCATTCGTCGGCGTCGCCGGTGCGGCGCTGATGACAACCATGATGCCGGTCGCTTCATCGGCTCAGGACGTCACGATCCCCATCATCGTCAAGGACACCACATCCTTCTACTGGCAGATCGTTCTGGCCGGCGCCCGTCAGGCGGGCAAGGATCTCGGCGTCAACGTGCCGGAGCTGGGTGCCCAGTCCGAATCCGATATCAATGGCCAGATCACCATCCTGGAAAACGCCGTGGCAGGAGGTCCGGCTGCCGTTGTCATCTCACCCACCGAATTCAAGGCTTTGGGCGCTCCGATCGATGAAGCCGCAAAATCCGTCCCGATCATCGGTATCGACTCTGGCGCAGATTCGCAGGCCTTCACCTCCTTCTTGACAACCGACAACGTCCAGGGCGGACGCATCGCTGCTGACGGTCTGGCAGCGGCCATCGAAGCCGCCACCGGCAAAGTCGAGGGTGAAATCGCAATCATTACCAGCCTGCCGGGTGTCGGTTCGCTTGACCAGCGCCGCGAGGGCTTCCTTGACCAGATCAAGACAAAGTATCCGGGCCTGACAGTCGTTGCAGACCGCTTTGCCGATGGCCAGGCAACCACCGGTCTCAACATGATGACCGACCTGATCACGGCGAACCCGAACCTTGTCGGGGTTTTCGCCTCCAATCTGATCATGGCACAAGGCGTCGGTCAGGCGATTGCCGAAAACAAGCTTGGCGACAAGATCAAGGTCATCGGCTTTGACTCGGATGAAAAGACGGTCGGATTCCTCAAGGAAGGCGTCCTTGCTGGCCTCGTTGTGCAGGACCCCTATCGCATGGGTTATGATGGCGTGAAGACGGCTCTTGCCGTCTCGAAGGGCGAGAAGGTCGAAACCTTTGTCGATACGGGTGCCAATCTCGTCACCCAGGCCAACATGGCAGATCCCAAGATCGACGCCCTCTTGAACCCCAAGGTCAACTGATTGCACCACCATGCGCGCGGCGTTGCCGTCGCGCGCATGCCGATCGCTCGCAAGCCGATGGGGAGCGGCCTGCAAGCCATCGCTTTTGCCTGATCGCGTTTGATCAAGATGCACATGAAGGCAAAAACTTTGAATGGGAAACGACACCATGCATGAGGGATGAGCTGTAGGTTCATTCTGAATGTTTTCTGTCGCGGGAGGATCTTATGGCCGGACTTCAGGAGTTGAGCCACAGGCATGATGCGGATCCGCATCTGCGCGAGGCGGAACAGATAAAGCCGGGAGACCCGATCCTTGAGCTTGTCGACCTCCGGAAGAAATATGGCGGCGTCGAGGCTCTGAAACCGGCCAGCATCACCTTCCTCGCCGGAGAAATTCACGCCATCGTGGGGGAGAACGGTGCCGGCAAATCCACCCTTATCAAGCTTCTGACCGGAGTAATCCCCCGTACCTCCGGCGAGATCCGCTGGTGCGGTCGCCCGGTACCTCTCGCAACACCGACGGAGGCGATTTCTCGCGGCATCAACGCCGTCCATCAGGAAGTCGTGCTCTGTGCGGAGCTTACGGTGGCCGCCAACATGTTTCTCGGCGACGAACTTCAACGCTACGGCCTGATGCGTCGGCGTGCCATGGCAGAGGCCGCCCAGAATGTCCTGGACGACCTGGGCTTCAACATTCCGGCGACGGAACGACTTGGCAATCTGACCATCGGCCAGCAGCAGCTCGTCGCGACCGCCAGGGCCGCCATGCGCGGCATCCGCTTTCTCATCTTCGATGAACCGACCGCCTATCTCACCCGCCAGGAATCCGCACAGCTCTTCCGGCTTATCCGGAGGCTGCAGGCGGACGGCATCACGATTGTCTATATCAGCCATCGCATGGAAGAAGTTTTCGAGCTGGCAGATCGCGTCTCGGTCTTGCGGGACGGAACCCATGTCGGGACGCGCAAAATCGCCGAAACCGACGAGGCGGAGCTCATTTCGCTGATGATCAATCGTTCGATCGATCAGATCTATCACAAGGAAAAGGTCGCCCTCGGGGACGTGATCCTCGAAACCAGGAGCCTGTCAGGCCCCGGTTTCCAGGATGTGTCCCTCAGCGTGCGCGCCGGCGAAATCGTCGGCCTTTATGGACTGATCGGTGCCGGGCGCAGCGAGTTCGCGCTCGGCGTCTACGGACGCCAGAAATGCACCGGTGGCGAGGTCTTCTGGGACGGTCGAAAGGTTGTGATCGACACCGAGAGAAAGGCGATGGATATCGGCATCGCGCTTGCCCCGGAAAGCCGGCGCGATCAGGGTCTCTGCCTGAACCTTCCGATTGGCTTGAACATCAACTTGCCCGTCTTTGATCGTTTAAGCCGCGGTCTCACCATTAGTCGCGGCCTCGAAACGGCCAATGCAGATCGTCAGATCGACGATCTCAAGATCAAGACGCCGACCCGTGCCGTCCTGGCTTCCGCCATGTCAGGCGGCAACCAGCAAAAGATCGTCATTGGCAAATGGCTGAGCCATGGCGCGCGTGTCTTTATCTTTGACGAGCCTACCGTTGGCGTCGATGTCGGTACCAAGGCAGAGATTTATCGCCTGTTTGGAGAACTTCTCAAACAGGGCGCCGGGATCATCCTGATTTCATCTTATCTGCCGGAGGTCTACGAACTGGCTGACCGGCTGCATGTCTTCCGCCAGGGACGACTGGTCGCAAGTTACGGGCACCATGAAGCAACACACGAAGACGTACTGACTCAGGCCATCGGCTTATAGAAAGCACGGCAATTGCTAGGGCGCAAGCAGGCGGGAAGACGAGGGCGCCTTGGCGTCGCGAAAGCAGAAAACAGGGAGACGGACAGATGAGCGTCGAGACCACGGAAACGACAAAGGCACCGAAAAAGGGGATGAACATCCTGTTCAGCCTCACCTTGCTCGGGCTCTTGTTGTTCATATGGCTCCTCCTTGCCCTGGCCACGGACAGTTTCTGGACGCCCAACAATATCAGCAATCTGCTGCGTCAAGGTTCAATGACGGCGATCCTCGCGGTAGGCCAGACCTTTGTCATCATCACCGCTGGCATTGATCTCTCCGTCGGCGCGATCGTCGGCTTTAGCAGTGTTATCATTGCCTGGTTGATTACCGCCGGTGTACCCGTCTGGCTGGCGATCATCCTGACCCTGCTGATGGGCGTTGCGATCGGCATGTTCCATGGCTTCGGCATCGTTCGCATGGGTCTGCCGCCCTTCATCATTACGCTCGCAACGCTGACGTCCCTGCGCGGCATCGGGCTTCTTATTACCAACGGTTCAACAATCTCGATCCCGAGTGGCGCCTTCACAGCCTTTGCAAGGGCGGATTTCCTCGGCGTGCCAAGCCTCTTCTGGATGGTGCTTGTGGTGGCCATACCCGCCTTCATCTTCCTGCATCTCAGCCGCTGGGGACGCTATCTTTTTGCCGTCGGCTCCAACAGCGAAGCGGCGCGCCTGTCTGGCGTCAATGTCAACCGGACGATCTACATGGCCTATATCCTCTCGGCCACCTGCGCTGCCTTTGTTGGTATACTGCTGGCATCGCGTATCGGCATTGGTAATGCCACCCAGGCAGAAGGCTGGGAGTTGCAGGCAATCGCATCTTCCGTCATCGGCGGCACAAGCCTTTTCGGGGCCGTGGGATCGGTCCACGGGCCACTGCTTGGTGCCTTCATTCTGGCCACGATCAACAACGGCGCCAACCTGCTGAACGTGAACTCCTTCTGGCAACGCATCATCACCGGCTTCCTGATCATCCTCATCGTTTACTTCGATCAGTTGCGCCGTCGGCGGCAGCGTTAGTCGAATATCGATCGGACCACGACATGAAAGCAGCTATCTGCATTGAACCCGGTCGTCTTGAGCTCGTCGATAGGCCGCAACACAAACAACTTGAGCCGGGGGAAGTCAGGCTGAGCGTGAGCCATGTCGGCATCTGCGGAACCGACTACCACATCTTTCAGGGCAAGCATCCCTTCATGACCTATCCCCGGATCATGGGTCACGAAATCTCGGCCAGGGTTATGGAAGGCGGAACAGGGGTCTTTGCGGAGAAAGGCACACTCGCCATCGTCAACCCCTATATCTCCTGTGGTCACTGCATTGCCTGCCGAAAGGGCAAGCCCAATTGCTGCATGCGCATCGAGGTCCTTGGTGTTCACCGCGACGGTGCCTTCTGCGAAGAGATCGTGGTCCCGCAGAGCAACCTCTATCTTGCCGATGGCCTGACGGCAGAAGCAGCCGCAACGGTCGAGTTTCTGGCGATTGGGGCCCATGCCGTTCGGCGTGGCATAAACACAAACGATGCCGAGCGCGCGCTTGTCATAGGCGCTGGCCCGATTGGACTTGGCACCGCCCTCTTTGCTCGTATCGCGGGCCTTGATGTAACCCTTCTGGACACGAGTGCAGAACGGCTGTCGGTAGCGGATCAGCGCTTCGGCTTTTCCCGATCGATCCTTGGAACCTCGTCCGTTGCGTCTGATATCGCCGACCAAACAAGCGGCGAAGGCTATGACATCGTCTTTGACGCTACGGGCAACGCGGCCTCGATGGAAAGCGCGTTCGGCTTCGTCGCCCATGGCGGAAGTCTGATCTTCGTCAGCGTGGTGAAGGACCAGATCCGCTTCTCCGACCCGGAGTTTCACAAGCGCGAAATGTGCGTTGTCGGCAGCCGGAACGCGACGCACGCCGATTTCGACTACGTCCGCGCTGCGCTGGCCGCAGGCATGGTGCCCAGTAATCTGCTGATCACCCACCGCACGACGCTGGACAGGTTGCCACAGGACTTGCCACGCTGGGCGCTGGAAAAGACAGGCCTCATCAAGGCGGTGGTCGCAATCGGTGAGGCGTGACGGTGGTAATCAGGCCGTATTCAGATCTTTCAGCAAGCGGCGATGGCGGCGAACTTCGGTCAGGACCTCGCCAAACCTGTCATGCCCCTTGGCTTCCAGCATGGCCTTTAACTTGATGAAGGCGTCCGCCGTTGCGATCGTATCACCAAGCGCCGTGTGCCGTGCGCCTTCCGGGATATGTATCCCGAGCCTTCGTGTCAGCGCATCGAGACTGTGCGTCTCACTTTGTCCGAAGACAACGGCAGACAACAGGACCGTATCCAGAATCGGATGGTCGAAGTAGAGCCCCAGCTCTCGCTCCCGCCGCTTGAGAAATTCCATGTCGAACGGCGCGTTATGGGCAACGAGGACCGCACCGTCGGCGAAACGATGAAACCTCTCCAGCACGTCAAGCACACCCGGCGCATCGGCAACCATATCGTCCGAAACTCCGTGGACGGCCGTTGACGACGGGGGTATCCGGCGGCCCGGATTGACAAGGCAGTCAAACACTTCCGTTTGAATCCGCCTCCCGTTTACGACCCGGACGGCCGCCAATTGAACAATCTCATCGCCTTGCTCCGGCAACAGCCCGGTGGTTTCGGTATCGAAGACAACAAAGGTCAGGTCATCCAGCCGGGCGTCGCTGATCTTCTCGTAATGCGCTCTCGCGAGGAGCTCGAAGTCATGAACCACGAAGCGGTTGCTCTGAGCCACGACCTCATCTCGCCGTTCGGCCTGCCGGATCGACAGACAGAGTTCAGCACCGGCATTTTCCGACCTGGAACTGAGGGATGCAGCATGATTTTTCAGGATCGCGTGACCTGAGAGGCCGGCCTGACTGGCATCGAGAGAGGCATGAAGCCAGCTTTCCAGTGTCTCTGGGTCCGGCGCAGAGCCCGGCCACCTCAATTGAATGACAGCACCACCATTTCTTTGCTCGATGACAACGGAAACATGATCGAGGGGCTGTTTGGCCTGGATATTGTCGACCAGATGCCCGATCAGAGCAGTGATATCAAAGGCGTTGCAGCGTAGTGCGAGCCTTTCACTCGCCACCTTCACAGCCAAGCCCGTGGCTTCGAGCCGTTTCGTGATATCCCGGAGAAGGTCATGGGAAGCAATGAATGCCATTGGCCAGCCGTCCGACCGACAGGTCTCAAATCTTTCCTCCAACTGGACCATCATGGCGCGCAAGGCATCAATCTCCTGGCGTATCAGATCCGGAACAGTGCCCTGCTCTTTTGCGGCAGTTTGAGCCAGTGCCTCGACAGTGGGCGCAACACGCTCGAACACATC
This sequence comes from Peteryoungia desertarenae, assembly GCF_005860795.2. Taxonomy (GTDB): domain Bacteria; phylum Pseudomonadota; class Alphaproteobacteria; order Rhizobiales; family Rhizobiaceae; genus Allorhizobium; species Allorhizobium desertarenae. Next base: position 818,281 of record NZ_CP058350.1, read on the forward strand.
GGACAGAAGGGCATCCCGGCGTGCATGACCGGCAAGTTCGGTCGTCACATCGCGCAAGGTCAAGGCATAGGCTGCCCGGTCATCCGAACTGCTGCCAACTAGACGCATGCGGACAGCAAGCCTCCGGCTGCCATCGGGTGTCGTGCAGAGCATTTCAGCCGTGTCGCTAGTATCACCATCAAGCAGCCGATGATGAGCCTGACGGACAGGTCCATCCTTGATGAAATCGAAGAGGTTGCGATCGAGGCAAAGAGGGATTTTCTCGGTACTCAGCAGGCGATGCGCAGCACCGTTATAGAAGACGATCCGGTGACGGCTCGTGCAAAGGAGAACGCCGGGCGGAACATCGGCAAGAAGCTCCTCAAGCTTGCTTTTGTCGCCAGACAACCGCGCCGTCTCTCGGGCAACGGATTCGGTCGCCGCGTTACGGGCCTGAGCCAGCGTTGCCGCTGCCGCCGAAGCGGCGTCAGCCAGATCGCCAAGATATTTCGCCTGCGACTTGTCGAGCTCATCCTCGACATGAGCATGGGTGCGCGCCCTGATTGCCCCGGCCAGCCCTTCAATGGGTTTGGCCATGTTGATATCGAAAAGATACCAGAACCAGGCAAAGAGGCCGAGGAGCACGAAACCGGCGACAATTGCGCCCCTCAGGAGCCCGTTCAACGCTTCGGGGTTGCTGCCATTCGGCAACCCGAACCAGAGAACGAGAGCAAGCGCCAGCAATGTGCCGATCGCCAAAGCCACAAAGAACAGGAAAATCCGAACCCTAAGGCTCAATCGTACCAACATCCGCGCCTCCCCTCAGTGCTGGACCCTTTCGATCATCGCGCATGCTCCTCCGGCATGCATTGATCCAGAGCATATCAGCCGAGTTAAGTTGACGTACCCGCCTGACCCGCACAGGCGGCCCGAAGTGTTGGGTCATCCGGGCCGACATTGATCCAGTCTGCGCCGGTGATCGTGCCGTCATCGGCCACGGAAACATCGCTTCCAAGCAGATCTGCACGCCTTGCACCGGGGCAATCGAAGACAACCTTCAATCGCGCAGATTGCTGCCAGCGGGCTGCGAGAACGAGGTCTACCATGACCTGACCGGGATGATTGGGATGCGTCTGGGCAGTCCTCATGTCCACGGCAGTGAACCGGTTGATCACCGGCTTGTAATAGCTCCAGGGGCGCCAGAAATCCTCGGCACCATTGCTCCAGGCGACGGTCACCTCAGGCGGCATTGCCTGGGTGACACGATCAAACCAGCTATACTCGCTCCAGATGGTATAGCTCAGCATTCCAAGGCCTGCGGACGCAGGAACGATCCACTTCGGAAGACGATAGCGCGTGATGAAGCGCAGCGTCATGGCGATACCGGCCACGGCAACAGCTGAAACCACCGCCGCGATGAACTCAAACAGCATTTACGATGTCCTTCAAATCGGAGCACTCCGCCCATGGCCGAGCGCAGACTGCATTGTGCGAACCACGACGAAGGCGTCGCGCAAATGCGATCGCTCAAAGTCGCCGAAGTCATAGGGTGCGAGGAAGTTATCCGGCTTCTTGCCGCTTCTCACCTGAGAGGCCTGGTTTCTCAAACGCATCTCCGCAATCAGATCGTAAGCCGCGATAAGATCCTTGGCCCCCGCGCCCGAGATGATACCTGCCGCTTCGGCAGCGACAAGCCGTGCACGTGTATTCACCGGTGGAAGCCGACCCTGCAAGGCATAAACACGACCGAGGTCGACGACCGGAACAACGCCATTGTGCTTCATATCGATATGATTGCGATGCTCGCCGCTTCTGACGGTCGCAAATCCCCGCAGGAGCCCGAGCGGTGGCGCATGCTTGAGCGAATTGGTGATCATATGCGCCACGAAGATTGAGTTCTTGCTCGCATTTTCCAGCGTCTCGGACTGCAGATCCTGAAAGAGCGACGAAGCCCCGCAGATCGGCCTCAAATCAAACATCACGCTCGAGAGCATTTGCGCCATGGGGTCGGGCTTGTGGATCCAGTCCCGAAAATAGCTGCGCCAGACATGCACCGGCTGGCACCATTTGGGATTGGTTGCCATCATGTCGCCCGGACAAAAATAATAGCCGCAGGCATCCAGATTATGGCTGACAAACAAAGCCAGCTTGTTGAACCAATCCATGTCCTCTTCAGTGACGCTGTCATCAATGAAAATGCAATTGTCCTGGTCGCTGACACCGGTCTGCTCCTGTCGACCCTGGCTGCCGCAGGCAAGCCAGACATAGGGAACAGGCGGCGGCCCCAGTTCCTTCTCAGCCAACATGATCAGCCGTCGCGTCACCGTATCGGCAATATCGGTGATGAGCCGGGTGACCACCTCGTGAGCATTGTTTCCGCCAACGAGTTGCACCAGCAATTGCGGGATGCGCGCCGTGATCGTCCTCATGTCCTCGACAGTCGAGGCTGACGAGATTTCCCGAACGAGAAGCGCCGAGGAGATTGCCTGGAAGCGGGTAAGATCCGTCTGTGTGATCATGCCGATCAGCATATCGCCCTTGACGACCGGCAGGTGTCCGACGCGCCTCTCCACCATAAGATGCAAGACGTCGGAGCCAAGCGCCTCACCGGGAAGTCCGATTGGATCAGCCGTCATGATCGCCGAAACCTGGGTCTGGTCAGGATCGAGCCCTTGACTGAGGACCTGTGTAGTCAGGTCGCGTGTCGTGACGATGCCAAGAAGGCGATCATTTTCCACCACGCCAAGGCTTGAGACATGCCGCTCCGCCATGCGTTGCGCCGCGACCCTTACGGAATCCAAAGGCCCGCAGGTAATAGGTGGATGCGACATCAATTCGCTCACCCTCTGCATGGACATATCATTGCGTCGCGCATCTGAGGCGCGACCGCGTGTAAAGAAACGTTGGAAGGCGGCATGATCCGCCATCAATCGTTTGAATTCCGCCGTCGGCAGGATCAGCAAACGGGATCGGTCGGTCGTTCGCGCCTGGGTAACCGCGCGTCCGTCGCGCAAGAGACCGCGTTCGCCGAAGGAATTTCGGGGACTGAGTTGGGAAACGACGGTTCCTGCTGCGTCAAGGACTTGCACGGAGCCATCCATGATCAGGTACAGACCCGGCAGCGGGTCACCAACCGCATAAATTTCGCTCTCGGCTTCGATGACCTCGGACAGGAAGCGCCCGGCGACCTGTTTCAATTCATCGGCTGAGAGACTGTCGTACGGATGAACCGTTTCAAGAAAGCGCGCAATTTCCGCATGGGACTGGTCCATGAAAACCTCGATAGGGCGCGGTCTGCCCTTCATCCCGGGTAAAACAAAACGGGCGGCCTGAGCCGCCCGTCAAATTGCTTCCAGGTCTTAGTGGGCGATCGCACCACCCGCACCACGCGGGATACGGATCGACTCGACCAGATCCTGAACATCCTTCGGCGGAGGAGCCGTGGCAGCCGAGACTGCGAAGGCAACGACGAAGTTGAGCAGCGCACCGATCGGACCAAAGGCGCTCGGTGGAACACCGAACAGGTAGTTGGCCGGGATGTTCTCCAGCATGTTCGTACCCGGGATGAAGAACCATCCGAGATAGGTGAACAGGTAGAGGCAGGTTACGACGAGACCCGTAATCATGCCGAGCGTCGCACCGAGCGAGTTGATACGCTTGGAGAAGATGCCCATCATGAGTGCCGGGAAGAGTGTCGCTGCGGCAAGACCGAAGGCGAGCGCCACAACCTGGGCGGCAAAGCCCGGAGGATTGAGGCCAAGCAGCGTCGCAACCAGGATGGCACCGGCCATCGAGATACGGGCTGCGAGCAGCTCTCCCTTTTCCGAAATATCCGGCTTCAGGAAGTCCTTGATCAAGTCATGGCTGATGGCAGACGAGATCGCAAGCAACAGACCGGCTGCGGTTGAAAGCGCCGCCGCCAGACCGCCAGCTGCGATCAGAGCGATAACCCAGCCCGGAAGCTGTGCAATCTCCGGATTGGCGAGAACAAGGATGTCGTTGTTGATGGTCAGTTCGTTGCCAGTCCAGCCACGGGCTGTGGCTGTGTCGGCGAAGCCAGCGGCCTTGTCGTTGTAGTACTGAATACGACCGTCGCCATTCTTGTCTTCAAACTTCAGAAGACCCGTGACTTCCCAGTTCTTCATCCAGTCCGGACGCTCTTCGTAAAGAACGGCCTGCTGATCTGTCCCGTTCGGGAAGATGGTGTCGATGATGTTCAGACGAGCCATGGCGCCGACAGCCGGAGCCGTCAGGTAGAGAAGCGCGATGAACACCAGCGCCCAGCCTGCCGACCAACGTGCGTCGGAGACCTTGGGAACGGTGAAGAAGCGGATGATGACGTGCGGCAGACCGGCAGTACCGATCATCAGCGACAGCGTGAACAGAGCCATGTTAACCGGCGATGTTCCTGCAGTATACTGGTTGAAGCCGAGGTCCTGAACCACCTGATCCAGCTTCTGCAACAGCGGCAGGCCCGATTCGGTGTGGGTCGAGAACAGGCCAAGACCCGGAATCGGATTGCCGGTCAGCTGCAGCGAAATGAAGACTGCCGGGATCGTATAGGCGATGATCAGAACGATGTACTGGGCAACCTGGGTATAGGTAATGCCCTTCATGCCGCCAAGAACGGCGTAAACGAAGACGACCGCGGAAGCGAGCCAGAGGCCCGTTGAAACGTCAACTTCGAGGAAGCGCGAGAAGGCAACGCCGGCACCGGTCATCTGGCCGATAACATAGGTGACGGAGATGACGATCAGGCAGACGACAGCCGTCAGGCGAGCGCCCTGGCTGTAGAAGCGGTCACCGATGAACTGCGGCACGGTGAACTTGCCGAATTTGCGCAGGTAAGGCGCAAGAAGGAGTGCGAGAAGCACGTAGCCACCCGTCCAGCCCATGAGGAAGGACGAGTTGTTGTAACCAACGGCAGCAATCAGCCCGGCCATCGAGATGAAGGACGCAGCCGACATCCAGTCTGCAGCGGTTGCCATGCCGTTCATGACAGGGTTGACACCCCGGTTTGCGGCGTAGAACTCGGCGGTGCTGCCCGCCCGGGCCCAGATCGCGATGCCGATATACAGCGCGAACGACGCGCCGACGATCAGCAGGTTAAGTGTATATTGATCCACGACTGCTCCCCCTTATTCCTCATCGACACCGAATTCACGGTCGATTTTGTTCATGTAGGCAGCATAGCCGAAGATCAGCGCCATGAAGACGAGGATCGAACCTTGCTGCGCAAACCAGAAGCCGAGATCGGTTCCGCCGATTGAGATGCCCGAAAGCATCGGACGCAATAGAATGCCGAAGCCGTATGATGAGACCGCCCAGATCGCCAAAGAAATATAGATGATCCGTTTGTTCGCGGCCCAGTAGGCATTGGACGACTTGTCCGCCATGAGTGCTACTCCCTGAGTTTCCTCCAAACCCGGCACCCCTCCTAGGACACCGTTCCCCTCCCCACACAGCCTGCCCAAAGATCTCCCACGACAGACGGCGGCGATGGTGGAGCTTCTAGGATTAATCGAAGCCTGAACGAGCGTATACCCTTGCCTTGGTAGTATGCCGCAGGGCCTTGACGAACCCGGTTTTCTTGCGATTCCGCAATTTCGGCATTGCAAGAAACAACAAAGATTCGCTCTCCTTTTCAGAAGGATAGAACGCCAGAGAGCCCCTTGCAGCAAAAGTGCAGCAAGGGGCCGGCTCCAAATTCTCGCCTGCCGGTCATGGTCGTCGTGTGCAGACTCCCCTTGCGTTGAAGCCTTGTCGCGTGACGGTTTTCAGTGTCCAGCGATGATGGGTTTCACTCTGTCATCTCGACATGGGACCGCTGACAACACCCGGTTTCTCCATGAAATGAGCAGAAAGAGGGGATTTGATCCTTCGACACCCTTGCGCATGGGAGACGTCTTGAGCGCCAGAGTCGCTTCTCTGATCACGCGCGCCACCCCTGGGCGCGGGCTTCCCGGTGGCGTTAAAGCTGGCATCTAACGAGACCTTATATGCGGGCATGTCATGCTTTTGCCTTGACAGTTTTCAGGCACTACCTTATGCGAGCCCGTGAATGTGACATGGGCGAACTGTGTCTAGCGTTTATCCGTGCATACGGATCTCACCGGTCAGTTGCACTTTGCAGATCCTGCAAAGAAACAGGCTGATCCACCCGACTGACAAGAAGACGGCCCCTCGGCAAGGGGAGAGCCGGAACGAACATGAAAGGATAAAAAATGTTCGCAGTCATCAAGACCGGCGGTAAGCAGTACCGCGTAAACGCCAACGACGTGCTGACCATCGAAAAGCTGGAAGCCGAAGCGGGCGCAACCATTGAATTCACCGAGGTTCTCGTTGTTGGCGAAGGTGCAGATGCCAAGTTCGGCGCCCCCTTCGTTGCCGGCGCGTCCGTCAAGGCTGAGGTCGTAGAGCATAACCGTGGCAAGAAGGTCATCGCCTTTAAGAAGCGTCGTCGCCAGAACTCCAAGCGTTCGCGCGGTCATCGCCAGCACCACACGGTAGTGCGCATCACCGACATCGTCGCAGCGTAACGGTCAACGAGAAACACGGTTTAAAGGAGAAATCCCATGGCACACAAAAAAGCTGGCGGTTCTTCGCGCAACGGTCGCGATTCAAACTCCAAGCGCCTTGGCGTGAAGAAGTTCGGCGGCGAAGCCGTCATTGCTGGCAACATCATCGTGCGCCAGCGCGGCACGCAGTGGCATCCGGGCGCCAATGTCGGCCTCGGCAAGGACTACACGATTTTTGCTCTCACCGCCGGCAACGTGGACTACCGTACGAAGGCCAATGGCCGCGTATACGTGTCCGTAATGCCGAAAGCGGCGGAAGCAGCGGAATAAGCCGGTAGCGCGTTAAAACAGCCGGCGTCTCATTGACCCGGCTGGCCGCAACAGGTTCAGTCAGAAAAAAGGGGAGATGGGGCGCCATCTCCCCTTTTCTCATGCCTTTTTTCAAGCAGAAGGAGACTGAACCATGGAAAGCTTAATGTTAAGGGATGACCAGTCACGGTCACCCGCAGATCGGCAAAGGTCCGATCGGCAAAGGTTAGACAGGCAAAGAAGTTCGTGCCCTGTCCTGTTGTCGCAACGGCTCGTTCTGCGCGCCCCCCATGTTGAAGACATTGACGCCCTTGCCCATCTCGCCAACAATGCCGCGATCGCCACGATGGTGTCGCGCATGCCGCATCCCTACACGGCAAAAGACGCCGCCGATTTTGTGCGACGCACGAATATCGGCGAGATTGGCAAGTGCGTCTATGCGATCACGAAAGCGGAAAACGGTGAGTTCATGGGCTGCTGCGCTCTGGAGCCCCATCCCGGTGACGAGGACACGCTCGAACTCGGCTACTGGCTGGGCGAACCCTACTGGAACAAGGGCTACGCGACGGAAGCTGCCCATGCCCTGATCGATATGGCGTTTCGCACGCGGGAAATCGCGCGCATAGACGCGCGCTGCCGCGTTACCAACATCGCCTCGCGGCGCGTCATCCAGAAGTCCGGCTTCCAGTTCCAGGGATCGGGCATGGTCGGCAATCTGGCGACACGCGGCATGATGCCGGTCGAGTGGTACAGGCTGGACCGCAAGACCTGGCTGTCCTTGAAGAGCTGGGGAGAGATGCGATGATGGCGCTGGGAAAGATCAGGCCAGAAGGGCCAAACTACCCAGGTCCCTGCCCTGAGATCGAAACGAAGCGGCTGCGCCTACGACCGGTACGCATGGGAGATGCCGATGCGATTGCATTCTCGTTGATAGATTTCGAGGTTGCACGCATGCTGACCCGTGTACCCGCACCCTTTCATCGCCAGGACGCTGTCGACTGGTTGAACGGTCTGGACAGCCGGAAGTCCGCTTGGCCCTTCGCCATCACTACTGATGATGACGTGATGATCGGCAATGTCAGCCTGGAGCTTCTCCATGGCCAATGGCATCTCGGCTATTGGCTCAATCGCTTCTATTGGGGCAAGGGGCTGATGAGCGAAGCCGTAGAGGCCGTTCTCGAGCGGGCTTTCATGCGCATGCCCGAGGTGAAGATCCATTCGGGCGCTTTTGCCGAAAACTCTGCCTCGCTGCGTATCCAGGAAAAACTCGGTTTTGCCATTCTTGGCTGCCGGAATGTCTTTCCCCTGTCGCGCAATGCAACCGCGCCCCTGATTGAAACATCGATCGATCAGGCGGGTTTTGCATCAAGGAAGAAGGTCTGAAGCTTACGAAACGAAAGGCGGGTCGCTGCCATGCGACCCGCTCTTCAGGCAAGTTCGATCCAGACCGGAAAATGATCCGAGCCCTTTGCCGCATTGTCGACATGGGCAGATGTCAATCGCGGCAAAAGCCCGCCACTGAGAAAGCAGTAGTCGAGATGCTTGCGCATGGTCGGTTCACCGGGATCCATCCAGGAATAACAGCCGAGTGTCAGCTTCTTCAGATGCGCCAGCGCATCCGTTGGAAAGCCGGCGCGCGCCGGTCGTCCATAGAAGTTGTCGTTATGGCCCACCATGGCGAGATATTCCGGCCCCTCCGGCTCCATGTTGAAGTCGCCCATCAGGAGATAATCGAGAGGCAGTGGCGGATCCTTGACCTGAAACTCGACAGCACCGGTAAGCGTACCGCCCTCGGACGGGAAATCATGCGCACGCGCCTTCAGAAAGCCGATCTGAGCCATCCGTTCGTCGGGCGAGACATGGTCGAGATGGGTCGAGTAGACCCGAAGCGCCCCACCCGGCGCATCGATCACCGTCTCCAGCGCACCTCGCTGCAGGTTGAGCCTGTCATAGGTGCGGTGGCGTGGCAGAAGCAGGTTGCGGCTCGCCAGGATGGGATAGCGCGACAGCACCATATTGCCAAACTGGAAACGCCTTTCACGAAGCCTGCCTTCGACCATCTGGTGATCGACCAGCACATCGCAGGCCGGTCCATAGCTTGTAAAATACGCGGGAAACAGTTGAGACAGCATCTCCACCATATCCACATGGCCGTTGCGCTCATAACCCCGCGTGACTTCCTGCAAGGCAATCACATCGGCATCGCGGATGCTGTCGGCGATCCGATCGAGGTCAAAGCGGCCGTCAAGCCCGAAGCCGTACTGGATGTTGTAGCTGACGAACTTCACGATACTCTTTGACCTCCGCCTCAACCGGCTATATCGATGCCCCATCCATCCGCAAAACCAGACAGAAGATCAACGGCAACAAGATGAAATTTCTCGACGAAGCTAAAGTTTACATCCGCTCGGGCGACGGTGGCGCCGGAGCTGTATCGTTTCGGCGCGAAAAATTTATCGAGTTTGGCGGCCCGGACGGCGGTGATGGCGGGCGCGGAGGCGATGTCTGGGTCGAGGCCGTGAACGGCCTCAACACCCTGATCGATTTCCGCTACCAGCAGCATTTCAAGGCCAAGACCGGGACCCATGGCATGGGCCGCAACCGCACCGGCGCCAATGGCGAGGATGTCACCTTGAAGGTGCCGGTCGGCACACAGATCTTCGAGGAGGACTTTGAAACCCTCATCGTCGACATGACGGTCGAAGGTCAGCGTTTTCGTATTGCCAAGGGCGGCAATGGCGGCTTCGGCAACGCCCATTTCCGCTCTTCGACCAATCAGGCGCCCGACTGGGCCAATCCGGGCCTTGAAGGCGAGGAAAAGACCATCTGGCTGCGGCTGAAGCTCATCGCAGATGCCGGCCTCGTGGGCCTGCCCAATGCCGGAAAGTCGACCTTGCTGGCTGCTGTCACGCGGGCAAGGCCGAAGATCGCCAATTATCCCTTTACCACGCTCCATCCCAATCTCGGTGTCGCAACGGTCGATGAGCGCGAATTCATCCTTGCCGACATTCCCGGCCTTATCGAGGGTGCGCATGAAGGTATCGGCATTGGCGACCGTTTCCTGGGCCATGTCGAACGGACCCGCGTTCTCCTTCATCTCGTCTCAGCCCAGGAAGAGAACGTCGGCAAGGCCTACAAGACCGTCAAGCATGAGCTGGAAGCCTATGACGGCGGCCTTGAGGACAAGCCGGAAATCGTGGCCCTGTCGCAGATCGACATTCTGGATGAAGCCAGCCTGAAAAAGAAGGCAGCGGAGTTGAAGAAGGCCTCTGGCCAGACGCCTCTGCTTCTCTCGGCCATCACCGGCAAGGGCATGACCGATGCCCTGCGCACCCTGCGCGACATCATCGTGGAAGAAAGCGGCAATATCGATCTGCCGGAAAAACGAGAAAAGAACCGCAAGAGGGATCGCAGCGGCGATGGAGCCACGCAGGATGCCACGCTCCATCAGGATGCCGACGGTTCCGACGGCGGTGGAGACGACTGATGTCGACGTCTGTCCGTTCTATCAGCCGTTCGAGGCGTGTTGTCATCAAGATCGGCTCGGCCCTGCTCGTCGACCGGGCAAGCGGTCTGAAAAAGGCCTGGCTTGATGCCATCTGCGATGACATTGCCGCCCTGAAGGCAAGCGGCACGGATGTGCTGGTCGTTTCCTCTGGTGCGATTGCGCTTGGTCGAACAGTCCTGAACATGCCGTCAGGCGCCCTGAAGCTTGAGGAAAGCCAGGCCTGCGCGGCGGTCGGCCAGATTGCCCTTGCCCGCCATTGGGCCGAAAGCCTGTCGCGCCATCAGATCGTCGCCGGACAGATCCTGCTGACCCTTGGTGATACGGAAGAGCGCCGGCGCTATCTGAATGCACGCGCCACGCTGAACCAGTTGCTGAAGATCGGTGCCGTTCCGATCATCAACGAGAATGACACGGTTGCAACCACCGAGATCCGCTACGGCGACAATGACCGGCTAGCTGCCCGCGTTGCCACAATGGCCGGTGCCGACCTGCTGGTTCTGCTTTCCGACATCGATGGCCTCTATACGGCGCCGCCGCATCTCGATCCCGCAGCCTGCTTCCTCGATGTCATCCCGGAAATCACGCCCGAGATCGAAGCCATGGCGGGGGCGCCGCCTCCGAGCTGTCGCGCGGCGGCATGCGTACCAAGATCGATGCCGGCAAGATTGCGACCAGTGCGGGTTGCGCCATGATCATCGCCTCGGGCAAGCCGTTGAACCCGATCAAGGCCATCGAAGACGGTGCCCGCCACTCCTGGTTTGCCGCCTCGACATCGCCTGTCACCGCCCGCAAGACGTGGATTGCCGGCCAGCTTCAGCCTGCCGGTCAGGTTCATGTCGATGCGGGAGCGCAAGGCGCGCTCAAGTCCGGCAAGAGCCTGCTTCCAGCAGGCGTCCGACAGGTCGTCGGCAACTTCAGTCGGGGCGACACGATCGCGGTCATCAATGCCGAAGGACGCGAGATTGCCCGCGGCCTGGCCGGATATGATGCCGAGGAGGCCCGCCGCATCACCGGTCGCAAATCAAGTGAAATCGAAGCCATTCTTGGCTATGCCGGACGCGCCGCCATGATCCATCGGGACGATATGGTGATGACGGATCAGAGCGGTCGCCTCCTGGCCAGCGAGAGCGAACAAAAGGATCTGAGCCATGCTTGACAGCGTTTCCGCCACAAGTTCGATCGACGCCCTGATGCTCGACATGGGCCGCCGTGCCCGTGATGCAGCCCGCCCGCTTGCCATCGCCTCGACCGAAGCAAAGAACGCTGCGCTTCATGCCATGGCCGATGCGCTTCTTGCCAAAGAAGCTGAAATTTTGGCTGCCAATGCGAAAGACCTCGACAATGCCCGGGAAAACGGTCTGGCGGCATCGCTCATCGATCGTCTGACACTAAACCCGGCCCGCATTGCCGCCATGGTAGACGGCATTCGCCAGATTGCAGCCCTGCCCGATCCGGTCGGGTCCGTGATGGATGCCTGGGAAAGGCCGAATGGTCTCAGGATCGAGCGCGTGCGCACGCCGCTCGGTGTGATTGGTGTCATTTACGAGAGCCGGCCGAATGTCACTGCAGACGCAGGTGCCCTTTGCCTGAAGGCAGGCAATGCCGTGATCCTGCGCGGCGGTTCGGACTCGATCGACTCCTCGGGTGCAATACATGATTGCCTGATCGAAGGGTTGAAATCCGCCGGACTGCCCGCTGATGCCATCCAGCGTGTGCCGGTTACCGATCGGGCGGCCGTCGGTGCTTTGTTGACTGGCCTTGAAGGCACGGTTGACGTGATTGTGCCGCGCGGTGGAAAGAGCCTTGTTGGTCGTGTCCAGTCAGAAGCGCGTGTGCCGGTCTTCGCCCATCTTGAAGGCATCTGCCATGTCTATGTCGACGGGTCGGCAGACCTGGAAATGGCAAAGAAGATCGTGCTGAACGCCAAGATGCGCCGCACCGGGATCTGCGGCGCTGCCGAAACCCTGCTGATCGATAGCGCGGTGATTGGCACCCATCTGATGCCGATCCTGGAAGCCTTGACCGAGGCGGGCTGCGAAGTGCGCGCCTCGGCAACGGTTCTCAAGGTCTTCCCTGGTTTCAAGCCGGCGACCGATGAGGATTGGCGCACCGAATATCTCGATGCCATCATTTCGGTGGCGGTCGTCGACGGTGTCTCGGGCGCAATCGATCATATCGCACGCTATTCATCCCACCACACCGAGGCGATCATTGCAGAGGATCCCAAGGCGGTGGAACGCTTCTTCAACGAGATCGATTCTGCAATCCTCGTCCACAATGCTTCGACCCAGTTCGCCGATGGCGGCGAGTTCGGCATGGGTGCCGAAATCGGCATTGCGACAGGCAAGATGCATGCACGCGGGCCCGTTGGCGTCGAGCAGCTGACCTCCTTCAAATATCGCGTTCACGGCAACGGTCAGGTTCGGCCCTGACGTGAATCTCGAAACCATTGCACACCGCTACCGCCAGATGCCGCATGTCGAGCGGGGCATGGTGGTGGGCCTTTTTGGCGGCTCCTTCAATCCGCCACATCAGGGCCATGTGCTGGTCGCCGAGATCGCCCTTCGGCGCCTCGGCCTCGATCAACTGTGGTGGATGGTCACGCCAGGAAATCCTCTGAAGGATAGGAATGCGCTTGCCCCGCTGGCAGAGCGGCTTGCGGCTTGCGAAAGGCTTGCCGTTGATCCACGCATCAAGGTCACCGCCTTCGAGCAGACGCTTGGCACAAGCTACACGGCCCTGACGCTTGATCATATCCGCGTCAGAAAGCCGGGAGTGCACTTCATCTGGGTGATGGGTGCGGACAACCTGAAGAACTTCCACCGCTGGCAGCAATGGCAGAAGATCGCGACGACCTTTCCCATCGCCGTGATTGACCGGCCCGGTTCGACACTCTCCTATCTGTCGTCCAAGATGGCGCGCACGTTTGACTATGCTCGGATCGACGAAGAGGATGCCGGCGTGCTCTGGCAGAAGAAGGCGCCGGTCTGGACATTCATACATGGGCCGCGCTCGACACTCAGTTCGACAGCCCTTCGTGCAGCCGCAGACAGATGATGGCTCCGTGACAATCCCGTTTCCCATGTCTTGAAAGATTAACGCATCAATGCCACCTTTTGTCTGCGACGCAGTTATGAGAGTCGCAGACGTGCTGTTCTGTTTTGCCAAGGAAAGGATGAACTCTGACAACAGTACACACCAAGGGAAAGCCTCCTGTTGGCCTCCCGAAAAGCCCGGAACGTGGCGTTGATGCCGCAGCCCGCGCGCTTGAGCTGGTCCTCGCAAGTCTCGAGGATTCAAAGGCAGAAGACATTGTCTCCATCAACATTGCCGGCAAGTCGGCGCTCGGCGACTACATGGTAGTCGTATCCGGACGTTCGAACAGGCATGTCACGGCGATCAGCGAACACCTCATTTCCGATCTGAAGGACGAAGGCCTGGGCTCTGCCCGGGTTGAAGGTCTTGAGACCGGCGACTGGGTGCTGATCGATACGGGAGACATCATCGTGCATGTATTCCGACCCGAAGTCCGCGAGTTCTACAATCTTGAAAGAATGTGGGCCGCACCGGATGTCGACGAGGGCACATTGCACTGAACAGGCTACAGGCGGCGTGCCGCTGGAGCCTTGATAGAATAGGGAAACCGCACCGTGCCCGGCATTGTCCGGCCATGTGAACGGTTTCCCTCGGCCAGTCACCGTCTGGTGGTCTCGAAGCCGACAAAGCCGGCGAACACGCTGTTTGGCCGAAAACAAAGCTTGTGCGACTAGACACGGAAGCAGGCGGATGAAAATTGGCATTTACGCGGTAGGTCGATTGAAGGCCGGACCGGAAAAGGAACTCGCGTCCCGCTATCTGGACCGCTTTTCCAAGGCCGGTCCTGCCTGCGGCTTGGAATTTTCGCGTTCAGCGGAATTGAACGAAAGCCGCGCTGGCAATGCCGACACCCGAAAACGTGAAGAAGCCGCAGAACTCAGCCGCGTCATTCCGGACGGCGCATTGCTTGTCGTTCTGGACGAGCGCGGCAAGGCCATGGATAGCGCGGAGTTTGCCAGGTTCATCGGTGACAATCGCGACAACGGCCAACGGGACATGGCTTTCGTGATCGGCGGGGCTGACGGCATCGATCCGGATCTGCGCGATCGGGCAAGACTGGTTCTCAATCTCGGAAAACTGACATGGCCTCACCAGGTGGTCAGGATCCTGATCGCAGAACAGCTCTATCGCGCCGTCACCATCCTCACCGGCCATCCCTATCACCGGGTCTGACCGCCTCCCCAAGAACCATAGCTTTTCCGCAAAGCCAAATCAGCGTAGTTTCCTCGCGAAACGGATCACTGTCTTGGCAAACCATCGTCTCGAACCACTGCTGCCGGAAAAGGTCATGCCCGTCACCCGATTGTCTCGGGTACTGGCTCTGGCGACGGTCTGCGCCTGTATCTCTGTGGGTGCTCCGCTGCAGTCTCTGGGACAGGAACAACCAACTGTCGGGCCGGAAGCGGGCGAAAGCCTGAGTGCACGCGAGATCCTTGCGCAGGTGCAGGAGCGGATCACGGCGCAAGACGAGGCGCAGACACCGGACGCGCCGACACTGGACGAGCAGACGCCGGAACAGATGACGACCTCGACCATCTCCGAAACCGATCCGACCGAGATCGACACTACACAAACTGTTGCAAGACCGGATCGCGAAACCGAACTCAGCCGGAAACGCGACCAGATCAGCGAGGAGCTTCAGGCGATTGCCGAGACAATGCGGCTTTCGACAGACAAGGTGACGGAACTCGAGCGCGACATTGCCGAGTTGAACAAGACAACGGAGACCCTGAAGTCGGCCCTGATTGAATCCGCAGCGCGCCGCAAGGAGAACGAACGCCGGATCGCAGAAGGCGAAAAACGCTTGGCCGAAATCGGGCTCAAGTCGGACGCCATTCGGGCCTCATTCCGGGAGCGGCGTGATGTTCTCGCCGAAGTTCTGGCGGCCCTTCAGCGCATGGGTCGAAATCCACCGCCGGCCCTTCTGGTGAGCCCGGAGGATGCGCTCGCCTCTGTCCGCACCGCAATTCTCCTCGGTGCCGTGGTCCCCGGTGTGCGCGCGGAAACGGAGCGTCTGGCCGCCGATCTCAAAGAGTTGATTGACCTTCGCAACCAGGGCACACGCGAGATGGAAAGCCTTGTTGCCGCAATCGCGAGCCAGCAGGAGGAAGAACGCCGGATGGATCTTCTGATTGCGGAAAACGACCGGCTGAACCGCACGAACTCGCTCCAGCTTCAGGCGGAACGCAAGCAAGCAGAAGAACTTGCGGCCCGCGCCGCCAACATGGAGGGCCTTATTCAGTCGCTTGAGGACGAGATCGCTTCCGTGCGTGATGCCGCAGAAATGGCCCGTCTGGAAGAAGAGCGAAGAGCCCGTATGACCGAGGAGCAGAGGCAGCGGGCACGTGATCTTGCCGCCTCTGGACTGCCCGATAAAAACCGCATTGCGCCCGCATATCCCTTTTCCGAACTCAGGCAGAAATTGGAATTGCCGACGACTGGTGATATCGTCCGTCGGTATGGCGATCCTGATGGGACCGGCCACGAGGCGCAGGGCATGGTCATTGCGTCAAGCCCGGGCTCGATTGTGACTGCACCCGCAGACGGCTGGGTGGTGTTTGCCGGACAGTTCAGAAGTTATGGTCAGATGATCATTCTGAACACCGGAGAAGGTTATCATATGGTTCTGTCCGGTATGGACAGGGTCAATACAAGCCAGGGCAAGTTCGTTTTGTCGGGTGAGCCCTTGGCGGTGATGGGTGAGAAAAGAGTGGCCAGTGCCACAGCTTTGGCGCTGGAAACAAATCGCCCAACTCTCTACATTGAATTGCGTAAAGACGGAAAACCGGTTGATTCCCGTCCCTGGTGGAACGAAGACGAGTCTGGAAAGGCACAGAATGATACGTAGGGTTTCTCTTATGCTCGTCGGCGCACTCATGGGTGCGACGGCCATGAGCGTTGTTTATTCGGCGGGAATTCCAGCACAGGCCGCAGGCACCTCGACCTACCGGGAACTATCCGTCTTCGGAGACGTGTTCGAGCGTATCCGCGCCCAATATGTTACTCCGCCGGATGAAGAGAAGCTGGTCGAAAGCGCCATCAACGGCATGCTTCGTTCGCTGGATCCGCATTCAAGCTATCTGAATGCCAAGGATGCAGCCGACATGCAGACGCAGACGCGCGGCGAGTTTGGTGGCATCGGCATCGAAGTGACGATGGAAGATGAGCTGGTGAAGGTCATCACGCCGATCGATGACACGCCTGGCGCCAAGGCTGGCATCCTTGCGGGCGATCTGATCTCCGAGATCAATGGCGACCCGGTTCGCGGCCTCAGCCTCCAGGAAGCCGTCGAAAAGATGCGTGGCGCGGTCAACACCTCGATCGATCTCACCATCATCCGCGAAGGTGCTGACCGTCCGATCGAAATTTCCGTCGTGCGCGAAATCATCCCGATTCGGGCCGTGCGCTCGCGCGTCGAGGGGGATGTGGGTTATCTGCGCGTCATCTCCTTTACTGAAAAGACCTATGACGACCTCGAAGCGGCAATCGAGAAGATCAAGGAAGAAGTTCCGGAAGACCAGCTCAAGGGCTATGTGCTTGACCTGCGTCTTAACCCCGGCGGCCTTCTGGATCAGGCAATCTATGTCTCGGATGCCTTCCTGGAGCGCGGCGAAGTCGTCTCCACCCGTTCGCGCGATCCGGATGACACCCGCCGCTTCAACGCCAGCTCAGGTGATTTGACCGATGGCAAGCCGGTCATCGTGCTGATCAATGGCGGCTCGGCCTCGGCCTCGGAAATTGTTGCCGGCGCCCTTCAGGATCTGAAGCGTGCGACCGTTGTCGGCACCCGTTCGTTCGGCAAGGGCTCGGTCCAGACGATCATCCCGATGGGTGACAAGGGCGCTCTTCGCCTGACGACTGCGCTCTATTACACGCCGTCTGGAAAATCGATCCAGGGCACCGGTATCGAGCCGGACATCAAGGTCGAGCAACCGCTGCCAGAGGAACTTCAGGGCCGCGTCCGCGCCGAGGGTGAATCCTCCCTGCCGGGTCATATCCGTGGTCAGGACGAGGACGAGGAAGGCTCTGGCTCGATTGCCTATGTCCCGCCGGAGCCCGCAGATGACGTCCAGCTCAACTATGCGCTCGATCTGCTGCGCGGCGTGAAGACGGATCCGGCCTTCCCGGCTGATCCGCAGAAGGCCGCCCTGCAATAAGACAGAAGGGCTGTCTGCCGGGTGGTGGACAGCCTTTTTGCCGACAGGGTGAAATGGGATAAAGACGCATGGATCTGCATGCACCGCTCGGTCGGGAGCGAAAACAAGGTGGCGCAAAGCGCCGCTTTCGTGCGGCCCCCATGGCGACGTTCACCGCCGCCATCCTGCTCCTGGGCTTCTCGACCTATACGGCATGGCAGCCACTTCCTCTTTCAGAAACGCCCCCCGTAACGCTTGCAGATGATCGCACCGCGTCCGCGACAGGCGAGATCGCCGGTGGCGAAGCAATCTTTGACGACAGCAGAATTCTTCAGACTGCCAGACCGCAAAGCGGTGCCAATGTCGAGCGCGTGGTGACCGATGACGGCAATGTCGTCACCACCTTCAAGCCCAATTCTCGAGACGGCAGCGGCCCCCTGCTAATCGACACCCGCGCCATCGGGCAGGATCCGCGTCTGGCAGCAAGGCCCAATGAGGATCTGCTGGAAGAAACCCCGGAGGGCCTCCTGCCCGTCGTCGCGGCGGACGGCTTGCGCCCGGTCGACCACTATGCCCGCCCTTGGTCCGGTGCACGGGGAGCACGTATTGCCATCGTTGTCGGCGGCATCGGCCTGAGCCAGACCGGCAGCCAGCGGGCTATCCGCGAACTTCCCGAAGACATCACGCTCGCTTTCGCTGCAACCGGCAACAGCCTGACGCGGTGGATGCAGGAGGCCAGGCAGAAAGGTCATGAAGTCCTGCTCCAGGTGCCGATGGAGCCCTTCGATTACCCCGCCAATAATCCTGGTCGCGGAACGCTGCTGACCAGCGAAACCGATGCAGACAATCTCGCCAACCTCCACCAGGCCATGGCACGGATGACCAATTATACCGGCATCATGAACTATATGGGCGGCAAGTTTCTCTCCAATGAGAAGGCGATGGACCCGGTCATGCGCGACATTGCCGACAGAGGCCTCTTGTTCCTCGATGACGGATCGACAGCCCGGAGCCTGACGGGCGGCTATGGCAAGGCGCTCGGCATGCCCTATGCCTTCGGCGACGTGTTGCTGGACGGCCAGTTGAACCGCGAGGCGATCCTCAACAAACTCGACGAACTGGAGCGCATTGCCCGCCGCAACGGTCAGGCCATCGGAATAGCGTCTGCTTTTGATGAATCGATTGACGCCATTGCCGAATGGCGCGATGAAGCAATCGCACGGGGCATCGAAATTGTCGGCGTGTCAGCCATTGCCACCGAAAACGAGCGCTGAGGTCCTTCATGTCCGATATGGTCACGCAGCCCAAAGTGAAGGCCGATGATCTGCCCTACCGTCCCTGCGTTGGCATCATGGTGCTGAATAGCGAAGGCAAGGTCTGGGCCGGTCGACGTATTCCCGAGGGCAATTCCGAATATGACGGCTCACCGCAGCTCTGGCAGATGCCGCAGGGAGGCATCGATCCGGGCGAGGCACCCTTGCCGGCAGCTTTGCGCGAACTCTACGAAGAAACCGGCATGAAATCCGTCTCGCTGCTCGCAGAGGCGAGCCGCTGGATCAACTATGACCTGCCGACCGAACTGATCGGGATCGGCCTGAAAGGCAAGTTTCGCGGTCAGACCCAGCGCTGGTTTGCCTTCCGCTTTGAAGGCGACGAAAGCGAAATCGCGATCAACCCGCCGCCCGGCGCCCATGAAGCCGAATTTGATGCCTGGGAATGGAAGACGATGCAGGACCTGCCCGGCCTGATCGTGCCATTCAAGCGGGCGGTCTATAAGCAGGTGGTTGCTGAATTCGCCCATCTTGCAGGTCCCGCTGACTGAAATCAGTCAAGAGTTCTGAGGCTTGGGCGAGCCGCTTTCGAAGGCAAAGCCCTCATCCGCCCAGCCGGTCATGCCGCCAATCATGACCTTGACCTTCCGTCCGAGCCGCGAAAGCCTCAGAGCCGCCCGATCCGTCCCGTTGCAATGCGGCCCGGCGCAATAGACGACGAACAGCATATCCGCCGGCCATTCGGCCATCTTCCGCTCGGTCATCTTGCCATGCGGCAGGTTGATCGCACCCGGCACATGTGCCCTCTCGAAAAGCTGCGGCCCGCGCACATCGAGAAGGACAAAGCCCGGATCACCGCTCTGAAGGGCGGAATGGACATCCCAGCAATCCGTCTCGAAGGCCAGCCGCCGGCTGTAATGTTCGGCAACAGACTGAGGATCGGCGGCGGGGATTTCTGTCACGGCATTCGTCATCTGTCTCTCCTGTGAAGCAATAATCAGATCTTGCCTTTTGTCCGGATCTGGCGAAACTGGCGAGATTGCCAAGATGCGTAAAGATCCTGCCAACATGACTGATCATTCGGAACTCACAGGCCCCCGGGTCGCAATTCTTGCCTATGATGGGCTTTGCACCTTCGAATTCGGCGTGGCACAGGAGGCCTTTGGCCTTGCCCGACCGGAAATGGGCAAGAACTGGTATCGTTGCCAGACCGTGGCTGTCGAGCAAGGACCCTTGAGAGCCGCCGGAGGCCTGAGGTTCACAACGGATGTGGGTCTGGACCAGCTGCAGCAGGCCGACCTGATTGTAGTTCCCGGATGGCGCGGCATTGACGCGCCCGTTCCTGATCCACTGATAGAAGCCCTTCGGCAGGCCTCAAAGCGGGGCGCGCGGATCATGTCGCTGTGCTCCGGCATAACCGTGCTTGCAGCAAGCGGACTGCTGGATGGCCGCCGCGCCACCACCCACTGGCGCTATGCGGATGCCATCGCCACACGTTATCCAGCAATCAGTCTTGATCCTGATGTGCTCTATATCGATGAGGGGGAGGTGCTGACCGCAGCGGGTAGCGCAGCCGGTATCGATCTCTGCCTTCACGTTATCCGCCGGGATTTCGGCACGAAAGCCGCAAACAGCGTGGCCCGGCGATTGGTTGTGCCGCCCCATCGGGACGGAGGACAGGCGCAATTCATCGAACGACCGGTTGCCCGCGACGGCGAGACCGGGCGTCTGGGGCCGCTGATCGATTGGGTTCAGAGCAATCTCGATCGCCCGCTCGCCCTTGCGGAACTTGCAAACCGCGCCGGCATGAGTGAACGAACACTGCAACGGCGGATCCAGGAAATGACCGGTCAGTCGATCGGGGATTGGCTGATCGGCCTGAAGGTAAGCCATGCCTGCCACCTGCTTGCGGACCAGAAGAATGCTCCGCTCGAAGCGATTGCCGCTGCATCCGGCTTCGGAAGCGCCGCCACCATGCGCCACCATTTTCGAGCCCGTCTGGCCACCAGCCCCGGCGCCTATCGCCGGCGCTTTGCCGGCCTGCGTTGAGGGGCGTCCGCTGGTCGACATGCCGGATTGCTCCTTGGTTTTTGCGCCAGTTCACCCCCCCTCGGTCACTGCGTTGACATCTCTTCCACACGGGGGGAGAGCGGGGACCTTTTCTCTCCCTTTGAGGGAGAGAATGGAATTTCAGCATCTTAGCCTTCGGCTAAGTGCTAGAAATTCCAAGTGAGGGGGAGATACCCCACCTAACTCATCGACCCCCTCATCGGCGAAATCTGAGGTTTAGCCTGTGGCTAAGCCCTCGATTTCGCTTCTTCTCCCTCCAAGGGAGAAGAGAGGTCGAGCAAAATTCAATCTGGCAAAAAAACCATGGCCAATGTCCGGTCGGGTTTTGCCCTCCGGTTGCGGCCATGTTGGCCTTTGTCTTTCGTCTCGGACAGGGCGCCAGAAGCAACCTATCTAAGTAGTTTATGTGGCTCCTTCCGGCGCCCTGTTCGGTGTCTTTTCCATCGCAGTGTCTCGCTGCAGAGGCGGCGGTGACGGGACGATCATTTTCGATCCACCGTCGTCCGGGCGTGAGGGTCGGGTCCCGCCTGTCCTTGTGAGACAGGGCAAGAGCCTGGCCGGTCGGCCCGGGAGGTTCCCGCCGGATGTGCACCCCCGGCCGGACCCTCAGTCCCGGGGAGGCCCCTTGATCCTTGTCGGATCTTCAGAGCTCCCCGCCGTCTTGTCATCCGGCATTTGCGCCGGACGCCTCCTTGTGTGCCTCCCAGGCACGCCCCTTCTGATCAGGCAGGAAGATCAGGAACCGGCATCCGGGCCGGTTGTCCCTTCTTCCTGGCGAAGGGAGGGAGACCGTTGCGACGCCGTTATCTTGGACCTGCGACAGCCCTCCACCCCGGCACCGGCCCCGCCTCGCCGGACTTCGCAATGTCCGGTGTATCCGAGGGCGGAACGGCACGAGTATGAGGCAGAGAAAACGGAGGGGGATGAAAATGGGGTATGGTGATTGGAAAGATTGGGGAATTTGGAGAATTCATCCCCCAAGCGAAGGCGAAACAGGCCCATTCACCCGCAGGGATTGAGGGGAATTGAGGACGGCGCGCAATTCGATCACGAAAGTGTGATGAAGGTCTTTTCTCTCCCTTGGAGGGAGAGAATGGAATTTCAGCATCTTAGCCTATGGCTAAGTGCTAGAAATTCCCAGTGAGGGGGAGATTCCTGCCCGCCTCACCACCCCCTCACCAACAAAATCAGAAGCTTAGCCCTGATCGGGCTAACTCTTCGATTTTGTAACCTCTCCCTCAAGGGGAGAGGGAAGGTGCGCGAAGGACAGAGGGAAAGCAAGGGGCGCAGCAAAAAAGGCTCTGCAACATCCGCTGCAGAGCCTTTTGTCACGAAACTGATTGGCTTATTCGGCGTCGTCGGCGGAGGCGGCGTTGAGGAGGCCGTATTTTTCTTCGCCGATGGTCGACAGAAGTTCGAGCTGGGTTTCGAGGAAGTCGATATGGCCTTCCTCGTCGGTCAGAAGCTCTTCGAAGATCTTCATCGTTACATAGTCGCCGGCCTGCTGACAGATTTCACGCGAGAGCTTGTAGGACGTGCGCGCGTCATATTCGCCGGCGAGATCGGCTTCCAGCACTTCCTTGACATTCTGGCCGATACGCAGCGGAGCAACGGTCTGGAGGTTCGGATGGCCTTCGAGGAAGATGATGCGCGCGATGATCTTGTCTGCATGCTGCATTTCTTCGATCGATTCAGCCCGCTCCTTCTTGGCCAGCTTGATATAGCCCCAGTCTTCGAGAAGGCGATAGTGGAGCCAATACTGGTTGACTGCGCCAAGCTCCAGGAACAGCGCCTCATTCAGTCGCTCAATGACCTTTGCATCACCCTTCATGACATACATCCTCTGCTTGTTTTGGTTGCAGGAACCATAGTGCGGCAACATCGTTCTGTCGAGATACTTTTTAGAAAGGTTCTAAGTTTTTGGGAAGCCATCGAGCGTGGCCGATTGCGAAGTCTCAAACGGTGACTGGTTGACGCAGGAAAGGGTGGGATATCTGAAGCAAGCCCAGACGACTGCTTGCCGCGATCACTGGCGGGCCAAAAACGAATGGTGATGGGAGAGAAAATCAGCCAGCTGCGCGACGGGATTCGAGCATCGCCTTGCGACGCTCGGCAATTTCCGCATTCTGCTCCGCGTGAAAACGCTTCAGACGTTCGATGAAATCCACGACTTCAGCCGTCTCTGTCTCGCGATTGGCGTGATAGGCTTCCGTGGTGCGCACAATCAGGTCGACCACATTCGGGAAACAGCCACAGCAACGGCCACGCTTGTTCATCGCGTGGTAGACCTTGGCAGGAACGATCAGCTGCCAACAGTCCTCATCGAGCATCTCGTTGATGACCGCCTTGATCTCTTTGTCCGTGATGTAATTGCAGCTGCAGACCAGCATGAACGCATCAACCATGAAACATGAATTCTTATGTCCTCTTTTTGCTAAACACGATGGCATTTGTCAAGAAAAATAGGAGCCGACCCCTACCCCATTTTAGGTCTAGTGAAAGTTTCGCCCCTTGGGCAAAAGTGCGGCCATGGCAGTGCGCCGGGGATGACCGGCAGGGACTGGTGCGGCAAGACCCGGCGGAGGCTTGACCATCGGCGCCTTGCCCTGTCGCTGATCGACACCCGGCCGGCGCACTTCGTCCGCATGGGCAAGCACATCGAAATGCTTGAGATCACGGGTCAACAGCCCCAGACGGGCCGTGGCATCGACAATGTGTTCGGCAACGACATGAATGACGCCATGCGCCTTTTGCAGACGCCCACGAATGGCAACCAGACGTGCGCCCATGACAACAGGCCGGTAGCGCTCGAAGGTCTTGGGCCAGACAATGATATTGGCGGTACCGGTTTCATCCTCGATGGTCATGAAGATAACGCCCTTGGCAG
Organism: Peteryoungia desertarenae; assembly: GCF_005860795.2. Lineage (GTDB taxonomy): Bacteria > Pseudomonadota > Alphaproteobacteria > Rhizobiales > Rhizobiaceae > Allorhizobium > Allorhizobium desertarenae. The sequence continues at coordinate 842,055 of NZ_CP058350.1, forward strand.
AGCCCGGCCTTTGCCGCACAAGCACCAGGCCTGCGAGCTGGACGGTCTGACCATGGCTTAGATCTTCGAGATCAGCAGAGGATTTCAGTCCGGCGCGGCGCATGTCGGGTCTGAGGAAGCTCAAGGGATGGGCCTTGAGCGAGAAGGTCAATGTTCGGTAGTCACTCAAGACCTCCTCCCCCGGCAGCATGCGCGGCAGATCCATTTCCGCCTCGTCCTGCAAGGCCTCGGTCGCAACCTGCTCAAACAGCGGGAGGACTTCCACGGCCTGCTGGCCATCGAGCGCCTGTGCCGCCCAAAGCGCATCGCGTCGGCTAAGCCCAAGGGAAGAGAAGCAATCGGCATCGGCGAGCTTTTCGATGACGGCGCGGGAGAGCCGCGTGCGCAGCCAGAGATCACGTACGGAATCATAGCCCTTGCCGCGCGCCGCAATCAGAACCTTCAGATCGGCCTCTTTCAGCCCCTTGATCTGGCGAAAGCCGAGACGCACGGCTTTCTTCGTGAGGATGACATTGCCCATGCTGCGATGGCGCGATGCAATCCGCGCCGGATCGAAGACGGGTCTGCCTGCGGCATCGTCTTCATCGGCTTCCAGCTCATTGTCCCAGGTCGAATGATTGATATCCACCGGTCGGATGTCGACGCCATGTTCGCGGGCATCGCGCACAAGCTGGGCCGGAGCATAAAAGCCCATGGGCTGGGAATTGAGCAGGGCGGCACAGAAGATATCCGGATAATAGGTCTTGAACCAGCAGGAGACATAGACGAGGAGCGCAAAGGAGGCCGCATGGCTTTCCGGAAAGCCATATTCGCCAAAACCTTCGATCTGGCTGAAGCAGCGGGCGGCGAACTCGGCATCATAACCCTTTTGGACCATGCCTTCGATCATGCGCTTCTGAAAGCTTGAAACCTGGCCAGTGCGCCGGAAGGTTGCCATGGCGCGACGCAGCTGATCGGCTTCCGCCGGCGTGAAGCCGGCTGCCGTGATCGCGATCTGCATGGCCTGTTCCTGAAAGAGCGGCACGCCAAGCGTGCGCTTCAGGACGGTTTCGAGTTCCGGTCCCGGATAGGTGATGGGACGCCCGGCCCGCTGATCCTCGCGACGCTTGAGATAGGGATGGACCATATTGCCCTGGATCGGGCCGGGACGCACGATCGCCACCTCGATCACCAGATCATAGAAGATGCGGGGCTTCAGCCTTGGCAGCATGCTCATCTGCGCCCGGCTTTCGATCTGGAAGACGCCGATCGTATCGGCCCGGCAGATCATGTCATAGACGGCATCCTGCTGGTCCTCGTTGATGGAAGCCAGCGTTTCATCGCGATCATAATGCAGGCTGAGCATTCGAAGCGCCTTGGCAAGGCAGGTCAGCATGCCAAGCGCCAGCACATCGATCTTCAGGATCTTCAGCGTGTCGAGATCGTCCTTGTCCCACTCGACCATGTAACGGCCATCGGCGGTGTTCATGATCGGCACCACCTCGTCCAGCCGGTCGCTCGTGATGACGAAGCCGCCGACATGTTGCGACAGATGGCGGGGAAAGCCCTGCAGCAGCTGGGCATAATCCATCACCCGCCTTGTGGTCGGATCCTTGAGATCGAGGCCGGCGGCCCGCGCCTGCTCCTCGGTGAAGTCGCTGGTCCACCAGCCCCAGATGGAGCCGGCCAGCGCCGATTGCACATCCTCAGACAGACCGAAGGCCTTGGCCACCTCGCGGCCCGCCGAGCGCGCCCGGTAGCTGATGACGGCGGCGGTGAGCGCTGCATGTTCGCGCCCATAGGCGCGGTAGATGAACTGGATCACCTCTTCACGCCTTTCATGCTCGAAATCGACATCGATATCCGGCGGTTCGTCACGCTCGGTCGAGATGAAGCGGTCAAAGAGGAGGGTCGTTCGCTCCGGATTGACCTCGGTAATGCCCAGACAATAGCAGACGGCGGAATTGGCCGCCGAACCCCGGCCCTGGCAGAGGATATTTTCCGACCGGGCATGGCAGACAATGCGGTGCACCGTCAGGAAATAGGGCTCGTAACGTTTGTCCGCGATCAGCTTCAGCTCGTAATCGAGGAGCTTCAGCACTTTTTCGGGAATGCCCTGCGGAAAGCGGCGGTTGGCCCCTTCATAGGTGAGTCGACGCAGCGCGAGAGCCGACGGCTCGCCATCGACGCTTTCCTCCGGATACTGGTGGGACAGCTCATCCAGCGAGAAAGTGAGCCGGCGAAAGAAATGGGCATTATTGGCAATTGCCTCGGGATAATCCTTCGTCAACCGTGCCATTTCGCGCGGCGTCTTCATGTGGCGCTCGCCATGGGCCTCAAGGCGAAAACCGGCTTCTGCAACCGGAACATGCTCACGGATCGCCACCAGCACATCGGCGAGAGGCTTGCGCTCGGGCTCGTGATAGCGCGCATCATTGGTGGCAATCAGCGGCAGGCCGAAACGGCTGGCGATCAGCGCCAGTTCGGCAAAGCTCTTGCGGTCAAACCCGTCATGGCGCGGCACCAGGGCCAGGTGCAGCTGGCTTTTCGATGACATACCGGATGGCGTGCAAAACCGCTCGGCAAGCGGCGCAAGACGCCGTGAGAAATCATCGACCGCCACCGGCCCGGCCAGGCTTGGCGGCATGACGACAAAGAGAAGATCCTCAGCCCAGTCAAAGAGATCCGCCTGATAGAGCGTACAGACCCCCTTGGCCGAGCGCAGATTGCCGGCGCTGAGCAAGCGGCAGAGATGACCCCAGCCGCGCCGGTTGACCGGATAGGCGAGAAGCTCCGGTGTCTCGTCGGCAAAGACGAGACGGGCACCGGGGCGAAAGGCAAGGCCGTTGAGCTTGGCCGAGGCATGCAGGCGCACAACACCGGCAACCGTATTGCGATCGGCAAGACCGATGCCGGACAAGCCCAGCGACAGGGCCGTTCGCACCAGATCCTCGGCATGGGAGGCACCTTCGAGAAAGGAGAAATTGCTTTTGAGACCGATCTCGAAGAATTCGGGCGTACTCATGCGAAAAAGCCCTGCAGGAACCAGGAGGGCTTGCGACCGGGCCGTTCGTAAAGCCCTTCGCGATAGAGCCAGAAGCGCTGCCCCGCCGTATCCTCGACGCGGAAATAATCGCGTGGCGGCGCCTCTTCACCATCGATCCACCATTCCGGTGCGATCCGTTCCGGCCCTTCCGCCTTCAGGATGCGCCGTTGCAGCCGGCGCCAGCGGAAGCTTGCCGGCGGGCCGTCGGGCACGGACGACATGACCTCCACCTCTTCGGCGCGGGCGAGAAACCGAAGCGGGCGAAGACCACGCACCGGCGGGCGCGACCCGGCATCGAGGACGGAAGCAGCCGATGGTGAGCCGGCTGAAAGAAGCGCCAGCGCATCGGAAAGCGGCTGATGCGCGCTTGCCCGATCCGGCCAATGGCTGGAAAGCGAGAGAGGCAGGCTGAGCGCCCGTGTGCCGAGCCGGGCGGCCACCTGATCGACAAAACGGGTCAGCTGCTCGCCTTCGCCATCCTCATCATCGAGCTTTGCCTGACGGTTCTCAAAAGCCTCGCTGCGCAAGACATTGAGCCGCAGAAGCTCGAAACCGAAGCCGGCATCCAGACCATCACGCAGCACCGAGAGGCGCTCTTCGAACAGCGCCCGGATACGCTGCGGATCGCGCAGCGGTGCAGAGGCGCCGACCTCGATGCGAAACACCCGGCCATCAAGGCGAAACAGCATGAGTTCGAAGAGACGCCCGCCCTCGGCGCGGGCTTCAAGCGTTGCCCGAAGCCCCGCCGCCAGACGACCGGCGAGATCAAGAATATGCTCCTCCTCGCTGATCGGCTCGGCAAGGCGCCGCTCCACCGAAATCATGGCCGGGACCCGGCGCGGCGAAATCGGCTCGCCTTCAAGCCCGAGCGCCTGATCGAGTCTCAAGATCGGCGAGGGACCGAAGCGGCGCATGATCGGCGCACGCGGAGCCGAGAGAAGATCGCCGATCGTCTTCAGGCCGACACGCGCCATGTCGACGACAATCTCGGCAGCAAGCCGGAGCGCCTTGACCGGCAGCGGGGACAACACGTCCGGGGCCTCGGCAATCGCGACGATTGCCGGCCCCTGATGGCGGCTGCAGGCCTGGGCAAGACCGGGTGTGGGGCCGATGGCCGCCTCGACTTCAAGCCCAAGGCCGCAAAGCCGGGCCGTCAGATCAGCCAGCAGGTTTGCCTCGCCGCCAAAGAGATGGGCGCAGCCCGTGATATCGAGCATCAACCCATCGCTGCCATCAATGGCGACAAGCGGCGTATAACGATCACACCAGTCGGCAATCGCCTCGAGAAAGCTGCGATCAGCATCCGGATCGGCCTCGATCACCTCGATGGCCGGGCAGATGGCACGCGCTTCCGCCAGCCCCTGGCCGATACGCAGGCCGAAGCTTTCCGCCCTTTCATCCAGCGCCGTCAGTCGGAGATTGTTGGCGACACGCCCGGCACAGACCAGTGGCGGCAGGGTCTGACCGGCAGCCTCAGGATGCCCGGTGGATCCCGCCTGCCCCGGCGAACGCCATGACAGTCCCCAGCGCCTGCGGGCGATGCGGTCGGTCGACAGCCTCGGGAAATAGAGCGACAGGATCCGACGGTCGCAATCGGGCGCGGTCTGCAGGAGCGAGGGGGTAAAGGCGGCGTTCATCAGGGTTCCACTCCAGGGTTAGATCGAAAAGCTCCGCAGCGCGGGATTTCTCGATACGGATCGAAAAGGCGGGATGGCCCATGCTGCCGCCAAGCGGGCCCCCATCGGACAGTTGACGCGCCGCCGCCGGCGCGGGTTTGACAAGAAGGCGCAGGCTGGCGCTCGATGCCTCTTCCTCGCCGGCCTGACGCAGGATCAGGAGTGCCCGACCGGCACTGCGCGCCTTCAGGCTCAGACGGCGGCTTTCGGTCAGCCCGAATTTCTTCAGATTGCCATGCACCTCGAAGAGCACGGTCGAAAAGGCACGGGACACAAGCGCGGCTTCCGTAAGCCACAATGCATCCTCGATCCGGCGGGGCATCGCATGGACGATTTCGCCTGCCGCAAGGCCGAAATCGACAAGTCCAGGCCCGTATAGGAGGCCGCTTTCACGCGCCACATGGGGATCGGAGATCAGCAGCATCCGGTCGGGAAGGCTTCGCTCCTTATGGGCAAGGCTTGCGCGCATCGCTGCGATGGAAAGACCAAGTCCGCTGACGGCACCGGCCTGCTGCAGACGCTCGCCGCGCAGCTCCAGCATCAGTCCAGGCCGCAGCCATTCGGCCTTCAACGCCTCGAAACATCCCTCAAGATCAAAGGCTTTCCGTTCCGCAGCCGAACCGGTATCCTTGGCATTGGCGTCCCCGCCGGCCAGGGCAGACAAACGCGCGCCATGGTCCGACTTGCCCTCGATGCGGGCAATCGTCTGTCGCAAGGCAAAAAGCTGCTCCTGCGTCTGAGCATGGCTGCCCATGACGTCATCTCCGTTTTTGTTCTCTATATGTTCTTATGGATTCCAGAGCTTGCTAAAAGAGTCAACCGGATTCAGATGAGAATTTATTCCTCATCCGGATTTGCTCTCGAAATGATCGGGCAAAACGCCTATATGTCGGCACAAGTAAGGAGTACCCATGGCCCGTATTGACCAGACCGAGGATTGGCGGGATCGCCACGCCCCCACGATCAGCGCATTCGAGTCGCTGGCCATTGAAGCCTATGGTCATCTGCCTGAGGAATTTCGTGCCCTGACCAAGGATCTGGTCATCGAGATCACCGATTTCCCAACCGATGATGTCTTCGAGGACATGGCGCTGGAAACCCCCTTCGACCTTCTGGGCCTGTTCGAAGGGCGCGGTATTTCCGAACGCTTTTCAATGGAAACCGGCGAAATCCCCAACAAGATCACGCTCTATCGACGCCCGATCCTCGATTACTGGGCCGAAAACGAGGAAACCCTCGGCGACATCATCACCCATGTCCTGATCCATGAGATCGGCCACCATTTCGGCCTGTCCGACGACGACATGGAGCGGATCGAGGAAAGCGCCGAGGACGCTGCGGCCAACAACTGACGGAAAGAAACGGGCTGAACCCGGCCTTCCGATGCAGCAAGCCTGGTCGCATGGAGCCACCAGGCTTTTCCAGCCTTAGCGACCGATTACTGCTCGCCGAGCTTCATGTCCGGATCATAATCCTTGCCATGCACGGTCTTCACCACCGCCTGGCCGCAATAGAGCCTGTTCTCCGCTGCATTGAAGGTATGGCAAGGCGATCCATGAAGCTCCCAGCCCTTGTTGAGCGCGTCCGTCACACGATGGCAGAAGCTGGCATCATCAGGGCCGGTGAGAAAACGGTAAAGTTTCATGCTATGGTCTTTCTTCTTTCGATGATCTGAATTTGGGCCATCAGCCGTTCGGCGTCTTCGAGATGCAGCCGCTCGACCATTTTACCGTCGAGATTGATGACATTGAGATTTGCCGCCTCCGGCGTTGAGAACGCCTCAATAATCGCCCTTGCCTCGGCAATTTCCCCATCGGAAGGTCCGAAATGCTGGTTGGCGGGCTCGATCTGGGCCGGGTGGATCAGCATCTTGCCGTCATAACCCATGGCGCGGCCTTGGGCGCATTCGGGGCCAAAGGCCTCGATATCCCTGAAATCATTCGAGACGCTGTCGATCGCAGACAATCCATGGGCGCGAGCGGCGAGCAGGATCTGCATCAGGAAGGGCACGAGATAGGTGCGGTTCGGCTCGCGCGGAATGCCGGTTGCCTTGCGCAGATCATTCAGCCCGACAACGAAACAGTCGAGCAATCCGCCGCCATTGCGCCCGAGCGCTGCAATCGCCCCGGCATTCAGCACTCCCTTCGGCGTTTCGATCATCGCCCAGAGACTGAGGCCTTGCGTCGCATCTTTCGCCTTCAGCCGCTCGGCGATGAGGATCAGATCTTCGGGCGTCTCGACCTTGGGGATCAGCACGGCATCGGGGCGAACACTGGCCACCAGATCAAGATCCGCATCCAGAAAGGGCGTATCGACGCCATTGATGCGGATAATGCCCTCTCGCAGGCCAAGAGGCGAATTCTTCATAAAATTCCGCAGCTTATCCCGCGCTTCGGCCTTCATCTCCGGCGCGACGGAATCTTCCAGATCGAAGATGATACCATCGCAAGACAGCGTCACGGCCTTTTCAAGCGCTCGGCCATTGATGGCCGGCACGGTCAGAAGAGAGCGCCGCACGAAATGGTCTTGCCGGGACGAGGTCAATTGCATGGCTGAGTTCTGTCAATCTTTGCGGCAGGGCGCAAGATGACATTTCGGTGAAAACCTCTTGCATTGCGGGAAAAGAAGGACCACCTTGCATCTGTGAAAGGATCAACATCATGCAGAATATTCGTTCCGCTCTCTTCGCTGTTGCCGGTCTTGCCGTAATGGGTATCGCTGCAGCCTTTGCCGTTTCGCTGACACTGATCGTCGGCCTGCTTTTGACGGCAACGCTTGGCGCCCGGATGCTGATGCTCAAGGCCAAGCCGCGTCCGGTCTATGCCAAGACCCGCAAAGAGCGTGAAATGCGCGTCTGGAACGACGGTCGCGGGACGATCATCGACCAGTAAAACTGGCTGACAGATTTATGCAGGGCCTTCTGCGGATCGCCCTGCTTCTGTGCGAGCATGCATTGCCACCAAAGGCACCTGATCTTGCGGCTTTTATCGCAGTTGCGAAGTTCCCCAACAAGATTCTCCTTCAAATCAGCCAGATTTTCCTCTATGGGCGAGACGTTCGAACGATGAACGGCAGGATCGAAGGCAGGATTGATGGATAAGTTTGTAAAGCTCACCGGCGTCGCCGCGCCGCTTCCGGTTGTCAATATCGACACGGACATGATCATCCCGAAGGATTATCTGAAGACGATCAAGCGAACCGGTCTCGGCACCGGCCTGTTTGCCGAAGCCCGCTACAACGAAGACGGCTCGGAAAACCCGGATTTCGTTCTGAACAAGCCCGCCTATCGCAATGCGCAGATCCTGGTCGCCGGCGACAACTTCGGCTGCGGCTCCTCGCGCGAACACGCCCCTTGGGCACTTCTCGATTTCGGTATCCGCTGCGTGATCTCCACGTCCTTTGCCGACATCTTCTACAACAACTGTTTCAAGAACGGCATCCTGCCGATCATCGTCAGCCAGGAAAACCTGGACAAGCTGATGGACGATGCCTCGCGCGGCTCCAACGCCGTGCTGACGGTCGATCTGGAAGCCCAGGAGATCACCGGTCCGGACGGCGGCAAGATCACCTTCGAAATCGATGCATTCAAGCGCCACTGCATGCTGAACGGCCTCGACGATATCGGCCTGACGCTGGAAAAGGCCTCGAGCATCGCGAATTTCGAAAAGTCGAACGCTGCCCAGCGCCCCTGGGCCTGAGCCTACGGCGACACGACAGAATGAATGACAAAGCCGGGTTTAGAGCCCGGCTTTTTTCATGGTGAGCGCTCGCATCAGCCGAACTGGCTCCGCCAGGTCTCAAGCTTCGCCAGGGACACGCCAATCCCGCCGCAGACCTCAATCAGCGGCCTTTCAAAGCCCTGCAGAAGCTCAAAATGAACATCCGCCACCGCAAGGGCTGCGCCACAGGCAGGCTCGACCAGCACCCGCTGCGCATCGGCAAACTTGAGGCACGCCTGAACCGCCTGCGCATCGCTCACGAGGACACTTTCAATCGGGTGGTGATTGGGCAGATCAAAGACATGGGGCGCAACACGGCGGGCACCAAGGGAATTGGCAATCGAGGTGATCGCGGGCAGCGTCACGTGCGTACCCGCCTCAAGGCTCGCATGAAAAGAGGCCGCCCCTTCCGTCTCGACAGCGATCACCGGCACATTCGACAAACCGTTGCGCTTCAGTCCGGCCACGATGCCGGCCAGCAGGCCTCCACCACCGACGCTCGTGATGACACAATCAAAGGCAGCGCCATCCTCCACCACCTCATCGATCAGGCTGGCATGCCCCTCCCACAGCGAGGGATGATCGAAGGGATGAACATAAGCTGCGTCTCTCGCCTCCGCCATAGCGATGGCATGGGCATTGGCCTCGTCAAAGACCGCGCCATGCACCAGCACGTCCGCACCCGTTGCCGCAATCTGCCGACGCACCTCCGGACTGGTTGTTTCCGGCACGACGATGGTCACCGGCACATCAAGCGCCCGCCCGGCATAGGCAGCGGCTATGCCGGCATTGCCTCCCGAGGCGCAAAATATCTCGCGGGCACCAGCGGCCACCTCACGCTGGCACAGAAGCCCGACGCCACGCAGCTTGAAACTGCCGGATGGCTGCAGCGCGTCCATCTTCAGAAGAAGCGGCTTGCCACAGGCACTATAGTCCGCCCGCGTCTGAAGAAGCGGGGTATGGAGGTGGAGCGGCACGGAGAGGGGAGCGGCAGAAGGGGACATGGGATACTCTGCGGGGGTATTATCAAGAATTGCGAAGCAGCTGAGTTGTGAACGTCAGACGCCAAACGGTCAACCATTCAGGTGCATCACCTTGGCATTGCAGGATATGACTTACGGCGTGCCCAAACCGTACCGTTTCAAGCCTTTGCTCGCTTGAAAAGGCCTGTCGCGGGGTCTAAGAGACCGCAACTTGTTTTTGAGCGGAGGCTTTCATGACTGAGCGCAATCTTCTTCTCCTGCCCGGTGACGGCATTGGTCCGGAAGCCATGGGCGAGGTCCGCAAGATCATCGCCTATATGAACGACGAAATGGGCGCCGGTTTTGTCACCGATGAGGGCCTGGTCGGCGGCTGCGCCTATGACGCCCATGGCGCGGCGATCTCGGAAGAAGACATGGCCAAGGCGCTCGCAGCCGACGCCGTTCTCTTCGGTGCCGTCGGCGGTCCGAAGTGGGATGACGTGCCTTACGAAGTTCGCCCGGAAGCCGGCCTCCTGCGCCTGCGCAAGGATCTCGAACTCTTCGCCAACCTGCGTCCGGCAATCTGCTATCCGGCGCTCGCCAACGCCTCCTCGCTGAAGCCGGAACTGGTCGAGGGTCTCGATATCCTCATCGTCCGCGAACTGACCGGTGGCGTCTATTTCGGCGAGCCGAAGACCATCACCGATCTTGGCAATGGCCAGAAGCGCGCCATCGACACGCAGGTCTATGATACCTACGAAATCGAGCGCATCGCCTCCGTCGCCTTCGAACTCGCCCGCACCCGCAAGAATGCCGTCTGCTCGATGGAAAAGCGCAACGTCATGAAGTCGGGCGTCTTGTGGAACCAGGTCGTCACCGCGACCCACAAGGAGAAGTTCTCTGACGTGAAGCTTGACCACATGCTGGCCGATGCCGGCGGCATGCAGCTGGTGCGCGCGCCGAAGCAGTTCGACGTCATCGTCACCGACAACCTGTTCGGCGACATGCTGTCGGACGTTGCCGCCATGCTGACCGGTTCGCTCGGCATGCTGCCGTCGGCCTCGCTCGGTGCCCCGGATGCCAAGACCGGCAAGCGCAAGGCGCTCTACGAGCCCGTGCATGGTTCCGCACCGGACATCGCCGGCAAGGGTATCGCCAACCCGATCGCCATGATCGCCTCCTTTGCCATGTGCCTGCGCTACTCCTTCAACATGGTCAAGGAAGCCGACACGCTGGAAAAGGCGATCGCCAATGTCCTCGACAAGGGCATCCGCACCGGCGACATCATGGCCGAAGGTTGCACAAAGGTGGGCACTGCCGAGATGGGCGATGCGATCCTCGCCGAGTTCAAGGCGCTTTCCGCCTGATTTCCTGGGATCAGGCCCGCAGGCAATAGCTGCAAAGGCCTGGTTCACGCCATGATCAATGGACGGCGCAGATCCTGCGCCCTCCTTCACCTTTGGAAGGCTGATGCCTTCGATGCGTCCGGTCTCGACATGGATGCCGACCGGACCTCTCGTCTCCCCTACCTATGCCAAGCACAGTTTGTCGCAGGTCAATGCAGACAAGAATGCGACCGGCTGAGCAATCCGATCCGCTCACGGCTGCGTAATATGGTCTGGAACGCTTGATAGCGGGACCATAGCCGAGGCGACGAAACATCTCCTCTCCCGTGGAACCCGAATGGACGGTGCCCCGTTGAGGTCCGACGGCCAAAATCGGATCTGGGCGGAAAACTGTCCGAACCGACCATGGAGACATCGATGAAAGCCATGTCCGCTGACAGACATATTATCAAGTATGCAATGGCGCAGCCCTATCTCGAGCGCGAGGAAGAGCTGGATCTCGCCATCCGCTGGAAGGACCACAACGATCAGGGTGCCCGCAACCGCATCGCCCAGGCGCATATGCGTCTGGTGATTGCCATGGCGGCCAAATTCCGGGGCTTCGGCCTGCCGCTGAACGACCTGATCCAGGAGGGCTATATCGGCCTTCTCGAAGCCGCCGCCCGTTTCGATCCCGGCCGGGAAGTGCGCTTCTCGACCTATGCAGGCTGGTGGATCCGCGCGTCGATGCAAGACTACATCCTGCGCAACTGGTCGATCGTGCGCGGCGGGACAAGCTCCAGCCAGAAGGCGCTGTTCTTCAACCTGCGCCGCCTGCGCGCCAAGCTTGCCCAGGGCGACAACCGCCTGTCGGATCAGGCGATCCATCAGGAAATCGCATCCGCCCTCGGCGTCAGCCTTGCGGATGTGCAGTCTATGGACGCCCGCCTGACGAGCAATGACACCTCGCTGCAGACGCCGGTGGCAGGTCGCAATGGCGAGGGCACCGAGCAGTTGGAAATGCTGGAAAGCAACGAGATTGCACCCGACGAGCAGGTGACCTCGATCATCGACGGCGAACGCTGGAAAGGCTGGCTGACATCCGCGATGGGCAGCCTGAACGAACGCGAGACCCGCATCATCAAGGCCAGACGCCTTGCGGAAGAAGGGGCGACGCTCGAAGAACTCGGTGCCGAGCTTGGCATTTCCAAGGAACGTGTCCGCCAGATCGAGACCCGCGCCATGGAAAAGCTGAAACAGGCGCTCGCGCCCTATGCGCCCGCCGAGGGCCGCACCGAAATGGCGTTCTGAAAGAAGACTTCAATTTACGAAAAAGCCGGCATCCGAGCCGGCTTTTTTGTTGGGGCAGTCAAAGCCCAAGGCCGGCAGCAGATCTCATTATTCAGAAATGATCTTCACCCGCATGCCGGGCGTCAGGGTCGAGGTCGGGCCAAGGGCATTGATGAGGCGGAAGAGTTCCAGCTTGCGATCCGTACCCATCATTCGGGCTGCGAGCGTACCGATTGTATCCTCCGGGCGCACGGTCACCACCCGTACACGCAGGGGCTTCAGCGAGGCGGCTTCCTGCAGCGATATCTGGCGGAAAGTGTCTCTCAACTGCTGCGCCGTCGGCTCCAGCGCAGGGCTACCCTTTGGAACGGCGGTCAGGAAGCGGAAGATCTGCGGACCGATCCGGATGACCGTGATGTCGAAATCCCACCTGTCGGCAGAGGCGCGCGCGGTTGCAGCATCAAGGCCATTGACCTTGATCGAACGGATCGTCTCCGGCAGCAGGCCCGTCACCCATCCGCTGGAGATATAGTTCGGCAGCGTCATGTTCTTGTTGTCGGCAACGCCATCGAAGCGGATGGCTACATCTCCAGGTCCGGTGGCAAGAACCGCCTCGACCTTGTTGTCGATCTGGAAACCGTTGGGAACTTCAAAACGAATGCCGAGCTTGCCATGCAGGAAGGTCTGACCTCGGACAAAGCCTTCGTCCGGGCTGTCACCATAAAGCAGACCGTCGATCCCGTTGAGGAAGTAATCGCGTCCCGTTTCGCCATAGGTTCCCTCCGGCCCGAAGGCGCGGGCGTGACGGCGGGCGAGATCGACGCGCTGTGGTGCGTTCGGATGGCTCGACAGGAAGTCGAGGCTCTGATCCGCTTCCGGATCAACCGAGGTGAACTGGCTGTAGCGCGACATGGAATCGAGGAAACGGGCGGCCGCATAGGGATCATAACCGGCTTCACCCAGGGTCCGCACGCCGATGATATCGGCCTGCAATTCCTGCTGACGGGAGAATGCTGCCAGACGCAGCTTGCCACGCGCCAGAGCCTGTTTTCCGGCAAGGTCACTGGAAAGCACTTCGGCGACAACGCGGCTGGCAATGACTTCCGCTTCTTCCCGACGCTGGCGCTCGATACCATGATTTGCCGTCACATGGGCCATTTCGTGGGAGAGAACAGCCGCAACTTCCGATGCATCATTGGCGAGCGCAAGCAGCCCGCGCGTGACATAGAGATATCCGCCGGGCAAGGCAAAGGCATTGATCGCCGGAGAATTCAGGATCGTGATCCGATAGGACTGGTTCGGATTTTCCGAGACGGCCGTCAGCGCACCGGCGATGCGGGCAACAAGGCGCTCGGTCTTGGCATCGTTATATTCTCCGCCATAGCTCGCAACGATACGCGGATGCTCGCGTGCACCCAGCTGGGCGCGGGGATCGCCCCGCTGCACTTCATCAACAATCTGCGGATTGCTGGAAGGGCCGACCGTCGGCACATAGGCCTGCTCAAAGATCGACTGGCAGGAGGACAGCACAAGACCGGCCGACACGATGACTGCGACCGTGGAGAGCCTTGCAAAGCGCCGATGCCGCAGCCAAGCGACAGCCAACGCGCTGTTCCCGGTCAAAAACTGCATTCTGCCCCTTCACCCTTGCCTGTGATCGCCCGAGATATCCGCAGTCTTTCACACTGAAAAGCAGCGGGAATCGCCTGGACACACTCAACCATCTACTATCAATTCACCACATACGAATAAACGCCTGCCAAAAAAGATAGTGGACGGGAGCGAAACGACCAAGGCCAGCTTTGAAAAACCACCCAATCGTGAATGCGGATGCCACCGGCCCAAGTCCAAATTATGGCGAACCGACTGCCATCCGATTGACGCCGAGGAAGCGTGCGACGGGATCGAGGCCCGTTTTATTCCAGAATTCAGCGGTAGGGGCGTCAACGATCACCCTTCCCTGATCCAGGAAGATCACCCTGTCGGCCAGCCTTTCGATATCGCGAGGATCATGGGTCACGAGGACAATGGTCGGCACACTGTCTCGATGCAGATCGATGAGCAGATCGGCCATTGAGGACCGGAGACCGGGATCGAGCGCGGCAAAGGGCTCGTCGAGCAGCAGGACAGGCTTGCGACGTACCAATGCCCGGGCGAAGGCGGCCCTCTGGCGCTCACCACCCGAAAGCGAACCGGGAAGACGACGTTCGAAACCAGCCAGACCCACGCGCTCCAAGGCCCGCGATACTGTCAGCCGGTCACCGGGAGCAAGCCGCATAGCCGGATGAATGCCAAGGCCGATATTGGTGAAGAGGTCGAGATGGGCAAAGAGATTGTTGTCCTGGAAGACCAGGGAGATGGGACGACGGGCAGGCGGCAGATCGGTGACATCCTGTCCATCAATGAGCACTCGACCGACTTGCGGCTGCTCAAAGCCGGCAATCAGATTGAGAAGCGTCGACTTGCCCGAACCGGACGCGCCGGCAACCGCTGTCACAACGCCGCGCTCAATTCCGAGATCGAAGTCAAAATCGCGATGCCCAAGTTTCAGGCCGACAGATTGAAGCTGGATTGCGAGATGGTCAGCGGTCATCATGACGCATGTCCTCCTCTCGCAATTTAGGCGCTCCAATCAAGGCAAGCGCAAGGCAAAAAATGCCGAGCAGAAGCGCAAGGCCGTCAGCATCATTGCTGCGGTAACTGCCAAGACTGGCATAAATCAAAGTCGGCAAGGTCGAGATATTCTCCGAACCGAAAAGAACGACCGCACCGAGATCGCCAAGCGACAGGGCCATGGAAAAGGTGAAGGCCGCAAGCAAAGATCGTTTCAGAACAGGCAGATCGATCAATCGCCACTTTGCCGGTCCCTTGAGCCCGAGACTTGCCGCAAGCAGCCTGCTGCGGATGCGATGATCAACATAGGCGGGTGAGAGAACCCGAACGGCAAAAGGCAGCGCCATCAGCGCATTGATCCCAATCACGATTGCGGGAGCAAAGCGGGAAACATCGCCAACCTGCCGAAGGATCAGGAACCAGCCGGTTGCCAGCACCGTCACCGGCACCAGCAGCACCAGCGACGATGTGGCTGACAGCATGGCCATCAACATCCGACCGAAAAGTGACACCTGCCGGGTCTCCTCGAGCCGCTGACGGGCGCGAATGATGAGAAGACTGCCGAAAACGGCAAGCAATGCCGCCGCCAACGAGACCCAGAGACTTGTGAGGGCCGCTCTCTGAAAGCTTGGCTTGGAGATTAGGTCCAGAAGATCGGCCTGCAAGCCGGCGACCACCACCTGACCCAGGGGCAGCACGAGAAACAGCGACGCGAATACCAGCAGAAACCCGTCAGCCATGCGAATACCGAGGCCTCGACCATCGAAACGGTCTACCCGACGCCCGACCACCTGGCCGGGATCTCTGGCACCAGGCAAGAGGCTGATCAAGACGAGCAGCAGGCTCGTCACGGCAATTTGCAGCACAGCCAGCGAGACCGCCCGACCGGGATCGAAATCGAAGCGGATCGCCTGATAGATGGCAACCTCGATCGTCGTCGCTGCAGGGCCTCCACCAAAGATCAGGATAAGCGTGAAGCTCGTGACGCAGAGCATGAAAATGAGGCCGGCGGCACCCGGCACCACACGGGCCAGCACAGGCCATTCGATAAACCGGAAGATCGAGAGGGGCGAAAGACCGAGGCCTGCTGCCGTCCGCCAATGTTCTGCCGGCACGCGCTCGAGTGCTGCCAGCATGAAACGGACAGCCAAAGGCATGTTGAAAAAGACATGGGCTATCAGGATGCCGGTGAGGCCATAGATGCTGATGGGCTGGTCGAGCCCCAGAAACTGCAGGGCCTGATTGCCGAGGCCCTGCCGACCCCAGATCCCGATCAGCCCCAGCGCACCGATCAACACGGGCAAGCCCATGGGGACGGCCATCAAGCGGATGAGCCAGATGCGTCCGGGAAAGCGCCGCTGACGCGCAAGGGCGCTGGCAACCGGAATGGCGAAAGCAAGCGACAACAGCGTCGAAAGGGCCGCCTGAAGAAGCGTAAAACGGAGAACCTGATGAATGACAGGATCGCGCCACACAGTGAGCAAGGCCGCGTCGACCCGACCGTAAAGCAGGGCAAAAAGCGCGATACCGACAAAAGATGCCACAGCCCCGATGACGAAAAGGCCGCCGGCGAGAACCGGCAGCCTTTCCCCTGCGAAACTGTGCGAAGGCTGAGCCATGCTCAGTTGAGCGTCATCGCCGCCTGCCACTCATCGATCCAAGCCTTGCGATTGGCGGCAACCTCTTCAGGGCTCATCAGGAAGGTCACCTTCGGCTGGATCAGCTTGCCGAAGGCTTCCGGCAGCGGCTCCGAGGTCGGCGCAGCCGGCATCATCCAGTTGTTGGTCGGGATGGTATCCTGGAAACCGGGCTCAAGCATGAAGGCGAGGAATTCGCGGGCAAGCTCCTTTTCCGGCGCGTTCTTCAAAAGCCCTGCTACCTCGATCTGGATATAGTGTCCCTCGGAAAACTCTGCAGCCTGATAGCGCTCAGTCTCTTCGGCAACCATATGATAGGCAGGCGACGTCGCATAGGAGAGAACCATTGGCGCTTCACCCTTGGTGAAAAGACCATAGGCCTCCGACCAGCCGGGGGTGACGGTCAAGACGCGATCCTTGAGCTTGGCCCAGGCTTGCGGCGCCTCGTCGCCATAGACGGACTTGACCCAGAGCAGCAGGCCAAGACCCGGGGTCGAGGTGCGCGGATCCTGGATCACGATCTTCTGGTTCGGGTCGCCCTCGACCAGTTCCTTGAGGCTCGTCGGCGGATTGGTCATGGCTTCAGTGTCATAGACCACGGCGAAATGGCCATAGTCATAGGGCAGGAAGACATCGTCGGAGAAATTGCCCGGCACATTGGCTTTGGATGCATCAATGCCATGCGTGTCGAAAAGACCGGTCTGCTTGGCCTCTTCGATCAGGTTGGTATCGATGCCAAGGACGATGTCGGCCTTGGATGTTTCGCCCTCAAGCTTCAGGCGGGTCAAAAGTGCAACGCCATCGGCAACACCGACGAAATTGACCGTGCAATTGCAGGTCTGCTCAAAGGCTTCCTTGACCTTGGGGCCGGGACCCCATTCAGAGACGAAACTTTCATAGGTGTAGATGGTCAGGGTCCTGTCCTGGGCGACCGCAGGCAAGGCAAGCCCGGACGACAGAAAGGCTGCGGCAAGACCCGAACGCAGCAATGTAGCGAGATGTGACGGCATGGCGCCCTCCTCCGTGAGATCATTGATAGCGGGATAGGGCGTTTGCGATCGACGCGTCTAATCCCTCCGCCGGTGTTAACCGGATCAGGTTCCGCGGGTTGGCAAAGCCTCTCAGCATTCCGAGCACAAAGGATCAGAAGGCACCCCGTTAGAGCAATGTGGAGATAGCGCGCTTCCCGTGCTTTCGCAAGGGATGGCGACGGGGAGAAGTAAGGCAGCGGCTCAAGCCCTCAGCCTTCAAGCTCCTCGCGCAGCATTTCCAGCTCGAGCCATTCCTCTTCCATACGGGTGAGGTCGGCGCGGAGCTTTTCCATTTCGGCAGCGAGACGATTGAAGGTGGCAGGGTCTTTTGTGAAGAGATTGGGGTCGGCCATCCTGGCTTCGCGTGCGGCGATCTCCTTCTCGGCCTTCTCCATCTCCTTGGGGAGGTTTTCGAGCGCGAACTTCTGCTTGAACGAGAGCTTGCCCTTGCTGTTTGCGCTGCCGGTCGGCTTGCCGCTAGAGGCTTCCTGCGCCTTTGCCTTCTCGGCCTTTTCCGCCCGCTTGCGTTCGTCCTCGACACCCTTGCGCTGGGCAAGCATGTCGGAATAGCCGCCGGCATATTCGATCCAGCGACCATCCGGCTCCTCCGGATTGGCCGGGGCAATTGTCGAGGTCACGGTGCGGTCGAGAAAGTCACGGTCGTGGCT